>JAWSVH010000001.1:0-35874 GCA_033852015.1 Desulfobacula sp.
AAGTTCTGGTACTCTGGCTAAAGTCTTTGTGCTGCACTCAAGTATTCTTATCCTAATCAACATTATCTCCAATATAGGGTTCCATTAAACATTTAGGGTAAATATATCGCAAGATTTTCCATAAAATTTATCTTTTTTTCGGAAGCAAAGAAAACATGAATTCTGAATTTTATCAACTAATTACGCAATATTGCATCACGGATTTTCTCTGAATGTTTAATGAAAGTCAATGTAGACCACAAAAAAATAAGGGTTCTTACCTATTTACAGGACAATCTCAACTCTGGTATATTATTTCACGTTCGATTTTTTTTAAGTACAATTAAAACTACGAAAAGCATTTTTCTGTTTTTAGATTCTGACATTCAGGCCGAAACTCGACCAGTACATGCAAAGGGCTTTTCGAACGAGTTGTTGATAATTTTTTCATGACTTTCCACTATATATTAATGTGCTTTATAATAGGAACTGCCATATGAATTCAATAAACTGGGATTCTTCATATACGGTTAGGATCGACGAGTTAGACGACCAGAATAAACAAATATTGAAAACAATCAACTCTATTTCCGAGTGTGCCAATCTTTCCGTTCGGTCAGGAAAGATTTCAGACATATTAAATGAGCTGACAATACATGCCAGGAAACATTTTCAGATGGAAGAAACCCTTCTTGAAAAACATGGATATCCTGAACTGTCCCATCAAAAAGAAGAGCATAAAGCATTCCGAATTAAGATTGTAGCTCTATGTGAAGACACGATGCAACGTAAGGAATCGGTTCCGGCGGATATCCAGGAGTTTCTAAATGACTGGTGGACAAACCATATTCTGAAATCGGATTTGAAATATCATTCCTTTTTCAAAAGAGCGGGAAATACCGAATAAAACTGGTTTTGATCTGTTGGAGGCTTCGTAGGCAGACGGGAAAATTATTCTGGGATTTCATCAGCCAATAGCCCAGCAGTCATCTTGATCCGCATATTTTAAAGGCGACCAAAAATATGCAGGATGCATTTTGAGGCTATTCGGAAAGATTCTGACCTGTAGTTATAACTTTGTAGGAACTATTGCCACAAACATAGAAATAATAAGATTTATGTAATCTTATGGCTATAACTTTTTAAAAAAGGCGCGATTATGACTCTCGGGGAAAAAGAGCTGTTTTCCTGTCGATTTAGCTGTGGTATCGCCTCTTACCCTGATTTTGATACCGGGATAATGATCAGCGATGAAGCGGATAAGGCTCTTTATATTACTAAGGAAAGTGTCCGTAATCAAACAATGATTGCGGACATCACCACCGTTGCAACCTGAAACATATGGGTTAACTCAACTTTCAATTTATTGGGACGGATATGATAAATGAAACACATTCTATTTGTAGATGATAATCTTGATCAGCTAACCAGCATAGAACGATTGCTTCATAAACAAAAAGACAAATGGGGTTTGAACTTTGTTCAAAGTGCAGATGACGCATTAGCCTTCCTGGAAAAACATGACATTGATCTAATCATTTGCGACATCTTGATGCCCCAGACATCAGGTTTAAAGTTATTAAAAATGATTAAAGCAAATGAAGTCACAAGACATATTCCTGTCATCATGATTACCGGCCAAATAGATCCCGAACTGAAGTTTGATGCACTAGAGATGGGTGCTGTAGATCTTATTAATAAACCATTTGATAAGGTCGAGTTACTAGCCAGGATTAGGAGCAGTTTACGGCTTAAAACATATCATGATCAGATTATTAAACAGAATCTGATGCTTGAAAAAGAAATAAGAGATCGAAAAGCAGTTACGGTTTTGGCTGCTAATATCAATTTCGCCTTGATTGAAGAAGAAAAGCTTAACAATTTACTGCAAAAATGCTGTCAATTAGTTGTGAATAACCTTGAAGTTGCCTTTGCCAGAATCTGGCTCTTTGACCATCAGGAAGACCGACTTGAATTAATGGCAAGTGCCGGTATGTATACACACATAAATGGCAATCATCAGTATATATCGGTTGGAGAATTTAAAATTGGCCGCATTGCCCAGAACAAAAAACCTTACCTGACGAATTCTGTCATCGGTGATCCTCAGGTTAGAGACCAAGAATGGGCCATAAAAGAAAAAATGGTCGCTTTTGCCGGTCATCCACTGATCGTTAAGAATCGAATGATAGGTGTTTTGGGTATGTTTTCTAAAATTAAACTCACGGCTGCGGTGTTAGATGCCTTGTCTTCTATTGCTGACGGACTCGCATTGGGGATTGTTCAAAAAAAAGCAGCTGATAACGCTCATTTTCATTCATTTTATGATTCCTTGACGCGTTTACCAAACCACAGACTTTTCAATGTGTTCTTAGGTAAAATGCTTAATTATTCAAATCGCTATCTTAAACGGTTCTCCCTCGTACTGATTGATATCAATGATTTTAACAGAATTAACGAAAGCCTGGGACGCATTATAGGAGATAGATGCCTAAAGGTTATCTCCCAGCGGCTATCAACAACATTAAGGGATAGTGACCACCTTGCATGGTTGTCTGAAGAAAATCCGGCAATCGCACGCATAGATGGAGATAAATTTGCACTCTTGCTTCAAGATACATCAGGAATTCATCCAATTAATCGGGTCATCCACCGCTTGTATGAAACGTTGTCAAAAAGCATGCGGGTGGCTGAAAGAGACTTGATCCTTTCTGCAAGTATTGGGGTCGCCGTTTATCCTGATGATGCCAATTCTATTGTAGATTTATTAAAAAATGCAGAGACCGCCCTTCATTATGCTAAAGAAAAAGGTAAGAATGATTTCGCTTTTTATTCACAATCTATGAATGAAAGCTCTTTAGAAATGCTGGATTTTGAAATAAATCTTCGAAAGGCCATTAAAAAAAAGGAGTTTTGTCTTTACTATCAGCCCAAAGTGGCACTGAACACGAATAAGATAATAGGTGCAGAAGCCCTAATACGCTGGGAAACTGAAGACGGGAAAATGATCTCCCCAGCACAATTTATCCCGTTGGCAGAAGAGATGGGTATGATAATACCCATAGGCGACTGGGTTATAGAAACAGCATGTCTTCAGAATATGACATGGCAAACAGCAGGTTTGGAGAAAATACCCCTGGCAGTCAATGTTTCCGGTCACCAGTTTGGACAAAAAAAATTCAGCCGAAAAGTGTTAAATTTTCTGGAAACAAGCGGACTATCTCCGGAATATCTTGAGCTTGAGATCACAGAAACAGCAATGATGATTAATCCAAAAACTGCTATTCAAAATCTAAATGAGCTAAAAAAATATGGTATAAAAATTGCCATGGATGATTTTGGTACAGGATATTCTTCTTTAGCCTACTTACAAAAATTTCCGGTTGACCAGCTTAAAATAGATCTTTCGTTTATTAAAAATGTTTTATCTAATCCAAATGATGCTATGATGGTGAAGGCGATTATCTCCATGGCACATAATCTTGGGTTGAAGGTCATTGCAGAAGGGGTAGAGGATATTAATCAACTGGAATTTCTATCAGCCCTGAATTGCGATGCCGTACAAGGTTACCTCTTCAGCCGTCCGGTCTCTGTCCCAGAGTTTACTGTTTTGCTGGAGGACTCCTTTGAATTCACTCAACTGGATGGTAAATCTTTCCCGAGCCCCAAAAAGGTTATGGAAAATAACTCGGCGAACGGGAAAACTATTTCTCTTTAATGGAGCCCATAGATAGACAAAAGACTCGCTTTTATTCTCTGTGATTTTTAGGCTAATTCTTTTTCAATATTTTGAATCAGAAGGCTTGAAAATACCGGCATTATATAAAATCGGCTGTAGCTGGTTAAAATTACTGCTATTACGAAGCAGATAAAGAGAATTGACATCAAAGTTGGGGTTTTAAAAATATTTTTTAAGCTATGGGAAAACTTGATTTGGTCTGTCATTGTTTTATGCTGTACTTTAACCTTTCAATTAGTTGTATGCTAAAAAGATTCATTTTTAGTTTTGCTTGACTATGACATCTCAATCGGGTGGATTCTCATCACTTAGATTTTTGCTCAGCTTTAATTATATAACTACCTAATTTTTTATCGTCAGTTAAAATATGATTCAATATCCAATGACTGATGGTTTGAATAAGACCATCAACGGCATTATCATCACAATCAAATTGTTTTTCCCGAAATACTTTTATTCTTTTAATGTAATCCTTGTGCCCTTTCTTATGTAACTCCATACCCGGATAACAGTAAAGATCCATGTGTTCTTCTTCAAGGGTAAAATGGTGATGAACATACATAGCAAGAAAGGCAGCAGAAAGTCTAATTACATTACTATCTGCTTTCTCCACCTTTTCTTTTTTCAACTTATACAAAAGGTCTATTAATTGTCTATGTTGAAAATCCTGCCATACTACACCTGTAGAATATTTCTCTCCAAATTTCATAGGATCATCCTTAATTATAAGTTGAAAATATTGAATAATATAAAAACCGATGTGGTATATAAAAATAAGGTTATCATATTCATCGTTTACCCACAATAAAACAATGAATAAAAACCGACCACATTAAATTTGATGGAGGGTTTCCTTTTCCATACAATTAAAGCACAATTAATTCATCATGTACGATTTAAAACATTTAAAGAGGCTGAAAGAATTCTCTATAAATATATAGAAATGTATTATAATCAGAGAAGAAAGCATTCGTCCAACGGATGGAAAACGCCTGCTCACTGTGAGCAGGCATGGTATAACCTGAAAAATGTGGCTTAACCCAGACAACAGTTTTTTGGGAAGGTGCAAAGTCTTGAGCATTTGCGTGATCGTTATGACCGAGATAATTTTGGCCTTATCATCATTGGAATGCAAGGAATAGAGAAAAAAATATCTCGTTATCCTCAGTTTTATTCAAGAGTTGAATTTTCACATGCTTACAAACCGCTTTCTGATGAGGAAATGGAATTTGTATTGCAACATCATTGGGGAAAACTTGGTTTATCATTAAAGTTAGATGACTTTTCAGATAAAGAGGCGGTGGCGACTGTAATTCGTATGACTTCTGGTAATTTTAGGTTAGTAAATCGACTTTTTTCTCAAATACAACGAATTATGAAGGTCAATGGTCTAAGTTCAATTACCAAAGAACTTGTCGAAGCCGCACGGAAGTGTCTGGTTGTTGGAGTTAACTGAGATGAACTATTGCAACGATGTAATACTGTTTGAAAATGGGGAAAGATTGTTTCTGACGACTAAAGAGCGTCATCGGTTTAAGAAAGTAGTTGATACAATGGATACAAAACCAAGAATTTTTTGCAGGATGTTGTATTATACTGGTTGTAAAGTTAGTGAAGCTACTATAGTTTTTCCTGATCAGTTATATGTTAAAAATGGTCATATTTTACTTGGGGTTAGAGTGGGGAATTTATCAAAAAGGTTTATTCCTTTGCCATCTGTATTCTCAATAGAAATATCAACCTATTTCCCACGACAAGAGAATCTATCTAATCAACCAGTTTGGTTAATGTCACGGTCAACAGGCTGGCGTATAATAAAAAAAACATGAAAAAAGCTGGGATAACCGGTAGGCAGGCTACCCCCATTGGACTACGACACAGTTTTGCAATTTCATGCCTTGAACTATGGCCTCAGATTTCTATACAACAAATTCAAAAGTGGATGGGGCATAAAAATATTAATTCAACGATAAGTTATTTCAAGGCATTTAAGCCTATCATGAAAATAGAAAATATGGACGTGCTTTGGGAACAAGTCTAATTTGGTTCAAATAGCGTTATTAAAATTGGTTCATTTATTGATGCGATTCACACTGCAAAACATCCTGTTTCAAAAAAAATAAAAAAAATTGTTGTATTTTTTCAACAGCCATGTAAGTAATATATAACTTTAAATTATTAGAGTTAAAAAAGGGTGGCATGGCTGAAAATAAAGCTGAAAATAAAATTGATGCATTAATGAAGCGAATCCTAAACGTGACAGGTATCCGTTCTCAATCTGAACTTGCAGATGAGTTGGAGATTAATCGTTCAGGAATTACCCATGCAAGAAATAATAATAAGATCCCTGATAAGTGGATCGTTAAGCTTTATAAAAAATTTGCTTTGAATCCCAAGTGGGTTGAAACCGGTGTTGGAAGTGTTTTTATCGGCAAAGAATCCCAAATAGATGTTGATTTCAAGTATATTCCTAAGGTTGCAGCAAGATTGTCTGCCGGAACCGGATCATTTGACTGTGATGAAAGTGTTACCGACTATTTGTCTTTTCAGACAAGTTGGTTATCTAAAAAGGGTTCAGCAAACGCCATGGTCGCTATGGAAGTTTTTGGACAGAGTATGGAACCGATTATACGAGAGGGCGATACGGTGTTAATTGATCAATCCCAAAAACAGGTGCTTGCCGGAGCCATATATGCTGTCGGTGTGGATGACACGATTCTGGTAAAACGCTTGGAAAAGCACCCAGATAAATTGGTTTTATGCAGTGACAATAAGGATTATGAACCTATCTTTTTGATCAAAGAAGATGCGGATAAAGTGAGAATCATCGGTAAGGTTGTCTGGAGTTGTCGGGAATATAGGTAGGTTTTTTTTAAATAGTGTGTTTAGTTTTTTCAACAAAAAATGAAAAACATAAATAAGGGGAGAGTCTAAAATGCAACACAATAAAAAAACTTTAGGGGAAAAATGCTATATTGCAATCACTGGAACTGTCTGGGTGGCTGGCCTGCTAATTGCTGGAAGTGATAATATTTACATGCCATGGATAAATGGGATGGGGTTGGTTTTGTTTTTAGTGTCGAGTATATTGCTGGGAAAGCTTTTAAGGCCATCCGACTCCGGCAGCAGCGTGGTAATCTTTCCAAAATCTTATCCACACCCGGGTGCACGCCTTATATCGTCAGCAAAGAAAAATTGCAGGATTAATATCCGATGTGCCGCGGGTGTTCAATAAAATCTTATCCCATGCCACCGATACTGATATTTTGTTTAACCACAGTTAGTAGCATTTTAAATTGTGTTAATGCTTTTACAGCATGGGGTACATTTGCCGGCATGACCACTACTTGGCCTTTTGAGGCATTGATTTCTTTTTGATCAATGGTGATAAGGGCTTGCCCATCCAGAATCTGGACCATTGCATCTCCAGGGGAGGTGTGGGCACTGATTTCTTCATTTTCATCAAAGGCGAACAGGGTAATATTGATGTGCGGTTTACTTGAAAGTGTCTTGCTTACAACACTTCCTTGTTCGTATTCTACAAAATCAACAATATCAATTGGTGTGGAAAAAGGAATGTTTTTAATTAGCAGGTTCTTTTTTTCTGTCATGATCATCTCCTCAGAATATTTTTAATTTCCTATTGTTCTGGATACCATTGCCTTGAGTATAAGCATGTTTAAAGAACCTGGCAACTACACGATAAAGATTCATGATCGAATATTAGAGAGGTTAGTTATTTTCTAATCTTCTAACTTGTTCTTTTATGGATTGGATGCCTTTACCGTATAAATCTGTTTGTCTTCTGCCGGGTGCAATATCTTGCTTTGTCAGTATGTTATCTAAAGATATTTTATATTTTTCTTTGAGCATTGAGACTAAGTTGATCAATGAATCAATTTGTGATGCGGGGTAGTCGGGGCCCACTGCAGGGTGAGATTCTTCCAGATTTAACCAGTTCTTCCCATCTTTAGTGGCCAAATGAACTAGTCCAATCCCTATGGAAACCGCATTTAGATTTTGATCGTCTTTCCAGTGACTTTTCCCTGCATGCCATGCAATGTTTTCTTCATCTACAAATTTAACCACTGTCCCGTCTGTGTCTATTATGTAGTGATAAGAAGCGGCTGCCTTTCCTTTTTGCATTAGATTTTTCAGACTTTTCATCGATGGATTTTCAGAATCGGTAATAATGATATACTTAATATCCCTTGGTAAAGTCGGTGTTGTGTAATTTCGAGTTAAGGAGGTATTTGTTCTGGTTACAGGTAGGGAACCTGCTTCTAATTCTTTGATTACATTTTTGTCTAATTTTATTTGGGCATATGTGTTTATATTTTTAATGGCCCATTCTCTTAAGTTCTTTGTTTCAGGTGTCGGTTCTTCCGTGAGGATGCCTACAGAAATTTCTACGTACTTTAGTGCTAATTCCCGATCTTTTAGTGTCTGTTCTATTGATTTTCCGGCAAAAAAGATGACAATGGGAATAAGAATTCCTGCCGTTAAAGTGATGATCAGTTTTGTGATTTCAATTTTTGATTGTATGTTATCTGGCATGATTTTACCTGATCGAAGCATTAAGTTACGATATCAATAATAGCTATCAAGAAAAAACGATGGCTGCAACAATTATGTTATTGGCAAAATGGCATTTGTTAAAAAACCTTTACAGGAAATTATAATATTTATACGAAATTTATGTATCAATATTTTAGTTCCCACCATCTTTACTGGCAAATCGATCATTACTTTACTTGCAGTAATCCTTTTATGTGTTTGGGTGGCAATGCCCCCAGCTATGGCTGCAGAAACTGCTGAAATTTACGTGAGTGCGGGGATGAACATCGTGGAAGGATTGTCTGTCGGCTTAACTGGCTATTATGATATTGATGCTATAAATGCATTCAGCTATGCTACATTAAGTCTGTCCCATGGGTATGACATTACCAAGGAACTCAGTGTTGAGCTTGTCGCATCCGTCGTATATGCAGGAGATCAGTTTGCTAAAAACGCGGGTGGTAGTGACGGCGGCTTGTATGATTACACTGCCGCCCTGTCTTTTAGGTATGCCTGTTCAGACGCCTGGAGTGTTTCAGCTGGCGTAACTTATGTTAATGCGGTTGATGATGATAACCTGAAAGAAAAATCGGATGGTGGTCTTTTAGATACCAATAGCTATGTTGGCGTGGGGATTTCTTACGCCTTCTAATACGCTTATGATACCCTAGGATTGCGCCCCTGACTCTCAATTAATACAGTCTCAGGGGCGCAACATATCATTTAAGGGGCCATTTCATAGGCGTCTATTAATGAATATACATGTTTATTTAATACGTTTTTGAATTTTTCATCATCCACAAATGGCCTTTTGATCATTTTCATGCAGGCGCCCTGTTGAGACTTTGTTGATAGACTTTTTCCATAAAGTTCAACACCAAATTGAGAAAAATCTCTGACCATAAAATTAAAAATCTGATCCAATAGATCGTCATCGATAGCCTCAATTGCGGCACTTTCGATAATAAGCTGTCCATAGGCAACAAGTGTAAATATTTCACCCACGCAGAGGAGATAATCAAAATCGTCCATCATTTGATCTTTTAATTCCATCCCGGAAACCATCAAAAATTCTTCGTAAGCGTTAATCTGCTCTTTGAAAATTTCAATATTGGGCAATTTTTTTGAAGCATACGTTTTTCGAAAATCATGGAATTGTATTTTTGCATATCCTCTTGTGGGCCCTTGATGAAACAGATAATCATCATTTTCATTGCCAGTCAGTCTGGGGATTTCATCAAATCCACCTGGATTGAAGAAATAAGAGGCGATCAGTTTCACGATGAGGGCCATGTTCACATGGCGAGTCCCTTCAAGCTTGGGGAAACCGCGCAATTCAATCACAGCCTGTTCAAAGTACATGTCCTTTTCAAAACCTCTGGCCGCAATGATATCCCAGAGCAGTTCATGAACTTCCTCACCCTGTAGTGACACCTTCATTTTCATGATAGGATTATACAATAGATAGCGCTTGTCATTGTCAGAGGCACAGCGCATGTAGTCGGTTGCCCGGAGACCAAAAAGTTTCATCGCTGCCAGGCGGCAGTAGGCATCCACAAAGAGTTTTTTTACATGGGTAAATTCGGTAACATATTTCCCATAGAGATTTCTTTTGGAGGCGTGATTTAAGGCTTCATAAAAGGAATGGGTAACAATACCTGTGGCACCGGAACCAATATTGAACTTGCAGATATTGATGGTATTGAGCATGTCATCCCAGGCTTTGGAGCCCCTTGAAAGGATCTCATCCTCGGTAATTGGGTAGTCATGTAGTTTAAAATCAGATACGTAGTTTTGGGCCCAAATTACATTTTGAACGCATTCATACTTTTCATGCTTTGAATCCACAGCAAAAAAAACATAATCGTCTGTACCATCTATTTTGCCAAAAACGGTAATGATCCCGGCTTCATTACCGTTACCGATATAGTATTTGGAACCTTTCGCAAGATAGGTGCCGTCTTCTAATGGGTGAAGTCGCATTGATGAAGAATAAATATCTGCTCCATGTTCCTGCTCAGACAGACCAAATGCGCAAAGTGGATTTTCCCGGAGTTTTTCAACAGCTTTGTGCTTGAAGGCCTCGTTATCTCCTAACAAAACAGGATCCAGTCCCAAAGTTGAGACATGATACATGTACCAATATGCTGTGCCGTAAAACCCACAGATTTCGGAAAATTCATACATGCGGTAGGTGCTGTAGTACTGATCAGCATCCCCATAGCCTTTCGGAAGGAATAGGGTTTCGAATATCCGTTCCTTTTTTATGAACTCGGCAAAATCATAAGTGAAATCCCGGGAACGATAGTCATCTTTCATCTTTTTTATGCCTTTATTTTCAAACCATTCAATGGTTTTTAGCATGATTTCTCGGGACCGTTCGTCCGGGTATTTTCTGTCCTGATAATTGTTTGGATTTAATAACAGCATGTCTCACACCTCAATTTTATATTAATGTTTGTACACCGACTTAATATGCCTAAATCCAGATCAAATTTTTGAGAAATCACTCGAATAAGATTTGATCTTTAAGGCTAAATCCTGTCAGTAGGTTTTCATAATGAGTTTTTTTCATGTAATATGTCTTTCGCATGCAAAATATTAATATGGTTAGAATTAAAAGTCAACGTTCTGAATAAAAAACAGTGTTTAGCGGGCCCTTATCCGGCAAAAAAGACGGAAAGTATTAGATTAAAATTTTATGAGTGTGCGATTGGACACATTCATAATATAGAATTGTTCAGCTGTTAACATCAATATTAACCGTGTATGTTTTTTCAATCACAAGATCCTGATATCAGCATTGAAAGGTTGCCTGATAATGATAATCCTTTGCGTATGAAAAATCCTTCGGTAATTAGCGTTCTTGATTGTTATGGTGTATCCGTGGAGAATATCATATAAAGTCGGTGTTTTATATGATATTATTTTTTAATTTAAGAGTAGGTTTTTTCGCACTGTAATAAAAAACAGTCGACTCTTGGATAATGGTCCTAATCGATAAATCGCTATTTTTTGGATGGCATTGTTTTAGGAGAGGGTAAGTGTCATTTTTTAATTAAAAGAATCTTGACCAAATAACTGAAATATTCCATACTGCCTTAATCAGGTTATAAATCGTACCTTCCGTAGAAGCAATTGGGATTATAGGCAAGTCGTATTATAAATTAAATTCGTAACGGATTAAGCACAATATGTCCAGTTTTAGGGACTTCTTTTTCAAAAATAGCATATGAAAAACATTTATAAAAAATTGACGAAAGTCAAAATTAGAAAATGAAATATAAGCATGTTTTATTAGGAATGTAATGGATCAAAAATCACCTATTCATAAAAAGACGCTTTTAAAACAGTTTTTTTCCATTTTTTTGCCTTTTGTTTTTATTGTAATTCTATTGTCTTGGGCAATATATTATTTCCAATTTATAAAAACCCAAGAAGAAGTCTTAAAGGCTAAAGAAATTAATTCATTGGCCATGCAAAAAGAATTTATTCAACAGACAATCAAATCGATCATATCTGATATTAATGTGATTGCGGCAGAAGCAAGATTGCAAGATTTCCTTATCCCCAAAAACCAAAATTCAGCCTCGCATGTGAAATTAGATTTTTTAGCCTTTAGTAAATATAAGGGAATTTATGATCAGATCAGGGTATTGGATGAAACAGGAATGGAAAAAATTCGTGTTGATTTAAAAGGAAATGAGCCTTTCTCAGTTCCAGAAGATCAGTTGCAGTTTAAGGGAAACCGGTACTATTTTACAGATACTTATCTGCTTGCAAAAGGTGAGATATTTATGTCTCCTCTAGACTTAAATATTGAAAAAGGTAAAATTGAAGAGCCTTTAAAACCCATGATCCGGTTTGGCATGCCTATATTTGATAAAGGTAATGTAAGACAAGGGGCCCTTATCATAAATTTTCTTGGTAAAAAACTTCTTGATGATTTGTTAAGACTTTCTTTAGATTCTCCGGGTCATATGATGCTACTTAACTCAGAAGGCTATTGGCTAAAAGGGATAGACCCGAAAAATGAGTGGGGATTTATGTTTGAGGCGCGTCATGAAAAAAAAATACAATATCAGTATCCAAATGTTTGGCAGGAAATTATTAAAAATGATAATGGGCAATTATTTAATGAAATGGGCTTAATGACATTCATTAAAATTTTTCCTCTGAAAGAAGGTATAAAATCCAGTGGTGGGTCATCTAAAGCATTTCAAAAAAGTTCAACTCATTTGAATTCAGATGAATTTTTCTGGGTGATTGTGTCTCATATTTTACCTAAGGATCTGCATAAAGAAGATAATAAGTTCTTAACAACACTCATATTTGCAGACGTGTTATTGTTGATTTTGTTAGGAGTGTTTTCCTGGCAATTGATTTTAGCTAATTTTAAAAGACGGTTAGCAGAAACTGCTTTGAAAAAATTAAATCAAAAATTGGAAGAAAAAGTAAAAAAAAGGACCAATGAGCTGTTTAGCACAGATACTGCCTTAAAAAAAGAAGTGATAGAACACAGACAGGTTATTAATGAAAAAAGAAAAATTGAATCACAATTGAGGCAGGCCCAGAAAATGGAAGCGATCGGTACGCTAGCTGGGGGGATTGCTCATGATTTTAATAATATTTTAACTCCTATTATGGGGTATGCAGATATTATTAAAATGCAACTTGATGAAGATAATCAAATTTTTGATGAAATTAATGAGATCATATCTGCTTCTTATCGAGCTAAAGATCTTGTTCAACAAATTTTAACATTCAGCCGTCAGTCAGAACATGAGTTACGACCAATTAGAATTCAATGGATACTTAAAGAAGTAATAAAACTGTTAAGATCTTCTATACCGACAACAATAGAAATACGTCAAGATATTGAGTCTGATTGTAGTCCTATCATGGCTGATCATACACAGATTCATCAGGTTATAATGAATCTATGCACCAATGCTTACCATTCCATGCGGGAAAAAGGTGGTGTATTAGGTGTCTCTTTATCGCAGGTGAATATAAGTTTAGAAGATTATCATACTGATCTTCAGTTGACACCTGGCAAATATATTAAATTTGAAGTGAGTGATTCTGGCCATGGGATGAGTCAAGATCTACAGAAAAAAATTTTTGAACCATATTTTACAACTAAAGAAGAGGGAGAGGGGACTGGTCTTGGCTTATCTGTGGTCCATGGTATTATAAAAAGTTTTAAAGGGCATATTTCAGTGTATAGTGAAATAAAAAAGGGTACAACTTTTCATGTATATTTGCCAACAATAGTATCTTCAATTAATCAGCAAGAAGTAATTTCCAATATTGATATTCCACGAGGGACTGAAAATATATTAGTGGTTGACGATGAAAAATCTATATTAAAACTTGAAAAACAAATACTTGAGGATTTAGGGTATACTGTCACATGCCAGGTCAGCAGCAAGGAGGCATTAATAATCTTTAAAAAAGATCCAGATGTTTTTGATCTGGTGATTACAGATATGACTATGCCAAAAGTGAATGGGGCAGAACTTGTAACAGACCTTATTCAATGCAGTCCAAATATCCCCATCATTCTTTGTACAGGATTTAGTGCAATCATGAATCCTGAAAAGGCTAAAAGTATTGGGATTAGTGGGTATATCACAAAGCCAATTTCTTTATTGGAGTTTGCCAAAACTGTCAGAAGTGTATTAAATAAAAGCAAAGCATAGTTTCCTTAAACCAATACAAATATTTCCAATAAACTAAACCAAAGCGGTTTCTTTTTTTTTAATTGTTTATGGTTCCAATTATTTTATCGGCTATTTGTTCAGGAGTAAGTTCATCTGTATTAATCACAAATTTTGAAGTGGCCTCATATTTAGAATTTCGATTTTCGAGAACCTGGGCCACTTCTTCAGTAAACGTTTTGCCCTCAATTAGAGCAGGTCTTTGAGTATCATCGTGAATACGGTTAACAATAGTGTCAACGGATGCTGTAAGCCAGAAAACGAAGCCATTTTTCCTTAAAATTTCTCGGTTTTCTTCTCGTTCAATGACGCCTCCGCCGGTATCAACGACGATGCCATCTAACTCTTTAATCGCCATTGTCTCCTGGGTCTCAAGATCTCGAAATTTTGTCCAGCCAAAGGTTTCAACAATTTGTGGGATAGGCATTCCAGCATTTTTTACAATATTATTGTCCATGCCCATATAGGTGAGTTCTAATTTTTTAGAAATAATTTTACCCACCACGCTTTTCCCGGTTCCCCGATATCCAATCAATATGATATTCATTTTGTTAAGTGCTCCATTACGACATTTCTTAAGGTTTGAACGGGAGCTTTTTCTCCTGTAAATCTTTCAAATTGAAGGACTGCCTGGTGTATAAACATTTCCACGCCGGAGACAACCTGTAAGCCACAAGCTTTTGCATCTTTAAGCAGTTTCGTTTCAAGAGGCGTATAAACAATATCAAAGATTACCTGGCCTTTTCTAAAAAGTTTAGGATCAATTAACGAAGCGTCTTCTTTGGGATGCATACCAATGGGGGTGCAATGAATTATTATATCCGCTTTTTGCATAGCTAAAGAGAGAGTATCATCATTCATGACATGGGTATAAATTGTCGCCTCAGACTTCTTTTTTAAATCATCTCCCAAAGATTCCAACATATCCTGATCAATGTCCAATAATGTCACATCTTTAATTCTCGGATCCCATGCCAACGTAAAGGCAATAGCCCTTGATGCGCCACCGGCTCCTACCATAAGAATGCTTTTGTCTTGGAAGTCCACACCGGCACCTTCAAGGGCTTTTAATGCTCCAGGGCCATCTGTATTAAATCCTTCCAACTGTCCGTTTTCATTCACAACTGAATTGATTGAGCCTATGGCAAGATCAACATCCGAAATGGTATCAACATATTGGATGGCCTCTATTTTATGGGGAATGGTAATGCTCATCCCTCTAAAGTTTTCCAGTGCTCTCATCCCGGCTAAAGTGCTTTTTACATCTTCAACTCTGTTTGCCACATAGACAAAATCTATATTAAGTTCTGCATATCCTGCATTATGAATAGCAGGAGAAAGGCTGTGTGATATAGGGTTTCCTATAACTGTACAAAATTTTGTGTTTGTACCTATGGATTTGATATCTGTCATAATGACTCCTTGTTGAGTGGCTTATATATTTTTATTTGCTTATACCTATTCCATCTGTTTTTTTCAATACGATCCAGAGTTTTTTCTATATGATCCAGGGATTAAAAGAATTATTATTCCAAATACATTGGAGTTTTTTATTAGGAAATTAAGGAGAGGTTTTTATTTTAATTACTTTGTTTGTGGCAGAAAAATGAATATTTCGAAAGGCAATGTTTAATAGTAGGTGCCTTTCGAAATATTTTTATGGTGATTTTTTATATTTTGAATCGTTTAATTAATTCGTCCAGCACTTCAGATAGTTTTTTCAGTTCCTGAGCGTTTGAATTAACCTGGGTACTGTTTTTGGATATTTCGCCAATGGATGTGTTGACCATAGAAATTTCATTGCTAATGTCCGCTGTCACCGTATTGGTGGCGGCTAAATTTTCGTTTACTTCGGATATTCCAGTGCTGGCTTGTGCAATATTTCCGGCGATATCTTTGGCTGAAGCCGATTGCTCTTCTACGGAAGCCGCAATGGAGGCGACAATGTCATTGGCATCATTGATTATATCGAGAATAGATGTGATTTCTTTGATTGTACCCGATGTAGAATCTTGGATTCCCTTGATTTTATCTTTTATTTCTTTGGTTGCATCAGCCGTCTGTGTAGCCAATACTTTGATTTCGTTTGCCACGACCGCAAAACCTTTCCCGGCATCTCCTGCTCGTGCAGCTTCTATTGTGGCATTTAAGGCCAGTAAATTGGTTTGTTCAGAAATTCCGGTTATGGTTTCAGTCACTTTGCCAATTTCTTGTGCGGAAGAGCTTAGGTTGTTCATCATTTGTGAGGTGTTTTGTGTCTGGGAAACTGCTTGCGTCGTAACTTGACGTGCTTTTTCTGAGTTCTGAGCAATTTCATTTATCGTGGCGTTCATTTGTTCAGCGGCGGCAGCAACCATTGTCATGTTGGAGGCCGTTTGTTCCATGGCTTCTGCCATGGTGTCCATATTGGAACTCATTTGAGTGGTAGATGCGGCTACGCTCTCTGAACGAAGAGAAATTTGATCTGCATTTTCGGACATCTCAGTAGAAATGTTGGAAAGACTTCTTGCCGAACCAATCAGGTCACCCGTGTTATCGGAAATGCTTTTAATCATGAGTTGAAGTTTTTCCATGAATGTGTTGAACCATCTGGCCAAGGCTCCGATTTCATCTTTGCTGGTGATTTCCAACCGCTTGGTTAGATCTCCTTCACCTTCAGCAGCATCCCTCAAGCCTGCTACAACAGCAGATATTGGTTTTGTAAGAGTGTTTGAAAAGAGCATGGTTAAAGGCAGAATTAAAAGGATGCATACGATGAATATGATGATAAGATATTTAATCATTTGGAACGTATTGGCTTTGGCAACTGCAGTTGATTGGAAGAAAGTCAAAGCACCAATAAGTTTTGAATCAGTATAAATTGGCAAAAGGCCTTGGAAATAATTTTGATTATTAACCTTAATATTGTTGAAACTGATCGGTTGTTTGATCAGATCAAAGTCAGGGTTTGTTTGAGCAAGGTTTTCTTGGTTGAATTGATTATAATCGCTGACATCTCCTGTTAACAGGCTTTGTCTGGAAAAGATGTTGAGATGAATGCCGACCAGTTTAGTCATTCTGTTAACGAATTGGTCATCAATTTTATAATATGCCCGAACTACACCAAAACGTGTGGGTGTATCCTCCAATGTTTCTGAGTTAAATATGATAGCCATTACCGGCATGGAAGTACTCAAGCAAAGCGTTGAATCTACAACCTCAAATTGACTTTTTTCCTCATCAGTGGGGGGGTGATTTAGCGCCATGGGGATGCCGATATCTCCTTGAAATTCCTTCCATGAATCGCTTTCAGGTTTTTCATCTTTTTTAAAAGTGCCTGTTGTTATGCTTGTTTTTTTATGAACCCAACCAATGGTTAATTGATCATTGGTTTTTTTAAAAAATGCGATTAAATCCCCATCGTTGCTGTATAGAGTGGCAGTTGATGCATTTGTGGCGGATGCGATATTAAATAAGGAGACGCCAATTTTTTGGTATGTCCATTTTAACATGTCATATTTAGAGTTTTTACCCGTATCAAGCAGATACATAAAACGATCGCCCATTCTATCGACAGATGCGATTCTGCGAGAGTCAGCCAGCAGCTTATCTTGATTTTTCGTGATGTCATCGATCGCAATATTGAAAGCTTTTTGAAGGTAATCGTAGGAGGTGTTTCTGTTCTGTTTATTTATAATGATTGAGACTGCCACAGTGGAGCTTACCATTAATAAAATTAGCATTCCAATGGCACCGAAAATGATTTTGTTTTTTAAAGCAAATTTCATGTCAGACAATTCTCCATTTTTGAGCTATTATGGACTAAGGCATATATTGCAAAAAAAAACTATAAAACGGACAGAGCGTTTTGGTCAAGTGAAAATGGATTGTTTTCTTAAACATGGTTTTCAACATCTGGGTGGATACCTGTTTTAGCTTGACAGACGTATGAATATAATAGACAAATTAAAGTTTAGCAAAAAAAATAATATTAAGTTTGAGGATAATAAAATGGACATTCATACAATAGCTGCACAATGTAAAAAAGCAGCAATTTCTATGTCGGCACTGTCAAGTGATGTTAAAAATCAGGCATTAAAAAATATAATTTGTGCTTTAACCGAAAAGAAGGACCTTATTCTTAAAGCAAATGAAAAAGACTTGGAAAAGGCCCGAATTGAAAACCTGGAAGCCCCTTTGTTGAAACGACTAAAATTCGATGTTTTAAAAATTCAGGATGCATGCGAAGGGATACAAAGTTTAATAAAACTTCAAGACCCTGTGGGAAAGACACTGACGGCTACACAATTAGATGAAGGCTTGGAGTTGTATAAGGTTAGTCGGCCCATTGGGGTGATAGGGGTTATTTTTGAATCCCGTCCCGATGCCTTGGTACAAATTGCCTGTCTTTGTCTGAAAAGTGGAAACAGTGTGTTGTTAAAAGGGGGAAGTGAAGCGTTGCACACGAACCATGTTCTGGCATCTATTATATCGGAAACTGGAACAAAAGCCGGGTTGCCACAAAATTGGCTGGGGCTTCTGGAAACCCGTGATGATGTGGGACAGATGTTGAAATTGGATACATCTGTTGATTTGATCATTCCACGAGGCAGTAATGATTTTGTCCGGTATATCATGGATAATACAATTATTCCTGTTCTGGGTCATGCAGATGGAATTTGTCATTTATATATTGATCGGCATGCAGATGAAAAGATGGCCATCGATCTATCTGTAGATAGTAAATGTCAATATGTTGCTGTATGCAATGCCGCAGAAACTATATTGATTCATGAAGCGTGTGCGACTGCCATATTGCCTAAGCTGAAAATCCAATTGGAAAATCAAGGTGTTAAAATTTATGGGTGTGAAAAAACATGTGACTTAATAGATGTTGAAGCAGCCAAGGATGAAGATTGGAGAACTGAATATCTTGACTTGATAGTTTCCATTAAAATAGTTCCATCTATAGATAGTGCATTGGATCATATCAATGAGTATGGGTCAGGCCACACAGATGTGATTGTTACTAAAGATAAAGATAGAGCGGTCTATTTTATGGATCATGCAGACACTGCAGATGCTTTTTGGAACTGTAGCTCTCGATTCGCCGATGGGTTCAGGTTTGGCTTAGGTGCAGAAGTCGGTATCAGTACCAATAAAATTCATGCCAGAGGGCCCGTGGGATTGGAGGGGTTGATGATTTATCAATGGCGAATGATTGGTAATGGGCATATGGTAAAAGATTATGCAGGAGATGGTGCCCGATCATTTACCCATCTATCCTTAGACAAAGATTTTAAATAGAGGATAGCATGTCAAAACAGCGATTGACTGATGCCAGGCGGGTGGTGGTAAAATTGGGTAGTAATGTGATAACCGCCCAAAATGATTTGAATTTTGAAGTGATTGAATCTATCTCCAGGCAGATCAGTATTCTTATGGACAGAGGAATTGAAGTTATTTTAGTATCTTCCGGGGCAATGGCTGCTGGAATTCGAAAGATGAAACTGAAACGCCGTCCAGACGAGTTACCAAAACGGCAGGCCATTTCAGCCATTGGACAAAGTGGACTGATGAATGCCTATGAAAAGAGTTTTTCAGTTTGCCAAAAAAAGGTCGCCCAGATTCTTTTAACGGGAGAAGATTTAAATAGTCGCAAGCGTTATTTAAATGCCAGAAATACCTTGCATACACTGATTGATTGGAAAGTAATTCCGATTATTAATGAGAATGATACGGTTATGGTTGAGGAGATCAAGCTGGGAGATAATGATAATCTTGCCGCTATGATTACATTGTTGATGGATGCAGATTTCTTATTTATCCTCACTGATATTGAAGGGTTGTACGACAAAGATCCCAGACAATTTTCTGATGCAAAGCTCATTGATGAAGTAACCGTTTTTAAAAAAGAGATTGAAGAATATGCCAGTCATATTCCGGGAAAATTGGGCACGGGTGGAATGCTGAGTAAAATTCAGGCAGCCCAGAAGATGACTGCTGCTGGAATTCCCATGATCGTGGCAAAAGGAGATACCAAAGATATTCTTTTGCGGCTGTTTGACGGTGAAAGCCTTGGGACCTATTTTGTTCCCAAAGAGGAAAAAATGTCCAGTCGGAAATGTTGGATTGCATATACCCTTGCACCCAAAGGGAGCATTGTCATTGATGATGGTGCCGTCCATGAGATCCGGAAAAATGGGAAAAGTTTACTTCCCATTGGTGTTCTCAGTGTTGAAGGTGATTTTGAACAGGGGGCTGCCGTATCTTTTAAAACTCAGTCAAATAAAGTTATCGGCGTCGGTCTTGTGAATTATAGGTCAGCTGATATCAACTTGATAAAAGGTTTAAAGACATTTCAGATTGAAAGTTGTCTGGGCGGTAAGCATTATGATGAAATTGTTCATCGCAATAATATAGTCTTGACAGATGACTGCTGATTTAAATTTTTATTAAGGAGTTTAAATGCTTATCAAACAGTTCCGATATTTTAGTGACAACCTGGGGTATTTGGTTTTTTCAGATAATGAAGGGATTGTCATCGATGCAGGGGGTGTTGATTCTATTTTAGAGTTTGCCCAGCAAAATAATATTGTTATAAAATATGTAACCAATACTCATTTCCATCCTGATCATACTTCGGGCAATGATGAACTGCTTGAAAAAACAAAGGCGACATTTATTGATTGCCGCAAAATTTCTTCGGATCAAACAATTGAGTTGGGACAGGAAAAATTAGAGGTGTTTGCTACCCCGGGGCACACCATGGATGGTGTAACATTTAAAACCAATGATTTTATTGTTACCGGAGACACATTATTTAATGGTACGGTGGGAAATTGTTTTTCAGGAGATTTCAAGGCTTTTTTCAAATCGATTAAAAGACTTATTTTATTGCCGGGAACAACCAAAATTTATGGGGGGCATGATTACGTTATGGAGTCTATGCAGATTGCTAAAACCATAGAAAAAGATAATCTTCATATTGATGAATATATTCAACACTATAATAGTGCACTGATTGTATCGACCATTGATGATGAATTAAAGGTAAATCCATATGTCCGGTTCAATGCCAAGAGTATGATTTCAAATCTTCAAAAAAAGAATATGCCGAGCCAAACAGAGTTCGATCGGTTCAATTCGATCATGGAAATTTTTTAAATCATTTGTTTGAAAAATTGCTTACCCTTGAAATCCCGTATTTATGGGTTATATTTATTCGCATTATTTCATGTTGAATACCGGAGATAGCATTAATGCTTGATAAGAATAAAAAATTTGTCAGTAATTCTCAAAAAGAGAATAGTTTTGCTTTGGGAAGACAATTGACAATCGAATATTATGAGTGCAGTGCCACAGCTCTTTTGGATAAAGATCAGGTGGAAAAAGCATTGCTTAAGGCGGCAAAGAAAAGTGGTGCAACAATCATCAATTCTTCATTTCATGAGTTCAATCCCCAGGGGATCAGTGGCGTGGTGGTTATTGCAGAGTCGCATTTTACTATCCATGCTTGGCCGGAACACGATTATGCTGCAGTAGATATTTTTACCTGTGGAGATAATATTGACCTGGAAGTGGCAATTGATTCAATGAAAACCTCATTTGGTTCGGAAAATGTTGTTATATCTTCTGACCAGAACAGAGGGATTATTGCAAAGCCGTTTGAGCAAAAAGCCGTAGGGCAGATTATAAAAAACTCTGAGATTCATCCCATCTCCTGGAAAAAAGAACATGACAAAAAAGATCCATGGGGGGTGTTAACTTCGGTGGATATTTATGATGCAGACCCGTCAATTATTCGGGATGCGGATAAAATCAAAAATTTTGTATATGAGCTTTGTGACCTGATTAAGATGAAACGGTATGGCGAGTGCGAGGTGATTCACTTTGGTGAAGATGAAAGAGTTTCAGGGTTTAGCATGACCCAGCTTATAGAAACGTCTCTGGTTTCAGGTCATTTTGCCAATGCTTCAAATACGGCATATCTGGATGTTTTTAGCTGTAAATTTTATGAGCCTCGTCAGGTGGCTGAATTTGCGACATCTTTTTTTAAGGGCGATCACTACAAAATACAAATTGCCATGAGAAAATAAACATGAAAACCGACAGCAAGATAATAGATGGATGGTTTTCTGAAATCTGTCCAATGTGGCCGGGTATTTCATTGTCTCTCCAGATCGAAAAAATTCTGTATAGCAAAAAAAGTAAATATCAGCAGATAGATCTGTTGCAAACAAAAAATCATGGGAAAATGTTGGTTCTGGATGGTATTATTCAATTAACTGAGTCTGATGAATTTGCCTATCAGGAAATGTTGGCACATATTCCTTTGTTTGCTCATCCGAATCCGGAAAAAATTCTGGTTGTCGGAGGAGGAGATGGTGGGATCCTTCGCGAAGCGGCGCGTCATGACTGTATTAAAACAATAGATTTTTGTGAAATTGATGAAGCGGTTATTGCCGTCTCCAAGCAGTTTTTGCCCGAACTTTCATGTGGATTTGATGACCCCAGAGTGACCATACATATTGCAGATGGTGATGCCTATGTCAGAGAACACAAAGCATCTTATGATGTCATTATTGTGGATTCATCCGATCCCATTGGGCCGGGTGAAAAACTATTTGAGCAGCCGTTCTATGAAGGGTTAAAGGCAGCATTAAAGCCTGATGGTATTATTGCGACCCAGGGAGAATCTTTTTTTCTCCATAAAGAGTGTGTGAAAAATTTGATGAAGATCACCAAAAAATTATTTGATATCCAGGCTTATTCTTATTTTTTGGTGCCCACATATCCTGGTGGACATATTGGCATTTGTTTAGGATCATTAGGGCCAGAACTTAAAAAACCTGTTCGACGGGTGAGTAAATCAGTTCAGGAACAATTAAAATATTATACGCCACAGATCCATGAGGCCTCATTCGTTTTGCCTTATTTTGCGCAAAAAATGATTGAGAAATTATGATATTGGGGATTATTTAAAAAATATGCCAGAAATTTCATCTTTAAATATTATGATAAAACCAATTGTAACTGCATCTATTCTAGATTTAAAAGCCTTATATGAACAGGCGGATTGGTGGGATTCTTCCTATGATGATCACCCTGAGTTTTTAAACCATATTGTGAAAAACTCAGCATACTTTATGGGCGCATTTATAGAAAAAAAGCTTATTGGAATGGGACGGGCCCTTTCCGATCGGGTAAGTGATGCTTATATTCAAGATGTTACTGTACTAAAAGCGTATCGGGGAAACGGCATAGGTAAAAAAATTATTAATGCACTGGTCGCCCGGTTAAAGGAAGATAGCGTGGACTGGATCGGTCTCGTGGCTCAGCCAGGAACGACTTCCTTTTATAAATCGTTAGGATTTGAAGTGCTTAAGGGGCACGTTGCTTTAAAATATAAAGGGGCATAATATGTATACTTCGGGACAGGCTTTACAGCAATATCAAGAGATCAAATTCCCTGAATTTAAACGATTTTCCATTGAAGATCATAAAATAATTCAAGATTATATTGATGCGTATGCCTCCATGTCCTGTGAGTATAATTTTGCAAATCTTTTTGCATGGCAAAAAGCCTATGATATGACCTGGACAATTTATCAAGAACGCCTGTTGATTTATGACGGTATTTCAAATTGCGCATTCATGCCTCTTGGAGAGGATTTCTCTCCAGATGAACTTGCTATTTTGTCGTTGAATTTAAAAAACAGGGGACTTGTTCCTGATTTTACCCTTGCCACACAATCATATTTAAAAAAATTTCCTGATATAGAAAAGTATTATGTTGTAAAAGAGAATAGGGACCATTCAGAATATATCTATGATGTAAAAAATCTTTGTGAACTGTCAGGAAAAAAACTGCAAAAAAAACGCAATTTGATTTCACAGTTTAAAAGATTGTACCCAGATGTTCAAATTCACCCGATTCAAGGCGTATTTAAACAAAAGGCGCTTGAATTTGCTAAAGTTTTAAAAGCGCGTCGTGATATGGTTTCAAAAACACTTGATTATGAAATGAAGGCCATGGAAATATCGTTTGAATTTTTTGAATCAATCGGGTTGGAAGGGCTTATAATTACAGATAAAGAAAAGGTGGTTGCATTTTCTGTATTCAGCCAATTAACAAAATCCTGCTATGATATTCACTTTGAAAAAGCAGAGATTGAATATAAAGGTGCAGCCCAGATGATTAATCAACAAACTGCAAAATATCTCAAAGATAGATGTCAATACTTGAATCGGGAACAGGATCTTGGGATCAAAGGTCTGCGACAGGCAAAGTTGTCCTATGACCCTATTCAATTGATTACTCCGGTTCAATTAACATTCGCCCCATCTAACTAATACGAAAAAAAATAAGAATTCCTTGCCAAGGCCATC
Source organism: Desulfobacula sp. (assembly GCA_033852015.1). Taxonomy (GTDB): domain Bacteria; phylum Desulfobacterota; class Desulfobacteria; order Desulfobacterales; family Desulfobacteraceae; genus Desulfobacula. The sequence continues at coordinate 24,370 of JAWSVH010000001.1, forward strand.
GCCTGATAGGATAATAGATTTTATCGTTAATTTAAAATCTATTTAAGAGGGTTATTATGCTACAAACCCGTGTGATGCAATTGCTTGGGATCGAGTATCCTATTATTGGTGGAACCATGATGTCTATTTCTGATGCCAGTTTTGTTGCGGCGATTTCTAATGCTGGTGGATTAGGAATTCTTGCCTCTGCAATTTATCAGACTCAACAGGATTTTGCACATGCGATTGATCAAACGTTTGAGAAGACGGATAAACCATTTGCAGTAAATCTAAATTTATTTCCTTCAATGCGGCCCATTGATAATGATGATTATTTAGATGTGTTGATAGAAAAAGGGGTTAAAATTGTTGAAACCTCCGGACATTCTGCCCCTGAAGCATTGTGCCAAAGATTTAAGGATGCCGGAATGACCTGGATTCATAAATGTGTTGGCATCCGATATGCTCAAAAAGTTGAAAAAATGGGAGCCGATATTGTTACCATTGTGGGGTACGAGAATGGTGGGGCAACCGGTAAACTGGATATTGGTACCTTGGTTCTGGTTCCCAGTGTGGCTGATGCACTCACCATTCCTGTTATTGGTGGTGGTGGCATTTCAGACGGTAGGGGAATCGCCGCATTATTGTCTTTGGGTGCTGGCGCCGTTATTATTGGAACCCGTTTAATGATGACAAAAGAATGTCCGATTCATGATAATTTAAAACAAGCACTGATGAATGCTTCTGAGCTTGATACCATGTTGATTATGCGATCTATAGGGGCAACCCATCGGGTTTGGAACAATAGTGCCGCACAAAAATGCTTGGAAATCGAACAGAATGAGGGCAGTTTTGAGCAAGTACTTTCCATTGTTGCTGGAGACAACGCAAGATTAATGTATGCCAAAGGTGATATAAATGCAGGCGTGATATCGTGTGGGCAAGGGATTGGTCTTTGTCATGATATCCCGTCGGTAAAAGATCTGTTTGATCGAATGATTAAGGAAACTGAAGTTAGATTTTCAAAATTCGCTTAAGATTATTAGGGTTTATGAATTTTACGAGATTAAAATTTAGCAGTCAGCTGTTATTGACGTTATTGTTTGTTTTGATTCCCTTGATTTTATTGAGTAGCTTGTTTGCATATCACCAGGTGAAAAAAAATCTTCAAACAAACATTGAAAAGCAGTTGCAGGATTCTACTGATTCTTTGGTGAATCTGATAACAACATCAGTCTCTGTCTCTATTAAAAACCGACTCCATGGCATTGCCCAAAAAAATCTGGAAATTGCACAATATTATTATCAGAGATATACATCCGGGGATTTAACAAAAGAACAGGCCATAAAAAATATTGAAGAGGTATTTTTAAGTCAATCCGTGGGTGCAAGCGGATATATTTATTGTCTTAATAGTCAGGGAATAGTGCTTATGCATCCCAATAAACAGATACAGGGATCAAATATTTCTAACATGGACTTTGCTCGTCAACAGGTGCAGATTAAACAAGGATATCTGGAATATAATTGGGTAATTCCCGGTGAAATTTATGAGCATCGCAAGGCGCTTTATATGGCTTATTTTGAGCCATTGGACTGGATTATATCAGTATCTTCCTATCGTGATGAATTCACTCACCTGACAGATTTGAATGACCTCAAAGCTGCTATTTTTTCTTTCAAATCCGGCAAGACAGGTTATGCCTACATCGTGGATGATTCTGGGAATGTCGTTATTCACCCCAAATATTCAGAAGGTAATTTGTTAGGACAGTCTGATAATCCGACTCATTTTTTAAAGCAAATGATAGAAAAAAAATCGGGGAAAATTAAATATCACTGGAAAAATCTGAATGAATCCAAGGCGCGAGAAAAAATAGTCATTTATAAATATTTGCCTGAATTTAAGTGGATCGTTGCATCATCAAGTTATGTTACCGAAGTGTATGCCCCGTTAAAAATGGTTAGAAATTTTTTAATCGGGGCCTTGATTATTATCATTTTCTCTTTGGTCGGGGTCGTTTTTTTGATCAGCGCTTTTGTAACAAAACCTCTTGGAAAAATGATGAACAGACTGGGGGAAGGGGCTAAAGGAGATTATGGTGTCCGAATGGATGAGCAAGGACCTATGGAATTTGTAATACTTAGCCAGCATTTTAATTCTTTTATGCATCAGTTAGAAGAGAACAATAAAAAAATAGAATTTGAAATTAAGAAAAATATTGAATCTCAAACAGCTCTTGTGGAGAATGATCTTAAACTCCGAAGCTTATTTGATCAATCATTTCAATATATGGGTATTTTGTCTCCCTTTGGAACATTAGAACAAATTAATCAAAGCGTGCTTGATTTTGCAGGTGGCACAGCACAGGATGCATTATATCAACCGTTTTGGGAGGCCAAGTGGTGGAGGCATGATCAAGCAGTTCAAGACAAATTGAAACAATCCATAAAAAAAGCCATGAAAGGAGAGTTTGTCCGTTATGAAATTACAGCGGTTTCTAAGGAAGAAAAGGTTAGAGATATTGATATCTCGATAAAACCTGTTTTTCTTCCTTCTGGTGAGATTGCTTTTATTATTACCGAAGGCCGAGATATAACCAATCTTAAGCGCGCTGCCCTTGAAAGAAAAAATTTGGCGGTACAGCTGGAACGGTCTCAAAAAATGGAAGCCATTGGAACGCTTGCTGGGGGAATTGCACATGATTTTAATAATATTCTTTCCGGAATTTTAGGGTATGCACAATTGGCTCAGATCAGTATGGATCAGCCTGCTAAAGCAAAATCACATGTTAAGCAAATCAGTAAGGGGATTCAACGTGCAGCAGAGTTAACTCAGCAAATTTTAACCTTTAGTCGTCAAACTGAATATGAAAAGCAATCCATAAAATTGCACCTTGTGGTTAAAGAAGCACTTAAGCTTATGCGATCGTCTATTCCAGCAACAATAGAGATAAAAGAGTTGATCTTTTCAACGGGAAATATAATGGCAGATCCGACTCAAATGCATCAGGTAATTATGAACCTTTGTACGAATGCATACCATGCCATGAATGAGTTCGGAGGAGTCTTGACCGTTAAGATTCAAAAAATAGATCTCACTAAAAATACGGATGTTTTTAATAGAAAAATAAATGCGGGTCAATATATTGAACTTGAGGTGACAGATACGGGTCATGGTATGGACAAAGAAACTTTTTCAAAAGCATTTGATCCATATTATACCACCAAAGATGTGGGTAAAGGTACGGGGTTTGGTTTAGCCTTGGTACACGCCATCGTGGATGAACATGATGGTTATATTAATGCCAAAAGCACCATAGGAAAAGGGTCTAGCTTTTATGTGTATCTACCGGTTGTTAAAAGACAAACAAATGCTGAAATAAGTCCTAAACCGGTGAAGTTATTAAAAGGTGGTTCTGAAAAAATCATGGTCGTAGATGATGAAGTAGATATTCGAAATATACTTCAAGAGTTTTTGAATGGCCTGGGCTATTCAGTCTCTGTTTTTGAAGATGGAGCCCAGGCGTTTGCTGCATTTGAAGCAGACATTCATGCTTTTGATTTAATTGTTACTGACATGACCATGCCGAAAATGACAGGTGATGAATTTGCCAAACAAGTCCTTAAACAACGTAAAGATATCCCCATTATTCTTTGTACAGGCTATAGTGAAACAGTTTCTGAAGCCCAAATTATAGAGATGGGGATAAAAAAATATATTCAGAAGCCGGTTGATAATCTGGACTTATCAGTATTCATCCGCACGCTTTTGGATGAACAAAAAGCACGTTAAGTTACATCACGGTATGACGAACAGCAAGAACGGGACAAGGTGCCTGGCTAATTATCCGATCGGTTGTGGACCCCACTAAAAATTGTTCCAGAAAACTATGGCCACGAATTCCCAAAACAATCATATCTATTTGCTCTTGATTGGCATAATTGATGAGTTCTTTATATGCCTGACCCTCAAGTATTGACGTAACAGGAGTACACCAGTTTAGACTTTCTTTAGAAACCATTTCCATTAATTGTATTTTAAGGTAGTCAGAGATTGAACTGGACTCACCGGGGTCTTTAACCCGTTGTTGTTTGTCGATACCCGGGTACATTAGACGATCCCACACACCAGAATAGGTCTCTTGAACATTGGTATCTAAATCATTGTACATTCGAAACTGTTCTGCCGGTCGAATGACATGGGCCAGATGAATTTGGATTTGAAATTCCTGTGCAAGACTTAAAGCATAATCAAAAGCCAGTTTGGAATCTTCACTAAAGTCACATCCAACCAGGATTTTTTTTAGTTTTACAGTTTTATCAAAAAGGCTTACCGAGGTCTGTGCGCCTCCCTGGAGTATCAATAGAGGGCAATTTAAGACTTTTACCAGTCGGTCGGTGACCGATCCGATCAAAAAGCGTTTTATCCCGGACGTACTATGGGTGGCAACAATTACCATATCGATCTGCTGTTCATGGGCCAAACGTTCGATTTGGTATGCAGGGTGACCGGAGCAGACCATGATTTCACATTCAAGGTCCAAATCCTGAACCATTTTGGCCAGTTCTCTATGTGCATTATCAATGAGCTCTGTTTCGATGCCCATATAATTAAAATAAGAAGGCAAGTGGCCTGAAACATTTATGGATTCAGGTACAATATGACATAAAAATAGTTTTGATCCATACTCTTTGGCCAGCAATTTTCCGTAGGCAAGGATGTGGGTGCTGAAATCAGAGAAATCGATCGCACACATTATTTTTTTGGGTTCTATCCTCATAATTCTCCTCCTTGTTTTTGTAAAAAGTTATGGCAGAGAAGTATGACAGTCAGTTGGAAACAGCGAGGATATCGTAAAAAAGGCAAAAAATCAGATGGAATTCAAAGTCATTATCGAATTTGTAATGACTCAATTGTAATATTCTTGTCCAAGGAACGCAAGTTGTGTTTTAAAATAGCCTTATAATAGTTTTTTAAACCCGCACGCTTTGTCAGGACATTTTAGAAATTTGCCATCTTTTTTAGTCTCTTTTTCGACCAAAAATAGAGACTCGCAATCTGGACAGGGCATCTTGGAGGGTTTATCCCATGAAGCAAAGGTACAGTCTGGAAAATTTGAACAGCCAAAAAATATTTTTCCACGCTTAGATTTTTTTTCGACAATCGTTCCGGAACATTTTTTTTCAAAACAGTCTATGCCAATTTCTTTGCCATTGGATTGACCATTGATAGATTCAGTGTGTTTGCATTCTGGATATCCGGTACAAGCTAAAAACAAACCAAAACGGCCTTCTTTTTGAACCATGGGTTCGCCACATTTTATACAGTCTTTTACTTTAGTATTATCAACGATTTTTTCAACGATCGACAGATCACCCTTTTCGTCTCTTAAATAGTTGCTGGTAAATGAACATTCTGGATAGGCGGTACATGCAAGAAAATGTCCGTTTTTACCAATTTTAATATTCAATGGTTCTTCACAGGTGGGACATTTTAATGGTGTAGGGACGCCAACGCCTTTCACGCTGATCATGTTTTCTGAAGCCGCATCCAGGTATTTTTTAAAAGAAGAGTAAAAATCAGTTAAAAGTTGGACTTCATTTAATTTTCCAGCTTCAACATCATCTAAATTTGTTTCCATCTTTGCTGTAAAAGAGATATTTAAAATATTAGGAAAACATTCTACTAAAAGGTCGTTAACAATAAATCCCATTTCACTGGGAACAAAATATCGTTTAATCATATCAACATACCCCTTATCCCGAATGACTGATAAAATGGAGGCATAGGTGCTGGGTCGTCCAATTCCATTTTTTTCAAGTTCCTTAACAAGGGAAGCTTCAGAAAACCGTGGTGGCGGTTTTGTGAAATGTTGTTTGGGGATAACTTTTAATGTTTCTAACTGGGCGCCTTGTTCTACATCAGGAAGGGATTGAATATCTTTTTCGTTTGATGCGTCATCATTAAGAGCATATAGGTTCATATATCCGGCAAATCTGACAGTAGATCCGCTGACGGAAAATAAATATTTTTCTCCGGCCGAAATCAGAATCGTTTTTTGATCGATTATGGCCTGGGCCATCTGGGACGCAACAAACCGTTTCCAGATTAGGTCATACAGTTTAAATTGATCCGGGTTCAAAAATTTTTTAATTTTTTCTGGTGAGTTAAAGACCGAAGTCGGCCGTATTGCTTCATGGGCGTCCTGGGCTTTGTTTTTATTTTTAAAATACCGAGGGGTCTCTAAACCGAAATCTTTTCCCATGGTCTCGTAGATATATGCTTGTGCTTCTGAATTAGCTTCTGGTGCAGTTCGAGTAGAATCTGTACGCATATAGGTGATCAGACCTTCTGGTCCGCCTGTCCCGATTTCAATACCTTCATACAGTTGTTGAGCGACCACCATGGTTTTTTTAGCGGAAAACCTCAGGCGATTGATGGCATCCTGCTGTAGTTTACTGGTAATAAATGGGGGGGCAGGATTACGCTTAATTGTTTTGCTTTTTATCTCTTGAACAAAAAACTGAACTTTTTCCAGATCACTTAAGATACCATTGGTTTGTGTTTCATCGCTGATTTTGGCTTTTTTATTATTAATTTTAATTAAAGCGGCATTAAACTTTGGAGGAGACTGTGATAGCAGGTCAGCTGTTATAGTCCAGAACTCTTCCGGGATAAATTTTCGAATTTCCCGCTCACGATCACAGATGATTTTAACAGCAACAGACTGAACGCGGCCTGCGCTGAGTCCTCGCTGGACTTTTTGCCATAAAAGTGGAGAAATCTGGTAGCCAACCAAACGGTCAAGTTTTCGCCTGGCTTGTTGTGCATCATATTTATATTCATCTGGTTTAAGCGGGTGTTCTAATGCTTCTTCGATGCCTCTTTTTGTCAGCTCATGAAAAAGTACCCGATGAAAAGTCCTATCTTTTTTCTTAAGGATATCCATGATGTGAAATGCAATGGCTTCTCCTTCACGATCCGGATCCGGTGCTAGATAAATTTCATTGGTATCTTTGGCTAATTTTTTTAAATTGGCAATTACTTTGGATTTATCTTTGATATTGACATATTTAGCTTTGAATTCTTTGTCGACATCAATACCCAATGTTTTGACAGGAAGGTCTCTTATATGGCCAGCGCTTGCACCAACATTAAATGTTTTTCCTACATATTTTACTAAAGTTTTAATCTTGGTTGGTGACTCAACTATGATTAGAGGTTTAGTCAATGGTGTTCCTCCCAGGTTGAATAATAGTTACCCTGATGGCGCATTATTTTTCGATTCATTTCCAGATCAAATAGCAAAGAGGACACTTTTGAGGGTGACATCCCGCTTTTCTCTATCAACACATCAATATGGACAGGGTAGGGCTCAATTAAATTTATAATCCCATTTTTATCAGGGTTGTTCTCTTTATATTGGGTTGAAATTTGTTTTTGTAAAGGTGCAGTGCTCTTTTTTTCTTTTTTTTCATGGATAAAATGGTGAAGTTCATCAATAATATCCATTTCAGTTTCAACCAATTTTGCACCTTGTTTTAGCAGCCAATGTGTACCTTGGCTTTTTTTTGAGGTAATACTTCCAGGAACAGCAAATACTTCTCGATTATATTCTCCAGCCAAGCGTGCCGTGATTAAAGAACCTGATCTTTTTGCAGCTTCCACAACAATACTGCCGCAGGACAGTCCTGCAATAATCCGGTTTCTCATGGGGAAATTGGATGCAAACGGGTCTGTATTTATTTTAAATTCACTGAAGATGGTTCCTTTTTGGGCGATGACTTTAAAAAGTTTCTGATTTTCACGAGGATAAATTTTGTTGAGTCCAGATCCCAAAACAGCGATGGTTCTCCCTTTTGCATTTAAGGCCCCTTCATGGGCCATGGTATCAATTCCACGAGCCATACCACTCACAACTTGAAACCCTTTTGTAGCGAGCTTATATGCCAGGTTTTTAGCACTGTTCAAGCCATAAGATGTTGCTGCTCTTGATCCAATAACAGAGACACAGGGGGAGGCGTTATCTAAAGTCCCCATATAGGTTAAAAACGGAGGGGCATCAACAATTTGTTTTAATAATGCTGGATAATCAGGATCATTCAATGTGACAATGTGAATATCGGTATTAAAAATTTGTTCTAATTCTTTTTTTGCAGCAGCTTCAAATGTTTTATACTGGGCAATCCCGTTTATGATTTTAGAAGATATCTTATCTATTTGAGACAGTTGGTTTGTTGGAGCACTCAAAATATTTTCAGGCGTCCCAAAATGATTTATTAGTTTTTTGAATATGGTATTACCCAGCATCGGGATTTCCCGAAGCGTAAACCAAGGCATATATTTTTGTAAAAAATCAGGCATCCTTAAATTGGGCTATTCAAAACTCTTTAATTTTTCCTGGGCCTTCTCTGCAGCAGGAGAAAAGGGATATTTTTTTAATACTTTTGTTAAATGGTGGTTTGCTCTATTGGTATCATCTAAGGATAAATACGAATATCCCAATTTTAAAATAGAATCCGGTATTTTTTCTGATTTAGGATAATTTATTTCCAGATCCTTAAAAATTGAAATGGCTTTTTTATAATCACCAAGAGAATAGTAGCACTCAGCAAGCCAGTAGACAGCATTGTCCGCAAGACTGTGTTTGGGGTGGTTTTTGATAAATTCTGTGAACAGACTTGCGGCATTCTTATAATTTTCTTCAATCAAAAGGTTGCGAGCTTTTTTATAAAGGACTGGCGGAGAAGTATATTCAACTTTATATTGTACTGGCTTTGCTTTTGGCACATTTTTTTCCAGAACAGATATCTTCTTTTTTAGTGACAGGTTTTTGCGTTTAAGTATTAGAATGTTGGAGTCTTTTTTCTGAGTCAGATGTTTTAAATCTGCCAGTTCTTGCTTTAGGTCGATAAGTTTAGATTCAAGTTGAGATATTTGTGTAGAATCAGATTCTTTGGTTTCCATGTCTCCTGCAGATGACTTGAAAAAGTTCATAGCACTGCAGGAAACAAGAGAAAAACAAAAAATCATGAGTAACATATTTTTAAACAAGCAAGAGTTTAAACGATGCATAAAATTACCTTTTATGGGCAGCAAGAACGATAGGACTTGCTACAAAAACGGATGAATATGTACCAATTATTACTCCAACAATCATGGCAAAAGCAAAATTGTGGATGATCTCTCCACCAAAGAAAAAGAGAGCAAACAATACAATTAATGTCGTTACTGAGGTCAAAAGTGTTCTTGAAAGAGTGCCATTGATACTTTTATTAAACAGCGCAGGTAAAGCATCTGTATTCTTTGCCCCTTTGATATTTTCCCGGATACGATCAAAAACAATAATGGTATCATTTAAAGAGTATCCGATAATAGTAAGAAGTGCAGCAATAATAGACAAGGAAAAATCCAAATCTAAAATAGTAAAAATTCCTACCGTAATTAGAACATCATGCAGCAATGCGACAATGGCTCCCATTGCATATTTTAATTGCAGGATCCAAAATAATATCAAGGTGACGATTAAAGCGGCTGCAATCAGCCCAATCATGGGGACATTGAAAATATCTAAAAAATAAACGGCAGTCATCAGTGACCCTGCTGTGACGCCAGATAACATCCATTTGAGTTCAAATCGACCGGAAATATATATGGTGATAAATAAAAGAGAATAAAAGATAGCTAACAATGCATTTCTCCTTAAATCATCTCCCACCTGGGGACCAACCATTTCAACTCTACGGATTTCAGGTTTAACTCCAGTGGAAGCTTCGACCGAATCGGATATAGATTGAGAAAGTCCCTTATCTGTTTTTTCCGGGTTGCTGGTACGGATCAAAAATTGATGATCAATTTGCTTTCCAAAATTTTGAACAGAGGCATCATTTAAACCAATTGCGGCCAGGCCGGTACGAATATCCCCAACCCTTACTTCTTCGGTAAATTTCACCTGGATAATGGTTCCACCAACAAAATCAATCCCAAGGTTAGGCCCTTTTTGAATGATAAGGGACCCAAGGCTTATGAGAATGAGAATCAGGGATATTACAAATCCGATTTTCCGTTTACCAATAAAGTCTATGTTGATATCAGACTTGATAAGCTCCATTATGTCTTCCTTTATATGCTTATAGTTGAGGATTGTTTGTGTCTAAGAACAAAATCAAAGATACTTTTTGAAAGAACTAAGGCTGTAAAAAGGCTTGCCACAATACCGAGAATTAAAGTGACGGCAAATCCTTTTATGGGACCTGTCCCAAACTGGTATAATACAATAGCTGCGATCAAAGTGGTCACATTGGCATCAAGGATGGTCAAAGTGGCTTTATCAAAGCCCGCATGAACCGAGGCCAGTGCAGTTTTTCCAGATCGTATCTCTTCTCTGATTCTTTCAAAAATAATTACGTTGGCATCCACAGCCATACCAATGGTCAGGATAATACCTGCAATACCAGGCAAAGTTAATGTAGCGCCAAATGCGGCAAGACCACCACCGATAAGAACTATATTTACAATTAAAGCAAGATCGGCAATGAGGCCGGCACCTTTATAGTAGATCAACATGAATAAGACGACTAAAAGGCCTCCAACCATCATAGACATCAGGCCCATTCGGATGGAATCTGCTCCCAGTGTGGGGCCTACGGTGCGCTCTTCAATGATGTTTACGGGGGTCCGTAAAGAACCGGCACGAAGTGCAATGGCAAGATCGGTTGCCTCATTTATGGTGAAACTGCCAGAAATCGACGCTTTTCCACCGACGATTCTTTCATTAATTACGGGCGCGGAATATACGGTTTTATCAAGGATAATTGCAAGGCGTCTTCGGACATTGTCACCGGTGATGCGATCGAAGATTCGGGCACCTTTTCGATTGAATTCAATGCCAACCCGAGCTTGCTGGAACTGGTCAAAATCCACCCGTGCATTGGTCAAGAGGCTGCCATCTAACAACACCTTTTTTTCTATCAAATAAGGAATCTCTCTTGTCTGTCCAGATGCAACGGTTTCGGTTTCATAAAGGACTTCATATCCCACAGGTGGCGTGCCATTAACTGCAGAACTTAGATCAGCAACATCATTGACCAGTTGGAAGGTCAGATGAGCTGTCCTTTCTAAAAGCTTTTTAGCTCTTTCAGGATCTTTAATGCCCGGTAACTGTAAAAGGATTCTATCTCGACCCTGTATTCGGATATCAGGTTCTAATACACCAAACTCATCAATTCGGTTGCGGATGGTTTCAAGGGCTTGTTCCGTAGCCATCTTTTTGATGTTCTCAAGTTCTTTCTCCGGTAGTGTCAGTTTATAAGAGACAACACCGTCTTGAGTGTGAGAATTTGGAGTGATTAGATTTTTAAATTCCTTTGTTAGAATTGTGTCAAAGGTTGATTTATCTTCACCGGTTTTCATTTTGGCAAGAATAGAGTTGTCTTGTAAACGGGTAATACCCAGGTGTTTAACTTTTTCGTCTCTTAATTGCTGTTTGATCTCCTGTATAGTTCTGTCAACTTCTGACTCAA
>JAWSVH010000005.1:0-9267 GCA_033852015.1 Desulfobacula sp.
TTTATAATCCCAAGCCCTTAGATTAGAAGGCAATGTTTTAAGCACCGATAGTGGAATTCGAACATGATCGGTCTTCAATTGTGCTTGAAGTTGACTTTCCAATCGCTGGGCATCGGCAGTATTATTACTCAGGCTGGGTTGTTCAATTTCAAACGTACAGACAAATCCGGTTTGAATCATCATTTACGCAACCTTTCAAGTCGTTCTTTTACTTTTGGAAAATAATTCATTTCGGTATGGGGTAAAAACAAGGCTCCCATGTAATGATCCATATAGGATGGTGTGGAGGCCAGCTCAAAATTGGTCATCATATTCACGACATTACCCACATCCTGGCGCAGGGCATTTGTCAGCGAATTGATCTTGCAACCGAGCAGAGATCCGTTTCCAAGATAGATGACTTTTTCCGGATCGATTTCAGGTAAAAGGCCAATGGTAATGGCACTTTCCAGATCCACATACGAGCCAAAACCGCCGGCAAGAATAATTTTTTCAATATCCTGAACTCCCAGACCAATTTCATCCAACAGGGTTAACGTTGCACTGTACATAGCCCCTTTTGCCCGGATCAGATTATCCAGATCCGGCTCAGTAATGGCAATATCTCGTTCAATATCCGTGTTCTCTTTGTAGACCAGCACATATTCCCAGATTTCATCTGTCTGACGGATACGTGGCGTATCAATAGATCGATCAAATTTACCCCTGGAATCAATAACACCAGCTTCCAGTAATTTTGCTGCAAGCGTAATTAGACCCGACCCACAAATTCCCCTGGCCTTTTTATTACCCACGGTAATAATCATGGGTTCATAGGTTTGTGGATTAATGGCAAAATCTTCTATGGCCCCCTTGCTGGCCCGCATGCCGAACTTTACGCCGCCGCCTTCAAAAGCTGGACCTGCAGAAGCCGCAGTACACACCATCCAGTCTTTATGACCAATGGCAATTTCGGCATTGGTTCCAATATCCATAAACAGGGTCAATTCAGAAGTTCGATACATTCCCGAGGCCATGATACCTGCAATAATATCCCCGCCCACATAGCTGGATACTCCAGGATAAATCAAAGCAACGGTATGCTGTGCCAGGTCAATTCCAATTTCATGGGAATGAAACGGTGGATACATTATGGATGCCGGCACATATGGATCTCTTCTGATATATTTGGGATTAATCTCCAACAAAAACTGCGTCATGGTGGAGTTTCCAGCAAGGGTGATGGTTCCCACTTCATTCTTACTGACTTTTGCTTTTTTAAGCGTTTTTTCAATAATGGCATTGATATTTTCAACCACTTTTAGATGAAGCGTATGGAGTCCATCCTTATTTTTTTCTGCATACATGATCCGGGAAATAACATCTTCCCCATAACTGATCTGACTATTAAACTCACCATGCTGCGCAAGGACTTCACCCGTATGCAGATCCAGGACCTGACCATAAACAGTCGTAGTTCCGATATCCACAGCGATGGCGAAATTTCTGTCACTGGTATCGAACGGTTCTATATTGATAATTTCATTTTTACCATCTTTTCTTACCGGTCGGACAATGGTAACTGTAACCTTAAAATCACCCTCCCGGATTATATCAGGGATCTTACGCATCAGATTAAGGTTCATGGTCAATCGGTGTTCATCATGGTTGAAACGCAAATGATTAATAATTCGTGCCACATCTGCCTGATTATCATCCACACTTGCCGGAACCAGCTCCAGATAAATTTTTTCCACCGGTGGGATAAAAAGACCATCCTCGCGCAAATCATTTACATCTGCATATGCTTCTTTTGCTGTATGTCGACTGGTGGGCTGGGTATTTAAACGCCCGGTGTCCATCTGGGATTCTACCGGTACCCGGATCACAAGATCAGAAACGACCTGGGAAGTGCATGCAAGACGATACCCTTTTTGTTGATCCTCATCACTAAGCTGTTCAGAAATCCCACCTTCCACCTGACCTTCTTCAACCATTACCCTGCATTTACCGCAGACACCACCACCGCCACAGGAAGCATTAATATGAACTCCAGCCTCCAGTGCTGCACGAATCAGGCTCTCATTATCTTCAACCTCAACCTTTATTTCATGAGGTAAAAATTTAACTGAATATGTCATTATTTCTTCCTTTTTTAATATATTGACCACATACTTGAAATCTTTAAAGATAAGTATAAACTTTCTGGCCATAGTTTGGCAAGCCAAGAGCACGCTTAAGTTCTTAATTATTTATATTAAAGTCACGGATTGGCATTGAAATTTTTACATCTTTATGAAATTATAATTCCTAATAACTAAAAATGATTTAATAAATATAACAGATTCATCAAAAGGGATACCAAATGAAAACAATTGATGAGGCCACATTAAAAAAAATTGTCGGTGAAAGCAACATAAAAACAGACCCGTCAGATCTTTATGCCTATGGTTCAGACTCTTCTGTTCACCACGCCATGCCCTGGGCAATTGTCCGTCCCGAAACCACTGCCCAGGTCCAAGCAATCATGAAATATGCAAATAAAAACCTTATTCCCATCATTGCCCGGGGGGGCGGTTCCGGCATGTGTGGCCAAACTGTTCCCATTCATGGCGGCATTGTTCTTGATATGAAAGGGATGAATAAAATTCTGGAAATAAACCTGGCAGATGTTTATTGTCGGGTTCAACCCGGTGTGGTTGATGATGACTTAAACCTTGCCCTGAAAAAATATGGTGTTTTTTACCCACCGACCCCTGCCTCCAGCAGAATCGCAACCATTGGCGGAGAAATTGCCAATAATGCCAGTGGGGTTCGATCAGTAAAATATGGCGCAACGCGGGATGCAGTTCTTGGAATGAAGGTTGTCCTCTCCGATGGAGAATTGGTAACTTTAGGTGCCCGCACTCGGGTAGAAGCCTCTGGATATCAGCTACACAAGTTAATGGTGGGCTCTGAAGGCACACTGGGTATTGTTGTAGAGGCGACATTAAGTTTTGTTCCTATCCCGGAATTCCGATGCATGGGAATTGCCAATTTTGATTCTCTTAAAGATGCAGGGGAAGCAATTGGCTCCATCATGGCATCCGGAACCATACCATCCATGCTTGAACTTGTCGATTCCGTGGCAATAAAAGCCGTAAACAAGACCATGGATTTAGGATTAAAAGAAGTGGCTGCTGCTCTAATATTCGAAGCAGATGCCATGGTGAAAGAAGCTGTGGATTATGAAATAAATAAAATGACAAAAATTTGTGAAAAGCATAATGGTGCTGACATCCATTCCAGCTATGATCCAAAAGAACGGGCAAAAATATTTTTAGGCCGCAAAAAACTATTCCCGGCCCTTTCTAAATATGACGACAATCTTGCCAGCACAGCCCTTGCAGATGACATGGCCGTCCCGTACTCTAAAATGGCCGAAATGGCGGGGAAAATTCATGAAATTGCAGACCGCAATAACATCGTCATGACCGCATATGGTCATTGCGGGTCAGGATGTATGCACACCAAAATTTTGATGGATACCAAACAAAAAGACCAGTGGGCATCTGCTAAGAAAGCCATCACTGAAGTCTATGATTATGTCCGATCTGTCAATGGAACCACCAGTGCAGAACATGGTATCGGGCTTTCCAAAGCAGAGTCTTTTAAGGTTGAAAAATCTGACTCACTTAATATGCTTGCCAGCATCAAAAAAGCGTTGGATCCAAATAATATCCTGAACCCTGGAAAACTTTCCCAGGCGCCAGAAAACTGGGTCACGGCAACCAACTTAAGATATTCTGTGAACAGCTAAACAAAGAGGTTAACTCCATGACAAATAAAATAAAAGAATTTAAAAACCTTGAAAAATGGCAAGGCACGTTAGCAAATTGCATCCGATGCGGTTATTGTTTTGAACACTGCCCAATGTTCAAACATACCGGATGGGAGACCGATGCTCCCCGGGCAAAAATAATCACTGCCTTTGGCCTGCTAAACAAAGAGATTGAACCATCAGAATCTGCAGCACATAAAATGTTTTCATGCTTTTATTGTAAACGATGCGAAGCCGCTTGCTCTTCTGGAGTTCCGTTAACAGAAATATTCACCGATGCAAAAAAAGACCTGCTTGAAATGGGAATCGAAGGACCTGGAACCACGTCTACAACAAGATTAACCTGTGCGAAATGCCTTGTTTGTCTAACAGCATGTCCCCACGAAGCCCGATCCTATGATGGAAAAAACATCGTCACAGACCCTTCCAAATGTCAGGCCTGCGGTATCTGCCTTGAAGTATGTCCAGCAGGAGCTGCCACCATCGAGAATACTTTTGGCACTGGCAAAGATGAGCTGATTGAACGGGCATCCTCTTTTTTAGAAAGTCACAAGGCTGCCAAAGCCATTGTTTTTGCCTGCAACTGGTCATATTTTCCTGAGCTTCAAGCGTCCGAACTGCCGGAATCAGAAACCGTTGACAAACAATATGAAATTCTTGTCAATATGTGCGGTGGACGGCTTGAACCCCATTTGCTCATGGCACCTTTTATTCATAACGCCTGGGGAGTCCTTGTGGCGTGTTGCCCTGACGATGACTGCCAGCATGGTGGTAACTTAAGGGCTAAAAAAATCATTCAAAGCCTTCACAATACATTTAAATCTCTGGATATTGAAACCTCTCGAATTCAAATGGTTCAAATCCCGGCAGGAGATAAACCCGAGTTCCAAGCCCAAATTGATACCTTTGTTGATCAACTCAATACCATCGGACCAATACGTTAAAGGGGTCCCGCACGCTAAAGGAGTTTGTTGTTTATGAAAATTGATGTTCCCTATGGAAAAGATGGTATCATGTCGGCCCAGATCAATGATGATATTCATGTAGATTTTCTTGAAGCCAATGATGTTCAAATAGGCAATGAAGATAAAAACATACAAGATGCGATCAACCAACCCATTAATTCTAAAAGTTTTAAAGACTTTTTAAATGATGCAAAAAAAGTGTTGATCATTGTTAATGATGCCACTCGCCCGACACCAACCCAAAAAGTTCTTAACTTTATTTTTGAAGACTTAAAGAAGACTGATTTTAATTTTATTATTGCCACAGGTGCCCACAGAGGACCCTCTCATGAAGAATATATCCAGATTTTTGGCAAATTTTATGAACAGATAAAAGACAACATCATTGTCCATGATGCAAGAGCCAAAGAAGATATGGTCTTTTTAGGTAACTCCAGCAATGGAACTCCAATGTATGTGAACAAAGCTGGCGTTAACGCAGATAAAATCATTATCATTTCTTCTGTGGAACCCCATTATTTTGCCGGATATACTGGAGGAAGAAAATCATTTCTACCAGGAATAGCAGGTTATGAAACCATAGAAGCCAATCACAAACTGGCACTGGTCCCTGAGGCAAAAGCCCTTTCTTTGAAAGGCAATCCGGTTCATGAAGACATGATTGATGCCATTAAAACCGTAAAACAAGAGATCTTTTCTATCATGACGGTTTTAGACAAACACCATAAGGTATATGCCACCTGTTGTGGTCATATCAATGATTCATTTCATGCTGCCATTGACGCTGCCAATGAAGTCTTTGCAGCACCATTGGCTAAAAAATCTGACATCGTGGTCTCTGTTGTCAAATTTCCCCAGGATATTGATCTGTACCAGGCGCAAAAAGGCATTGATAATGCAAAACTTGCCTTAAAGAAGGACGGTATTCTCATCCTTGTGGCCAAATGCAGATGTGGTATTGGAGGAAAAGCCTTTGCAGACCTTTTAGGATCCAGTGATACGCCTCAAAAAGCGTTAGACACCATTGAAAAAGGATATGTTTTAGGATATCACAAAGCTGCTAAAATGGCCGAAATTGGTCTTTGGGCTCAGATGTGGGGAGTGACAGATGTTGAACCAGATGTGATTTCAAAATTATTCATCAAACCTTTTCCAAATCTTCAAACGGCGATGGATCAAGCTTTGGAAGAAAAAGGGAAGGATGCAAGCATTCTGTTTTTAATGGATGGCGGTCTTACGGTTCCCCTAATACAGTAAGGTGATCCAATAGGAATGGTACAATAAGAGAGTGCAATAACAAATCCAACCTTTTTTAGGTCAAACCAAATTTTCTTAAGCGTTCATACATAAGAGAACTGGACATTCCAGATATCTGACATGCATTTTTTATATCACCTGATACATGTGATAAAATGCTTGTCAGATATTGTTTTTCACTCGTTTCCATAAAAACATTCAGCGGAGGAAATTTACCATTATGAGACTCTTTTTTGGGTATTTTTTCATCTTCTATATTCTTTTTTAGTATCTGTTTTATTACACCGGTTTTTATATATGATGGCAGATGAATAGAATATAACGTCGGCTCACTTTTTGCTGAAGCCACTGCTTTTTCAATTGCATCAATGAGTTCTTTTACATTACCAGGCCATTTATAAGCACCTATGATATCGATAAATTCAGGTGAAACTCCTTTTGCATCAACCTTATATTTTTTACAATATTGATCGATATAAAATAAAGCGATCTTTATAATATCTTCTTTTATGGTTTTTAATGAAGGGGCTTTAATATGGATAGCGTTGAGCTTATTAAACAAATCGGGCAAAAATGCATCTTTTGTTTTTAATGTATCAAAGTCCTCACAGGTTGATGCCATTACTCTAAAATTACAAATTTTATTTTCTTTTCTATCCAGTGAATATATTTTTTGTTCTTCAATAACCTGAAGCAAAGATTGTTGAACCTGAATCGGTAATTCAAAAACGTTATCTAAAAACAAGGTCCCGCCATCAGCCATGTTCATAAGACCTAGTTTATTGTCTAATGCTTCTGAAGCTAAACTATTTTTAGAACCAAACAACATACTTTTAAAAACGACCTCATTCATAGCAGAGCAATCAACCACCACAAAATTATTTTTACTCCGGTCACTATTCAAGTGAATTGTTTTAGCGAATAACTCCTTTCCCGTCCCCTGTTCACCGGATATCAGAACAGAAATATCAGAATATGTTGCTGTTGAAATCCGGTCCAGACAAAATTGTATTTTTTTTGAATCTCCAACAATGGCATTTCGCTTTAAAGCTCCTGTCGCCGGGATTTCTCCTTTTTCTTCACGAAATAGCAGGGCTCGGCTGACCTGAAGATTTAGATCCTGTCGCAGGAAAGGTTTTTCAAGATAATTCCAGGCACCACTTTTAATAGCGATATTGGCTCCATCAGCGTTATCCTCTCCGGTAACAATAATTACTTCAGGAGAAGAAGGTACATCTTTGATGATTTTAATTAGATCCAAACCATTAACATCAGGAAGGTTCACATCAAGAAAAACAATGTCAAACATCTCATTTTCAGCCAGATTTACACCATCTGCACCTGTCATAGCATAGCGAGCATCATGACCGATCTTTTCCATCATCTTAGTCAGAATATCGCAAATAACTTTATCATCATCAATTATTAATATATTGGCCATTGCCTAAACCCAGAAAAATAATTTCATGTTAATTACTACATTGATATTTTTTGTACATGAGATTCTCAGGTGAAATGAAGAATTTATATTAGAAATTATAGAACAAGAATCCATTACAATCTTGATATGTAATACACAATCCTCAAATTGATGTCAAACGCAAAAAATTATTGGTTCGAAAGATAAAAAAAGGGCCTTGAAACAAATGTTTCAAGGCCCTTTAAGATATTTCTAACGATTTTTAAAGATCGTTAATTGCTTCAGTAAGTTCAGGCATAAAATCAAGAATATCTTCAATAATACCCACATCAGCTACCTGGAAAATAGGTGCATTGGGGTTTTTATTAACAGCTACGATAAAAGGATTACCTTTTACGCCGCCAAGATGCTGGAATGAACCTGAAATACCCATCGCCATATAAACTTTAGGTTTAACTGTTTGACCGGAAGTACCCACCTGGCGAGATTTTTCAAGCCATTTGGCATCTACAATAGGTCTTGAACAGGAAACAACTGCATTCATCGCTTCTGCAAGTTCCTGAGCAATTTCAATATTATCTTCATCTTCAATACCACGTCCAATGGAAACCAGTACGTCAGATTTTGTAATATCAACATCACCGACTTCTGCTGCAACCACTTCCAAAAATTTTCTTTTAGAAGAAAGATCTCCAGCATCAGCAGATTTATCTGTCACTGATCCACCGGCAGATCCGCCGTCAACGGGTGCAAAAGAACCCGGTCTAACGGTAACAACAGCACCGGCAGAAATATCAACAGTGACATGAGTACTAACAGCCCCACCAAGCTCCTGACGAACCAATTTAAGGGTTGTACCATCAGCACCTTCAAAATCAACAACATCTGCCACATAGGCTGAATCCATCTTAACAGATAAGCCAGGGGCAAGGTCCATACCAAAAGTATTATGAGGTGTAAGAACAATGGCATCCGCAGGGATGATGTTTGCAAGTGCTTTTCTAACAACTTCCGCATTGGGATATGCCAGGTCAGCATTGTCTACTTTAATAACTTCTGCATAAACAGCAGTCATGTCATTGGCAACTTTATCAAGGTCAGCGCCTGTTCCTGTAACAATAGCAGTAACAGATGCACCAGCATCAATTTTTTTCGCAGCTGACGGGTATTCCATAGCCACATCTTCGGCTGCGCCATTTGCAAATGGAATGTATGCATAAATTTGAGTCATGATTAGAGTCCTCCTTTTGCTTTCAGCTTTTCAATCAACGCTGTAATAATCTCTTCGGTTGATCCTTCAAGCATTTCAGCACCATCACCCATATCAGGCACAAAATAATCAACTCTTTTAGTTTTTGCACCAGCTTCTCCAACGGTAGCAGCATCCACGCCAATATCAGATGCGCCTTTTTCCGGAATTTCAATACTGGCAACTTTTCTGATACCACGAATACCTACGTAGCGGGGCTCATTAATACCGGTCTGGATAGAAAGAACACATGGCAGTACCAATTCGTTCATTTCCTGGTTTCCACCTTCAATTTCTCGACCTACAGTAATTTTTCCGTCACCAGCTTCAATTTTATTAACCAGAGATGCATAAGGAAGATCCATCATAGCGGCAAGCATTCCGCCCACCTGACCTGCGCCTTCATCAGCCTGCGCACCCGTCATAATAAGATCATAATTTCCTTTTTCAGCTTCAGCTTTAAGAATCGTAGCAATACCTTTACCATCAGATCCTTCAAAAGCATCATCAGTCAAAAGGATACCATTATTAGCACCCATGGCCATTTCACGTCTTAAAACTTCTTCTGATTCATCGT
>JAWSVH010000037.1:0-9901 GCA_033852015.1 Desulfobacula sp.
GCAAGATTCATAATAACCTTTAGAATAAAATGTTTTCCGAGACCTGTCCACGCATACAGTGATTAGACATCATTGAGGACGCATATCCGCCCGCATTGATAAAAACAAGGGGGTCTGACTCCTTTATCTGATCCGGCATGGGAAAATTATCTTTCCATACATCCAGTGACTCGTTGATATTGCCGACAATCGTAACAGGTTTCATCTTCTGTGTCTTTTGCTGATGAACAACCGGCTCGCAGGGCAACCCGTAAAAGCTCGGTTCTATGGCAAGATTAAACCCGCCATTAACTCCTACAAAATCCGTTTTCTGTTTTCTTTCGACCGTATTGACCTCCAAAACCAGAATGCCGCTGTCTTTGACAATATAATCCCCGGGTTCGATACAAATGGTCAGCCCTTTATTCCCAAAATGAGATTTTATAATAGACACCCAGGCATCCAGATCCAGAGGCGTATCATCAATATCATGAGGAACCCCTAACCCACCGCCTAAGTTAATGAATGCCAGATCTTTTACTTTGTCCATAAACCAATGCGTAGCATCTAAAATCTCTTTAAATATTGGCAATTGATTGTTCAGATAACCACATCCGGTATGGAAATGAATAGTATCCACAGTAAAGTGATACTCCGCGGCCAGCCGCAGTGCTTCCTCAAACTGTTCCCTGTAAATACCAAATTTAGTCGTTTTATCTCCGCTGTATTTGAGCGTTTCATTATCTCTGTACCCAATGCCCATAGCTGGGTTGACACGGATGCCGATTTTGCGACTTGAGCAGAACTGTCCCAATCTTCTGATGCTGCTTAACGAATCACAATTTAAAGCCACATCTGGATTCTCGGCAAGTAATTTGAGCTCATCATTGGTCATTGCGTGTGCGGTATAGGAAATTTCATTGCGTTCAAAGCCGCAGGAAAAAGCATGCAGTAACTCACCGGGAGAACAGACATCCACACCACACAACCCTGTACTTTTAATATGCGTCAGGACAGGGGCAAACCGGTTTGCTTTTATTGCATAAAAAATTTTATATGCATCAAGCTGACCCAGGGCGTCGTGCAGCCGGGCAATATTTGCAGCAATACGTTTTGCGCTGTAAAAAAAAGCCGGAGTTTGGGTTAGGTCTATTAAATCGGTTACTGACTGTCCTGAAAAAAATAACTGCCCATCTTTATAACAAAGATCTTCCCTTTCCCACCACAAACGGTCTTCTTGTGGTATCATCCACACTTCCTTTCCAGTTCTTGAAGGTACTTTCTACCTGAATCATTTATAGATTCTTTTCGACCGGTTACCCATCTGCGGCAGTTAATCGAACCGCATACACAAGGAAATTGTCTGAATAATATGTCTTCGGTTGAGGCATAATCCATTGTTAAAGGCTGTCCATTCTCAATATCCTGCAACGCCCAGATTTCAAGTTTGTTCATATCTAAGCATACAAGCGGATCACACGAATGTAACAAAAGCCCTGAAAAATGGGGGTCATAGAGATGAAGGTCGGGTGTAATCTGAAGGGTATGCTGAAGAATATACGGCACCGTAATCCCCGTCATTCTGGCAACCATCTGCCCCTTTTTAAACTGTCGGTTTACATAAATGCCGTGCCCTTTTGCTTCGCAATGGTTAATCGTAAAATCATCTTTAACCGGGTAGTCTTTATCACTTTCTAAATCATAAGGATAAATCATTGTATCTCTCTTTTAAGGTTTTATAAAATTATATGTAAAATAAGAACTTAACCATTTTTATAATTAATGTCGTTCCAAGAATTTAATGGTATGAACCTAAGCCACGTTCACAATTTTAGCCGCTTTTTGCAGCGCCTCTACTTTATCGGTATGTTCCCATGGAAACATTTCTCTTCCAAAATGACCATATGCAGCGGTCTTGCGATAGGACCAGTTTTTCGGTTTTGTTAGGTTCAGGTTTTCTATGATTGCCGCCGGGCGAAAATCGAAAAGTTCACTATCTTTTACAAGCATCTCAATGATCGATTCATCGATAGCCGCTGTCCCATATGTATCGACATTTATTGATACCGGTTTTGCAACACCAATGGCATATGCTACCTGGATTTCACATTTTTCAGCCAAGCCTGCCGCTACAATATTTTTTGCCGCATAGCGGGTATAGTAAGCGGCCGAACGATCCACCTTGGATGGGTCTTTTCCTGAGAAAGCGCCGCCTCCATGGCTCCCGACACCACCGTAGGTGTCCACGATAATTTTTCTTCCAGTAAGCCCGGCATCTGCATAGGGGCCACCAAGGTAGAATGTACCGGTCGGGTTAATATAATATTCGGTGTCATTTTTCAAAAGACCGGTGGATTGAAACGTATTCTTGACAACTTCGATCAAATCTTTGCTAATCTTTTCCAACGGAATCTCATCTGTCTGATGGGAAATTACCACTGATTTGATAAATTCTGGACGGCCGTGATTATATCCGACGGATACCTGAGCCTTCGAATCGGGCCTGAGGTATGAAATCTCTTTTGATTGCCGCATGTCCTCAAGAACCTTGAGAATCCTGTGGCTATAAGCGATAGGAGCAGGCATCATTTCCGGTGTTTCGGATGTTGCATACCCGAACATCATTCCCTGGTCGCCAGCGCCCTGCTCATCATAGAGTCCTTCTCCCTGGGTCACTCCCTGGGATATGTCCGGTGACTGTCCATGGATTCTACTGACATACTCAAAATTATCTCCGCAAAACAAAAGAGCCTCATTATCATATCCGATTTCATTGACAACCTGTCTGGCAATTTTTTCAGGATTAATATCTTCCCAGCCATTGCATGTGATTTCTCCCACATTTGCAACCAGATTATATCCTGCCAGGGTTTCACAACCCACGCGGCTATTAGGATCTTTTTCAAGACATGCATCAACGATTGCGTCTGAAATCTGGTCACAGATTTTATCCGGATGTCCACTGCCCACAGACTCTGATGTAAATACATGCTTGCTGTTAATCTTACTCATAATCAAGTTCCTTTAAAAATTCTTCTTTAGTAAATAATGCAATATATCCACTCCAAACCGGTTCAATTAAAATTCCATCAAGGGTCTTTATGGTTTGGCATTTAAAATAAGAAAATTAGCTAATGCCATATTCATGCCAAATCTTTGCTAAATCAGCCATTTGCTTGATATGATTGGAGATAATACTTTGAAGGAAAAAGAATAAGAAACGCATTTTCGTGCCTTGTTGCCAAGTTGTATAATTTTTATACAGTTCTTTCTATACAGTTATATTATGTGTAAACTATTGACACAGTACATCATATGTAAGATATTAAGTAACAGTATTTATTTATCGGTATTATCTAATAATAATGCAATGTTTCAATTAAAAAAGCTGTCAGATAAAAAACAAAAATCCTGTTTTGAGTTTGTATACTTTATATACAGTTGTGATTGCAGAATAAAAAATTGAGCTGAATTCAAACATGAATAGTTTAAAAATTTTGGTCGTGGAAATCGGCCAAGTTGTTTTCAACCAGATCAGACGGATATACAGTGACCAGGCGACCGAAATTTTCCTTGCCAAAAGCCTTGGGCATGCCTTTGAAAAATTCGAAGAAATGACTTTTGATATCCTTATCATAAACGGTTCAGCCCTCAGGCACAACATCTACGACTCAATAGACCTTTTAGAAACCATATCCGATAATTGTTCGATTACCCAAATCATCATCCTTGCAGAAAAAAAAGACCTTAAGGCGGCATCCTCCGCTTTGAAAACCGGCTCATGCCAGTATTCAAGACTGCCAATAGACGATAACGAACTCAAGATGTTAATCGACGCAGCTGTGCACAACAGCCCTGAATTTGGGATGAACCTTCTGCTAAAAGATGATATCAAAAAAATGACGTTCCATGACATGGTCGGCACTTCCGGACTTATGAAGGATGTTTTCAGACAAGTCCGTCAGGCTGCAATGACGGATATTCCCGTATTAATCAGTGGGGAAACCGGTACGGGCAAGGATCTGGTTGCAAATGCCATACATCAGATCAGTGCCAGGCAGGAACATCCTTTTATTCCAATCCACCTTGGATCGCTTCCATCTGAACTGGTCTCAAGCGAACTTTTCGGACATGAAAAAGGCGCCTTTACCGGCGCATATAAACGTCACAAAGGGTCTTTTGAAAAAGCGAAAAAAGGCACGGTCTTTATTGATGAAGTCGGAACCATTGATCAAAAAAACCAGATAGCGCTTTTACGGGTTTTGGAGACACAGTCTTTTAATAGAATCGGTGGAACAGTTAATATTAAAACCAATGTTCGGATTGTTGCAGCAACAAATGAAAATCTTGCTGTTGCGGTTGCAAAGAACAAATTCCGCGAAGACCTTTTTTACCGGCTCGATGTCTTTTCGATAATTATACCCCCAGTAAGAAACAGACCCGGAGATGTTTCCCTTCTGGTGGCTTACTATCTGAAACGGTTCAATGATGCTTATCAAAAAAATATCATGGGTCTCTCACCGGAATGTATTTCCATCATGGAATCTTATGAATGGCCGGGAAATGTCCGGGAAATTAAGAATATTATCCACAGGGCCGTGGTGATGTGCGCCGAAAAGGTGCTCCTGCCAAGCCATCTGCCCAAAAGACTTTTAGAAGGTAGCAGAAACGTTCATCCGGTAGATATAAAAGTCGGGGACTCTATTGAAGAGGCAGAGGTCAAGCTTATCACTGAGACCTTAAACGTCACCACGAATAACAAAAGCCAGGCAGCCAGAATATTGGGTATTAGCCGCAAGGCACTATATAATAAGTTAGAAAAACATAACCTGATGCTTTAACAACCTGTTAATTTATTAGTTCATATCTAAGTATTTTTTGTTATTTAATTTTCGTATTATATTGATTTTATATGATAACTTTGCCGATTTTCCGAAGAAAAGTAAGTTCTAATGAATAAGTAATTCGATGGAGAGATTATCAGTTTGGACCATCTTACTTTACCCGTAATGCTAATTTATGTATACTAATAAAAAAGACTCGACACCCTGTAAAAAAAGGTCACAAGTATTTTCTTTTTTAAAGGAGGAGATTATGATTAAAGCAAAAGACATCATGGAAACAAATATCATTTGCGTCACACCGGAAACTGAAATCGCTAAAGCGGTAAGAATTCTTTTGGACAATCATATCAACGGCGTCCCTGTAATAAATGATCAAGAAGAAATCGTTGGGATTCTTTGTCAAAGTGATCTTATTTTTCAGCAAAAAGAAATTCTTTTACCTCCAATTTTCACTGTTCTAGACAGTTTTATATCTCTAGGTTCATCTCAAAAAATGGAGGATGAATTTAAAAAAATATCTGCAATAACAGTAGGGCAAGCCATGGTTAAAACTCCAGTAACAATTGATGCTGACACCCCGGTATCAGAAATCGCAAGCCTGATGGTAGAAAAACATTTTCATACCATACCTGTTGTTTCTGGAAAAAAAGTAATCGGAATAATTGGAAAAGAAGATATTTTAAAAACCATGACAGGCCCATCGTGAAATCAATGGGCCTGGCAGATTTTCTTATTATTTTTTGGACAGGGCCAGGCCTGCCATCTCCACGTTGGCTTTCCACTCAAAGGCGGTAATTCTCCAAATGCGGCAGTCTTTTGGGTCTGGATCCCGGTTGAATGCAGCTTTCAGCCATAAGACGTCCCTATTGTCATAACACCAGGCTGCAAAGGAATCATCCATAAGGAAGGTGGAAGGAGAGACACCGGGGTTCTGCTGTATCATTTCGCTGAGTTCATCAGCAGTTTTTGCAAACATAATTTACCTTATATTTAAACGCTCAATATCAGTCGGTTTCATCGACCTGTAAAGCAATCCAGGGTACTTCACATGCTCCATTTTCAGAAGAGACATAGATCATACCGTCCGAGGCGGTGACTGAAAGATCCATGGTCCGTTTCACAAGTCCTGCCGAGGCCTGTATGCCTTTCCACTGAAACTGAAAAACAGAGACCTTTAAATCTTTAAATTTTTTCTGTTCCTTAGCCCACCAGCTGTTTGATTTTAAGTTAAAAGAATACACCTTAACGGTTGGAGAAAGCCGGGTTGCTTTTTTTATTCTATCAAAAGTAGGCTCTCCAATATCAATCCACAAGGATATTCGATCATCTAATGTGCGCGCCCAGATATCTGGCTCTTCTACGGAAGAAAGTCCTTTTGTAAGAGATAGATGTTCCTGGGCATTCATGCAAAAAGCAAGAACTCGGGCCATCATGCGTTCAAGTGTTTCAGAGGGGTGTCGGGCGAGGGTTAAATTCAAATTATCATAATGATTTCGATCGATGTCTGCCAATGTAATTTTAAATTTATAAATCGTTGGTTTTAAAGCCACAGACACACCCTTATAAAAAATGTTAAGTTTAGCTAAAAACAAAGGGACGAATAAACCAATCACACGGGGTATGTCAAGCCCCCCAAAAAAGTAGTGTTAAAAAATAGGGTTTACATCAAAATCTGAACTGAATGTCTTATAACCGTTTTTACTATGATAATAATGCTTTAGGCTGATGGATCGAATTCTTACGGTTTTTATGTTAACGTTTCTTTTTGCGCTCTGACTTAATACAAATGTTAGGCATTTTATATGCCTGCCGATTTTCCACTACTTGCTCCTCATAGCAATCAACACGTGCTGTATAAATAAGACGCTCAGATTGAGCAATAAGTTGTTTCAGGGTTTGATTTTTTTTTCTTGCTTTAACTATTTAGGTATAAGATATTGTGCCTGTATCAGGTTAAGGGTAGTCTTGGGGATGATTGTCTATAGCTTGGTCAACAAAAAGCAAGTTTTTATATGTCCCATAATCCATATGTTTTGCGAAATGGCGATCATTTATCATGTAAAGAGAAAGGAAATTAAAATGAGAATTATATCACTTGTACTTGTAATCTTTTTGATATCGTTATTTTCCGGGTGCGTTGCAAGCCAGAAACAAACAGCAACTTATCCTAATGGAAAAATATTTAAGAGCACGGCTAATTTTAGAGATATGGATCTCCCTTTGCCAGAAGGAGAGTGGAAAGTGATTGCATCAGGCTTTCCTACATCGGCAAATAATAATATGGTTCAATTAATTTTATTAAAAACCAAAGGTGAAAAAATCCATAGTGTTGTTCATCTCACCAGAGATTCAATGACCAATACATATCGTGGCTATTATCATCACAAAACATTAGAAAGAACAAATATCCATCATGTTGTTAAGAAAAATAATTATGATTTAGCTGCCCAAGATGGTTGGGCTGTTAATCATTATCGTTTGGCCATGGATGAAAATGCTACAAATGTTGCTAAGCAATCCTATAAGTATTTTAAAGAAAATAATTTGGCATTTCCTGGGAATTTTATTAAGATTCTTCATCACTTTACCGGATCTGTTGATAAGAAAAAATATCTTGACTATATGCTTTTTTTAAATCCGGAAGCAGACGGATTTGCGCCTCCAAAAAGTGCGGAATGGGCCTCTTCAGATTGGAACCCTTCAAAAATTAACTCAGACTCTAAAAAAGTAGCATATATTGAAAAGATAAAAAAAGAGCATGCTGGATTTCATGAAACATTAAAAAAAGCATTTGGATATTAGCTTCTTATGTTTAAGATTATATCCAATTAATTTTTCCAAACCAATATTGCAAGGCTTAATTTAAAACCTTTATATGAGGTCTCTAAATATAAGAGATCCTATATAATGTGTATGGGTTGGAAGACATAATAAATAATTTAACGGTTCCGTATAACCGAGATATCCGGTGCTTTTTGAAATATTTTTGATCCTGATTTTAGCCATTGGGCTCACCTGATTTGATATATTAATAAGTGTAATTTGAGATATTTTTTATGTTGGTTTTTTTAATATATGGGAAGGGTTTTCTTAAAATTTATTTGTTATCAAAAGCTAAAAGAATGCATACTTTTGGCAATTTAAAGATAAATAGTTGTTATAAAAATCCATTGAATTCTTTTTGAGCTATTTCAGTGGAAGAATTGCGTTTTCATTGGCCAAGAGAGCTTCTTGAATCTGTTTTTCTTTCGATGTTAAATAATCCACAATGGAACTGTTATCAGACTCATCCCAACGTTTCATCCCAATTTTGATGAATATTCTGGCGGTCCCTGTATCAATGATGAAGTCGTATGATATTGTTATTGAGTTTTTGCGAGAATCAAAAGTGTATCCCTTGTAGGTATTTTTAAGAAAGTCCAGAACAGTTTCTTTTTTTGTTGTAGTCATATTGTTTCTCCTTTGTGGAATGTGTGTTGCTAACAATGAACTTAACAGTTTTTTTCTATGGATAGTATAAAAATAATTTTATTATCCACATCGAATATATCAATTAAGTCTTCTATCCCTTCTTCAGCATTGGAGAAGGTTGTAGATAAAAGTATAGATGGGAAAAAAGAATATAAAGTTTTTTTGATAGTGAACCATGCTTTCCTCCTGATGATATCGAGATAACATTCCTAAATATAATTTCGACTTTAACAGAAGATATCGGTTGGGAAAATATTATCTTATAATGTCAGAAAATGCAAAATCTTCAGATCTTTATTTTTTTTCTGGACAATTTTTTTAGATGCCTTATTTTGAAGTCTCAAAAATTTAAAGTATAAATCTAAACGGAGTCTGTATGAACCTAAAAAATGATCCGACAACAATTGACCTGTTTGAACTTCTAATGCCGCTTAATGACAATGCTTCAGACCATATCACATGGGTCGATTTCGACGGAGAAGTCCACGTTTCGAAAACAGATATATCAAAAGAGGATGCTAAATTTTGGTATGAAACGCTTGCGGCTGGAAATGGATATGTAGGACCGCAGGCGGCTAACGATCAGGAGTATTTAGAAAAAGAGTTGGACAGTCTAAAGCGGGATTGGTCAAAAAACATTAAGGGGTATATCGGTCTTTAATTCCAGTATTGAGGAATAAGAATTGTATTCATACTTTTCTTAACAAAAAGCGTATTCCTATCCATAAATCTCAAATACTTGACTTATCCGGTTCATTTGGATTGTGTACGCTCGGCATGGGGTGAACTTATGGTGTGTAAAACTATGAGCCAACGAATAGAAATCATATCACTCTTAAAAAAGTGTCCACTTTTTTTTTATCATTATCCAGTATCATAAATAGATATCATTCGAATTAAAAATAAAGGCAGCACTAATTAAATAAACATACCTGCACAGCAATATATTGGAAATATATCTATCCGAATTTTACAAAAGAAAGGATTAAGACTGGAATATAGGAGTTACTGTCACGTCAATTGTTGTTTTTGTCCAGTACTTCACGTATTTTACTGATAAGGTCTTTTATCACAATCGGTTTGTATAAAAAGCCCATTATTCCCAAACATGCCGCTTTTTTTTCAGATATGGAGTCACTAAACCCGGTATAGAGCAAAATTGGGATGTCCGAGCGTATTTTTATCAGTTCAAGCGACAATTTATCGCCTGATATATTCGGCATTGCCAAATCGGTAATCACCAGATCAAATTGATTCGGGTTTTCTTTAAAAGCCTTTAATGCAGATACCCCATCATAAAACGAAGTAACTTTATACCCATATCTTTCAAGGATAGTCTGTGATGTTTTAACTATATTTTCTTCATCATCCACAAGAAAGATATGCTCGGTTCCTTTGGTCACAATTGCCTGCTCATTATCCGAAATATTAAGAGAATCATCTACTTCAATGATTGGTAAAAATACCTGAAATGTTGAACCGTGATCCGGGCGGCTGAAAACTTTTATAAATCCGTTGTGATTTTTTATGATACCGTCAACTACGGCTAAGCCCAGACCGGTCCCCTTGTCTGGTTGTTTTGTTGCCTGGATTCAAGAAGTAAGTGC
>JAWSVH010000201.1:0-7982 GCA_033852015.1 Desulfobacula sp.
CGTTATCATAGGCTCCCAGTTGCTCCAAAAGGTTGATGGAGGTGATAATGCCTCGGCCGGCACATCCCACACCAGGCTCCGGGCCACCGGATTCGGTACACAGCGTCCCACCGTATCCTTCTTTTAAAACATCTTCTAAAATGACATCTTCCCCTTCCTCTCTGAGCGTGTCCAAGACAGTTTTCTGGGCCAGTCCACCGAGGAGGAGTCTAGTGGAATCTGCTTTTGGATCGCAACCCACGACCATTATTTTATTTCCGGCTTCCACAAGCCCGGCAACAGTATTCTGTGTGGTGGTTGATTTGCCGATTCCGCCTTTTCCGTAAATTGCTATTTTTCTCATTTCACTTTCCTTTTATTTTCAGGTTGATTAAATGACATTCTGCCTCTGTCGTTGAAAAACTTAATTGCAATGACCATTCCAAACGTGGATGAAAAGGGGTATAAAGTTTTGAAGTATCTGGAATTATATAATATAATATCAAAAATATAAATTATATTATATGTTTAATATTTTGATTTAGTAATATTAAATACAATTATGTTATCTATATAATTCAATTATGTAACTAAGTGATAATGAAAACCGTATGGAGAAGAATGGTTATAGGTTCCGAGTCAGGCATATCAATTTGGTGAAATGCCAGTTTCTTTTGCTGTAAAAATCAAGTGCAAACTGGTTGTTTTTGTCAGCAAGGAACTGCAGATTTAAAACGCCTCGCTGTTGCGCCCATAATGGTTTTATGTTTTCCGCATCCTTCCAGCATCAGCAAAAGCCCTTTTTTGTTCTTTTCTTCAACAAACTGGAAATCCTGCTCTATTGCAAAAAGCTGTTTGAGCAGGTCAGCCATTGGAGTAATGTCCAGTATATTTGCCTGTCTTACATCGATCAGAGTTGATCTCATCGTATATTCCTTTTGAAATGTGTTTTGTATAAAAAAATCAAACGTATTGAATAAATCTGCAAAGGTTATACTAAAAGGATTTGCCCAAATTTGGTTTTCAGGTATACTCTTTAGCTAAATTTGAAAATTAATATCGGAGGGTAATCAGGGATGCAGTTTATAGTCACAGGATATGACGGAACGGATGAAGGAGCCTTGGATAGAAGAATGGCTGCCAGGGAAGGGCATCTTGCTATAGCAAAAACAATGTATGAATCTGGTAAATGGCTTTATGCTGCTGCCATATTAAATG
Organism: Desulfobacula sp.; assembly: GCA_033852015.1. GTDB lineage: Bacteria > Desulfobacterota > Desulfobacteria > Desulfobacterales > Desulfobacteraceae > Desulfobacula. Next base: position 1,198 of record JAWSVH010000201.1, read on the forward strand.
ATGAGGGAAAAATGGCAGGCTCGGTGATTGTCTGTGATTTTGAGTCTCGTGACGTTCTTGAATCAGAATGGCTGAGCAACGAACCATATATTATAGGTAAAGTCTGGGAAAAAGTAGAGGTTACCCGGGCTCAGGTTGCGCCATTTTGGGATAAAAAATAATTTGGGAATATTGCTTAAGCTTGTTGGGTTGAGGTTCCTCGCATATGATGATTTTCTTAATTATTATCCCGTTCACTGATTTCAAAAAAATGACTGATGGGTTCAGTCTGTCCATCAAAATTTTTTCTTATTTCTATAAATTGGTCAAAATGATTAACGAAGAGATCAAGAACCTCCGGATCAAAATGTTTACCCCGCTCTTTTCTCATGATGTCAAAGGTTAGGTCTGGCGGGTAGGGATCTTTATATGGCCGTTTTGATGTGAGGGCATCAAAGGTGTCTGCCAGGGCTACAATCCGACCGGTTATCGGGATATCATGGCCTTTAAGTTGGTTGGGATATCCTGTGCCGCTAAATCTTTCATGATGACTTAAGGCAATTTCATGGGCCATTTTTAGGATGGTTGATTTGGAGCGTGATAAAAGTCTGGCGCCGATTTGTGGATGGGTTTTTATCGTTTCAAATTCCACGTGGGTAAGTTTGCCAGGTTTTAAAAGAATTTTATCCGGGATGCCTATCTTGCCAATATCATGCATGGGAGAGGCATAATAAATATTTTGGCAAAAGCTGTTTGCAAAATCCATTTCTTTGGCAATGAACTGGCAGTATTTACCGATTCGGATAATGTGATCCCCAGTATCTTCATCTTTATATTCTGCAGCCATGACCAATCGATGTATAGAGTCAAGATACGATCCTTTGAGTTCCTCATGGGCTTTTTTTGCTTCTTTTCTAAGGTTTCTTTCTCTGATTACACGGTCTATTCTTAAAATTATTTCCCGTGGTGAAAAGGGTTTTTCAACAAAATCACTTGCACCAAGGGTGATGATCTCATCATATTGATAACTTTGAATTTGCCCTGTCATGACAATGACATCAGCAGTAAAAGATGATTTGACAATTTTAGCAAGTTCGATGCCATTCATTAATGGCATATCAATATCGGTAACCACAACATCAAAGGATTGTTCAAAAAGCAGTTCTGTAGCCTGTTTGCCATCTTTAGCAAAGTGGCAGATATACTGTGTTTTCGCCATGGAAGCTTTAAGCAAATCCCTGATCATGGGTTCATCGTCAACGACTAGAATGGTGCCCTTTTGTGAGCGAATCGTATTTGTCATAACAGGAGACCTTGATTATTTTTTTTCGATCGGAATGCTTTATATATAATGCGGAATTAAATTGGATAAAGTCAAGATAAATTTAGAAAATAGAGGGGGATTTTTATTAGAGTTGATCCCTAAAATGATATAGTGTATAAACAACCACTTGTGGGAAATTAGATGCTAATGCTTTAAATATCAGGACCTTGTTGGGTCAAAAAGGGAAAAAGAACGCATGAGCAAAACGGTTGATATAGCAAATACCCGAATAGGGGTTGTTGGAGGCGGGAGCTGGGGAACCGCTCTTGCCAAATTACTTGCAGATAAAGGATTTGTTTTGGATCTGTGGGTGTTTGAGAAGGAAGTTAAAGAACAAATTGAAAATACCAGGGAGAATAAGATATTCCTTTCTGATATTACATTACCTGAAAATATCATTCCATCGAATGACCTTGAAACAGTTGTAAAACATAAAGACCTGGTGCTCAGTGTGGTTCCATCCCATTGTACCCGTGATATAGCAGGACAGATGAAGGATTTTATCAGTCCGGATACTATTGTAGTTACAGCGTCTAAGGGAATTGAAAATAAAACCCACATGACCATGACTCAGATTTTTGAAGAACAAATTGATTCTCTTTTGGTTGATAATTTAGCGGTCCTTTCGGGTCCCAGTTTTGCCAGAGAAGTCGCGAATCAGGTACCCACAGTTGTGGCGGCAGCCTCTACCAGTCGAGATACGGCTGAGTATGTGCAAAAAATATTCTCTTGTCCAACGTTCAGGGTCTATGTGAATGATGATCCTATAGGAACTCAAATCGGCGGTGCCATGAAAAATGTATTGGCCATTGCAGCAGGAATTTGTGATGGGATGAACATGGGTCTTAATCCGCGAGCAGCGTTGATAACCCGCGGTCTTTCAGAAATGAATCGTTTGGGTACCAAGCTTGGTGCAGATCCATTGACTTTGGCAGGTCTTGCCGGGGTGGGCGACCTTTTGTTAACATGTACCGGTGCATTGAGTCGTAATTATACAGTGGGTAAGCAGATAGGTGCAGGTAAAAAATTAGATCAGATTATTTCTGAGATGAGAACCGTCGCAGAGGGGGTTAAAACCACTCGGTCCGTTTATAATCTTGCTAAAAAACTGGGAGTGGACCTTCCGATCTGTAGAGAAGTGTATTCGGTTCTCTTTGAAAATAGACCAGTTGAGCAAACGGTTGAACGTTTGATGAATAGATCGCTAAAGCATGAACTTGATGGGGTCTTGTCCTGATGGCTAAAAAATGATAGTCAGGCAGCTTTTGCTGTTATGCGTAAGCTGCCTGTTAGAATATCAAATTTAAAAATCACAGATAGATTGATCTACACTTTGGGGGACGCCTTCAAAAGGTGTCCATTTGTTGGTGCTATACGTATCTTCTCCTCTCATATTTTTGAGAATTTCAATACTGGTCTTATACCCTTTATACATTCTGCACATGTCCATAGCCATGCCGCAGATGAGTGCAACTGCCTGGATCAAGGTGATATCATGGAAGGAAAATTCCCAAGGTTCGCTGGTATACACACGGAGTGCCCCAATAATTTTGTTGTGGCTGATGATGGGAACGCCCAATAAAGATGAAATGCCCTCTTTGGTCGCTTGTTGGGGATATTCAATTCTGGGATCATCCATAACGTCATAAATGGCAACGGGCACGGCATTTTTTGCTTCTTTAATCGTTTGCATAAAATGAATTGGTCCTTTGTCCAGGTACTCTTTGGTGAGTCCTGATGAAGCCACAAGGCCAAGTTCTCTGGTTTGTCTGTCCACTAAAAACACAGAACACCCCTTAGCATTGAATGCGGTTTTAATGCTTTCAGCTGCTATCACTGCCACTTCTTCGGGGTCTTTGCATTGAGAAATAGCCGTTGTCAGTCGCGTAATTGTGTCATAATACATGGTGTGACTTTTCATGATTGCCTCCCTCCCTTTTAGATTATTAATGCACACCCGCAAGTCTCTTTAGGGTCTTTAAACTAAAGATTTTTTGCAGATGTCTGGTAACCAGAAAACCCACGGCTAAAAAATAAAAACAATAGAAAATAAGCCAAGATAAAGATGATCAGGATAAAAGAGAACAGAACTTTTAGTACGATATAGGTAAAATTATATACCTATAATATTCATTCGTCAAAGGCTTTTAAAATTTTATTGCAGACCCGTAACGTGCCGCCTTTGTGGGTCTGAATATACTTAAAGACCTTTTCTTTTCTATGTATACGACCGATTTTGTCTTTAGTTGTAAGGCTGTTTACAATGAAATTTTTTATTTCTCGCCAGTCATTTTTTTGGACGACGATATCTTCTTTGGATATGGCATCACAAGCCCATTCAAAATCATCACAATAAGGCCCTGTGACTGTTATGGCTCCAAGTATGGCGGGTTCAATAAAGTTTTGTCCTCCAAGAGGCACTAAGCTTGCTCCGACAAAAACAACATGGGCGAAATCATAGACAGCTTTCAGTTCGCCAAAGGTGTCCCACAATATGATTTGGGGTTTTTTTACACTATCGGAAATTTGAGATCGTAACTGGTAGTTATAGTTAAGGGCAGCTAAATGCATTTCCCACGGTTTTATCCGGTGCATATGTCGTGGAAAAATAGCCACGATCTGATCTGGGTATTCATCCAGGATGCCTTTTAATAAACAAATAATTTGTTTTTCTTCTTGTTTTCTAACCGAGGCCAGGACCGTTAGCGGCAAGGAAGAACTCACTAATTTTATGATTTGTTTGTGAGGTGCATCTTTTGGGGAATCCATATTCATAGATTCAAATTTGATATTCGACATCGTACAAATATCTGTGGTCTCAAAAATTTGTTCATATCGTTTTGCATCTATGTTTGATGTGGCAAGAATGCTGTCCGGGGACAAGTGCTTCCAGAGGAATTTTGTTTTCCGGTAATGGGAAAAACTTTTGGCGGACAGTCGGGCATTTACAATATATATTTTAGTCTTGTTTTGTTTAAGAAACCAGAACAGGGCCGGCCAGATTTCTGTTTCAAGTAAAATCATGATGGTTGGATTGATTATGGCTACTGCTTGTTTCATGGTGGATGGTGTATCAAAAGGAAACCATTCCACGCTTAAACTGATATTATTGTGGATTTTTTGTTTGGTTAATTCAGCGGCTAAAATATCCATTCCCTGGGTGGTAATGGTGGTTGCCAGTACTTTGAGCGGTGTTTTTGGGACCAAATTTGTTATGATTTGGACTGCTAAATATGCTTCGCCGGCAGAGGCCGCCTGTATCCATATATCGGCTTTTGTATGGTGCAATGCAGACACCCGTTTTTGGAACCCGGGTTTTAGCCGTTTATTTTTTGCAAGAAAAGGAAGAACCAGTTTCCAGAGTATATTGTAAAGTCTTAAAAAATTGAGTATAAAGATGTTTTTTGTCATGGGGACATTTTTCTCATGTTTTTTAAATATTGACAATACCTCTTAGTATAATAAATTAAGGCCTATGAACAAAACAAACCCCAAGTTATCTAAAACGCGGCAAAAAAAGATTATTTCCCTGGTTCTAAAGTATCGAGAAAAAATGTTGCTTGCTGCTGTCTGTATGATTGTTGTAGCAGGTGCAAATGGTGCAATGGCGCTTTTGGTTAAACCGGTTCTGGATGATATTTTTATTAAACAGAACAGGGATTTGTTACTAATAATACCCGGAATTGCCATTTTGGTTTTTTTTTTAAAGGGCTTGGGTTCATATGGTTCAGAGTATTTGATGAACTTTATCGGAGAAAAGATTATCCGGTTTTTCAGGGACTCTTTATATGAAAAAATAACAGATTTGCCCATTTCGTTTATTCATAAGGAAAAAACAGGGGCATTAATGTCCCGGATCACCAATGATGTGAACATTGTCAAAGGCATGGTATCTACCGCTGTTATTAATCTGTTTAGAGATTTTTTTTCAGTTATTGTATTTTTAGGTGTGATTTTTTATCAGGATTGGCAACTGGCACTGGGGGCATTTATTGTTCTTCCAATTGCGTTTTATCCCATTGTGTTGTTCGGTCGAAGAGTGAGAAAATTTTCCACCGGTACCCAGGTGACCATGGCGGATTTGAATTCGTTTTTGCATGAAACCTTCACCGGCAGTAAGATCATTAAAATATTTAATTTGCAGTCGTTTGAGAAAAACAGATTCAAAGAAAAGACCCAGGAACTATTTCGTCTGGAAATGAAAAAGGTCGTTGCCAAATCCTTGTCTTCACCGATCATGGAATTTCTTGGCGGTTTTGGTATTGCCTTTATTATCTGGTTTGGTGGAATGCGAGTGATTAACGGTACCTCAACACCAGGCACTTTTTTTTCTTTTCTCACGGCCGTTATGATGTTGTATGATCCGGTAAAAAAATTATCCAAGTTAAATAATACGATTCAGGAAGGGCTCGCCTCTGCCACAAGAATATTTGATATCCTGGAAGAAACGTCGATGATACCGGAAAGTAAAACCCCTAAACTTTTAAAATCCGGTCCATTTGATGTCCGATTTGACCAGGTGAGTTTTTCTTATAGCCAAATTGATACTCCTGCCTTAAATAATATTAATCTTACCGTGGCACCGGGGGAAGTTCTGGCGCTTGTGGGAATGAGCGGGGGAGGAAAAACCAGCCTTGTGAATATGATTCCCCGGTTATATGATGCAACAAAAGGCAGTGTTCGGGTGGCAGGTATAAATGTTAAAGAGTTATCCATTTCATCTTTAAGAGATCATATTGCCATTGTTACCCAAGAACCCATTCTTTTTAATGAGTCAGTGAAAGAAAATATCCGGTATGGCAAGATGGATGCGACGGATCTTGAGATAGAAAATGCTGCAAAGGCGGCATATGCCTATGATTTCATCCAAGGATTTCCCAACGGTTTTGATACGATAATCGGAGAATTGGGTTCTCGTTTATCCGGCGGAGAAAAACAACGGATCTGTATTGCCAGAGCATTGATAAAAGATGCGCCTATTTTGATTTTGGACGAGGCAACGTCCGCCTTGGATTCAGAAGCCGAAAGGGTGGTTCAAAAGGCGCTTGAAAATTTGATGAAAGGCAGAACTTCTTTTGTTATTGCCCATCGGTTGTCCACCATAGATTATGCTTCCCGGATTATTTTATTAAAGGATGGCAACATAAAAGAGCAGGGGACCCATGAAGAGTTGATGGAACAAAAGGGTGAATATTTTAAACTTCAAACCATGCAGTCTGTTAAGCTGTAAGATTACACATGAGAGTTAAAGGAGCAATATAATGGCCGTTTCCAAAGAACTACTAGAAATATTGGTGTGTCCAAAATGTAAAGGTGATATCCAGTTAAATGAAAAAAAAGACGGATTAATCTGCGATGCTTGTCAGTTATTATATGAAATCAAAGAAGACATTCCAATCATGCTAATTGATGAGGCAAAACCACTTTAAACCATGAGTACTCCAAAACATCCAGACCCCGCAAAGCTTGTGATCGGTTGTAT
>JAWSVH010000038.1:0-57395 GCA_033852015.1 Desulfobacula sp.
AAGGCATTTTCAGATAATAGGTGTCAAAAAAAAGTCGACCCTTTTCGGTCTTGAAATAATAAGATATCGCGAAGGTTATAAAAACAATTCCAATTAAAATCGCCCAGAAAAAAGACCGAATCAATGCACTGAATTGTAGCAAAATCCTTGTAAACATGGGCAACTGTGCACCCGCTTCAACAAAAGTTCCGGTTATTGTAGGCACAACAAATATAATTAAAAACGCGACGATAAAAACCGAACAGATGGTCAAGATACCAGGGTAAACAGAAGCAGCTTTTATTTTTCGTTTTATCTGCAAAGACCTGTCAAAATACTCAAGGTATTCCTCAATGGCATCTGGGATATCACCACTGGCCTCTCCAGACCTGAGCATGGCAATATATAGGGATGAAAATATATATTCGTATTTTTCAAAGGCCTTAGAAATAGACTCGCCTTTTGAAATATCGAGCCGAATCTTTTCTAAAACACCTGAAAAATAGCTTTCCGGTTGTTTATCAATAATACCATCAAATGCAATCACCACAGGCAGGCCCGCTCTCAACAAGGTTAAAAACTCCTGGTTAAAAGAATATAAATCTTTTGTTTTTATCTTTCTTTGATTTAATAAAGAAAAAAACCAATTTGCGTCTGTTGCCTTTTGAACATTTACAAGAAACCCACCATCCAGAGATATCTGCTTTTTTGCTGAACGCAAGGAGTCAGCATAAATAACTCGTTCGATAAGCTTGCCATTTTTCACCGCGATTTTACATTTATATTCCGGCATTGGTGACGACCTCCAGAATTGATTAGATCAATAGATTTTGATTTGCAGATTATATCACTTATTCCAAAATGATTCCAGACAACAGTTTTTTATACACTCCTCACCAAAAGGCACCTGTCAAATCCATAACATTCTCTTTAAGAAATTGACTATTCTTTTATTAAAAGATCAGTTGTATAAAAAAAGAAGGCCGGCAACTACAAGTAAGCTACCGGCCTTTTAAAAATATTTATATCAATTATATCTTTATCTTCTCCAAGAAAAAATTCTTAAGTCATAAACAGTTTTATTACCCGCTTCGTCCTCAGCTGTTATGGTTATGTTATTCCACCATTTTGTTAACGGTATATCAACCTTCCAGTCAGTTGTACCAATTGCCACACCATTTCTGTTACCTGCAATAACCCATCTAATCTCTTTTACACCTATGTTATCAGAAGCCGTTCCTGCAAGCTTCATAGTGCTTGCTCTTGTAAATATAAACTTTTTATTCGAACCAGGTTCGGTAATTGTTAATACTGGAGCCTCCATGTCACTGATGACAGGCGGTTTGGAGTAAACTACGGTTAATGTATAAGTAGCCGTATTACCTGCCTCATCCGAAGCCGCTACCGTGATCACATTTTCTCCCTCTCCAAGGGTTATTCCCGCCGCGCTCCAACTACTGGTACCTGTTGTTATTCCGGAACCCCCTCTTGAATTTGCCCAGCTCACCTGGGTTACTCCTACTGCATCTGATGCTGTTCCACCTATATTCATACTGTCTGACTCTGTTTTATAGCTTGCACTTGTGGTTGGTGAAGTGATTGATACAACAGGCGAGACAGTGTCTGGTATTGTATACACTACTGTAAAACTATCTTTAGATGTATTACCTGCCTCATCCGAGGCCGTTACTGTGATTACATTCTCACCCTCACCAAGGCTTATCCCCGCTGCGCTCCAACTACTGGTACCTGTTGCTATTCCGGAACCCCCTCTTGAATTTGCCCAGCTCACCTGGGTTACTCCTACTGCATCTGATGCTGTTCCACCTATATTCATACTGTCTGACTCTGTTTTATAGCTTGCACTTGTGGTTGGTGAAATAATTGATACAACAGGTGAGACAGTGTCTGGTATTATATACACTACTGTAAAGCTGTCTTTAGATGTATTACCCGCCTCATCCGAAGCCGCTACCGTGATTACATTCTCGCCCTCACCAAGGCTTATCCCCGCTGCGCTCCAACTACTGGTACCTGTTGCAGTACCTGATCCGCCACGAGAATTAGTCCAGTTCACCTGGGTTACTCCTACTGCATCTGATGCTGTTCCACCTATATTCATACTGTCTGACTCTGTTTTATAGCTTGCACTTGTGGTTGGTGAAATAATTGATACAACAGGTGAGACAGTGTCTGGTATTATATACACTACTGTAAAACTGTCTGTAGATGTATTACCTGCCTCATCTGAAGCCGCTACCGTGATTACATTTTCTCCCTCCCCAAGGGTTATCCCCGCTGCGCTCCAACTGCTGGTACCTGTTGCTGTACCTGATCCGCCTCGAGAATTAGTCCAGCTCACCTGGGTTACTCCAACTGCATCTGAAGAAGTACCACCTATATTCAAGGTCTTAGTTTCTACATCATAGTTTGTGCCTGATGTCGGAGAGGCAATTGTCACCACAGGCGCCGTTGTATCTGGTATTGTATACACTACTGTAAAACTGTCTGTAGATGTATTACCTGCCTCATCTGAGGCAGTTACAGTGATTACATTTTCTCCCTCACCAAGAGCTATACCTTCTGCACTCCAACTGCTGGTACCTGTTGCTGTACCTGATCCGCCTCGAGAATTAGTCCAGCTCACCTGGGTTACTCCAACTGCATCTGAAGAAGTACCACCTATATTCAAGGTCTTAGTTTCTACATCATGGTTTGTGCCTGATGTCGGAGAGGCAATTGTCACCACAGGCGCCGTTGTATCTGGTATTGTATACACTACTGTAAAACTGTCTGTAGATGTATTACCTGCCTCATCTGAGGCAGTTACAGTGATTACATTTTCTCCCTCAGCAAGGGTTATCCCTGCCGCGCTCCAGCTTGTGGTACCTGTTGCTGTGCCGGAACCTCCTTGAGAACTACTCCAACTTACCTGAGTAACACCCGTAACATCTGATGATGTCCCACCTATACTTATACTATCTGATTGGGTATCATACTTTGTTCCAGACGTTGGCGATGTAATCAATACAACCGGTGCTTCTGTATCTGGGATTGTATACACTATAGTCAATACATCTGTTGAGGTATTACCTGTTTCATCTGAAACCGTTACTGTTATCACATTCTCACCTTCAGCAAGAGCGATACCTGCTGCGCTCCAGCTCGTGGTGCCTGTCGCTGCTCCTGAACCTTTTAGGGAGTTAGACCAGACGACCTCACTCACAGCCTGATTGTCTGATGCAGAACCACTAATATTAACACTTGAAGCTGATGTATTATATAATGATACTGATACTGGAGAGGCAATAACAACCGCTGGATCTTCTGTGTCAATAAGTTCTCCAACTACATATGTAACAACATTCGAATTGTCACTCTCCCCAGAATTATTATATGCTCGAATGACAAAATAATAAGTTATTCCTTCCGTTAAAGAAAAATTATCCAAAGCGTAATGAGTCACATTACCCATATCTATATTTTTAGAATAATCTCCCTGTGAAGTACCATAATAAACTTCATACCCTATCACATAACCTTCCGCAGCATCCCATTTCAGCATTGGACCTTCAACAGCATAGGGTATTATTTTAAAAATTTCAGGAGAAGATAAACCGCTCTCGTTTCCAGAAGTATCAACAGCGGTTACAGAAAAATAATAGGTTATATCAGACTCGAGTCCTGCAATTGAATATTCTGTCCCATCCACAGGAATTGGAAGCCCGTAATTTCTACTTAATGTACCATAATATACTCTGTACCCGGAAATATCAGATTCCTTGTTTGATTGCCACGTCAGCAATATATTTTCACTTACAATCTCACCAGAAACACCTTCAGGAGGTAATGGGGGGGTGGTGTCACCGGGGCTCGGAACAGCATAAGTCACTACATTTGAATCACCACTCTCGCCGAAAGCATTATATGCCCGCACCACAAAATAATATGTTGTGCCTTCACTCAAAGAAAATTTATCTAAAGAATATTGAGTTACATTCCCAACATCTTCACTAAAAAGATAACTTCCCTGGGAAAGGCCATAATAAATTTTATATCCTGAAACATCCCCTGTAGAAGCATTCCACTTTAAGACAGAAGCATGCAGACTAACACCACATATAGTTAATAAAATAGCCGCAATTAAAAAACATTTTAGTTTTTGCTTCATATCATGCCTCCATTCACCTTTTCTTGCAATCCATCATTTACCAATAATTATTCATGATAATAATGCCATGCAAATTTAACACCATCTTATGTTAAACACATGGAATCTTAGATTAATTCGCTATTTTGAGTAACATTATTCGTGAGGCAATAGAATCGTTTAATGGTTTACTCAAATAAATTGTTACCGATAAATCATATCTCTTATTTTAAGAGGATTCCAGATAACAGTTTTATAATAATCCCCGAGTGCTTCTCAATTAATTCGCCCTGTCAAATCCATGACGATTTCCTTTAAAAATTTGGCAGTTCTCTTATTGAATGTCCACTCTTCTTGAAAGAGAAAGCGCAAAATTTAAACAGCCACATGCCTATTTTAGGTTATGAAATCAGCTCGTTACGATACAGCCCTTACAAAACTATTAACAATCGAAACATCATTTTTTTTACAGGCATCAATCTTGCAAAATCCTGGTTTTTAAGGGTCTACCACAGGACAAGTGCTGTAAGAATTTTTGGCCACACAGGTAATCGTATTTATTTAGTTTATGTTTTGATGACTTAAGAGAAGAGGTAAACATCGTTTTTTTTAAACATAGCATGAAACCGTTTTTCATGACCATAAATGCGCTTCTATTAATTTGCATTGCTTATTTAAGTGTTAAAATATTTTACAAGCCAATAAGCGCAAATTCGTATAAAGACAATGTTTTCTCAGAAATCAAGAAGGTACCATCTAATCAGATACAAGCCACTGCAACGAAACCATTAAAAAATAGCTATAAAAAAATCAAAGATAGAAATTTGTTTAATATCAGTATGGAAGAAAAAGATTCAGCTCTCCAACCCAATCTTATGGTCCCGACAAAGAATCTATCCCTTGAACCCACTAAACTGAAATTAATACTTTGGGGAACGATCATTGGTACAATAAACACCTATGCTGTGATTGAAGACAAACAAATTAAAGTTCAGGCCTTATATAAAATCGGAGATATGATTCAGGGTGCTGTGATTAAAGAGATTCTAAGAGATAGAGTCCTTTTGAGATATGACAACCAAGATTATATCCTTGAAAGCAATCTGTTACAAACACCAGAAATACAAAAAACTATAACAAAAAAAAGTAACGAATCTAACGTTTTGGAGATACTGCTAAAAAAGTCTACCATCCGTTCTTTATTAAACAATATCGATGACTTAAAAAGACAGATCAATATCAAACCTGTGTTAAATAATGGCAAATCTGAAGGGCTTATGGTCTATAGAATCCGTTCCAACTCTCTTTTTTATAATTTGGGATTAAGAAATGGTGATGTAATCAAACAGGTCAACGGAAATCCTATAACATCTACAGAAGATACTCTCCAAATTTATCAAAAGTTGAAGGATACAGAACAATTCAACGTTTTATTATTAAGAAAAGGTGCAAAAAAAGAACTGGTATATCAGATAACACCGGATGAAGGATCTAATTAAATGAGGCAGAATATACAATGATACGCAACAAACAGCCCCTCCTATCATTTCTGATATTTTGCTTTATTCTTTTCAGTTTACAAACCGCTATTTCCAGCGCTATCGCTAAAACCCAAAAAACAGATCCTGCCAAAAATGAATTTGTCTCCATTGATTTCAATAATGTGGATATTCGAGTATTTATTAAATTCATGAGCAACCTCACTCAGAAAAATTTTATTATAGATAAACGGGTCAAAGGGAATGTAACGATCATCTCCCCCAAAAGATTATCTATAAACGAGGCCTATAAGGTTTTTGAATCCGTACTCGATATTCATGGTTTTTCTGCAGTCCCATCAGGAAAGGTAATAAAAATCATCCCCCTTCCCAATGCGATGTCCGGCGACATTAGTACTCAACTCGCCAAAGAAACAGAATCCATCCGAGATCAAATTGTCACACGAATTATCCCCCTTGAGTATGCTAGTGCAGAGGAATTAAGATCTCTTTTGACACCAATGATTCCACAAAAAAGTATTATTCTTTCGTACTCAGACACCAACATGCTGATCGTTACGTCAACGCTTTCTAGCATTAACCGCATTCTAAAAATCATTCGTACTATCGATATCCAAAGTACCGGTAAAAAGATATCGGTTATTCCCATTAAACACGCGGATGCTAAAAAGCTCACAACAGGACTGTCAAAAATATTTTCTGCAAGAATGAAGAACAAAAAGAATTCAAACCCAAAAGATATAAATGTCAAATTTATTGAAGATGAAAGAACCAATTCTATAATTGTACTGGCCAGCAAGACCGAAACCAAAAGAGTAGAAAGTTTGATCAAAATATTAGATAAACGGGTCCCTAAAGGCGAAGAAAAAATCAGAGTATATTACCTTGAACACGCTTCTGCTGAAAAGCTGGTTAAAGTGCTCCAGACAATTCCAGCCCAAAGCACCCCAAATAGCTCAGGTACCCCCCAAGCTCCTCTTCTATCCCAAAACATAAAAATAACCGCTGATCAAGCAACCAACAGCCTCATCATCATGGCACAAAAAGAGGATTATCCGGTCTTAGAAGATGTAATTGCAAAGTTGGATATCCCCAGAGCAATGGTTTACATCGAATGTCTAATTATGGAAGTCAATGTTAGTCGTGGACTAAACATCGGTACTGAATGGCGTTCTTCCACAGCATTCAATAATGGAACAAAAGGCTTGGTCACAGGCTTTGGAGGAACAGGAGACTCTGGGTACTCCAATTTGGATTCCATTGAATCAGACAGCCTTCTTCCAAAAGGCTTTTCTCTCGGTGTGCTGGGAAAAAACATCAGTATCGGAGGCTTGATATTCCCATCTATTCAAGCGGTGATCCAAGCATTCCAAACAGACAAAGACGTTCATATTCTTGCCACCCCCCAGCTACTCACCACAGAAAACGACGAGGCAACGATAACCATCGGGAAAAACATCCCCTTTCAAACTCGATCTGCAGCAGAATCAGGAGTGGAAACATATAATTCTTTTGAATATAAAGATGTCGGTATTACGCTTAAAATAACCCCTCAAATCAGTAAAGGACGACTTATTCGCTTAAATGTATTCCAGGAGCTGACCAAACTGGACAGTGTAAATCAGTCCAGCCCGGATCGACCAACAACTCTTAAACGCCACATAGAAACCAGTATCATTGTTGAAGATGCCAATACGATTGTCATTGGAGGGCTTATTGATGAAAGTCTGACCAAAACACAAACAAAGGTCCCATGTTTTGGAGATATACCCCTCATCGGATATGGATTCAAATCCTTATCAAAAGGAAAAGAACAAACTAATCTATATGTATTTTTAACGCCAAGGGTTGTACAGAATCCACTTGAATCTGCAAAAATATATGAAGAAAAAAAATTAGAAATCGAATCGACCCGGAAAAAGGCTATAAAATCTATTCACCCGATTATCATAGGACCTTGAAACAAAAAGGTAAAAAATATTTTTTCCAGCAGATCCCAATGACATAGCTAAAAACAATCAATGGTATCAAACCCACTCGAACACTGGCTCTTAAATTGCTATTTTCAGCAATAACATCCGCGACAGGAGGAAAATATTTATAATACTCTGTAACAAATGCACGGCGCATATTTGATTTAAGTAGAAAAATATCCCTGAAGTCTTTTAAAACCTGTACATGTTTTTCCACTGGAGACCCAAAAGCGGCCGTTGCAATAAAACAACCGCCACCACCACCATCTCCTCCCCCGCCGCTACCACCGCTAACGGCCGAAGAAGGCAGGCCGCCTGGACCGGACGGATCTACAATAATTCCATTTGCCACACCATCACTGTCTCCAGGCCCGCCATCCATCAATTTAAGCCGAACTGATTTCCGATCAGCACTAAACTGCACATTATTGGGATAGTCTTTTGAATACTCTCTCCATCCATTAATCAAATCATATTTATACCACTGGTTACCCACAGGTTCTGAAAAATAGATAACAACATCGGCTGTATCTCCTGGATTATCAACATTGATTTTAAATTGGATCAAACCAAAATCCAAGTTATTGGGCTTTCCAAATGATTCTGAAATAGTATTTGGGTCTATGGTTTTTAAACAGATAACTGATTTCACTCTGTTAGAACCTTCCAAACCGATTGATAACATACCATATGAAACAAGCTTATACGCATTGGATGATAAATCCAAAGAGCCATCTCCATTGAGATCAATGGTGCCATCCATCACTTCTATGTTATCGGGGACACCGTTATCATCCGGATCTTCAGGATTGGTTACCATTGTGGTAAAAGCAAACGGGTCAGACCAGATAGATTTTCCGTTGAGAACATCAAAAAACCGAACTCGCCAATAATATATTTTGCCCGGATCAAGTATAAATTCCGGTACAGTCAAGCTTGTCAAAGCATCATATGTCTCAAGTTCAAAAAGAATACTTCCAGAGTTATTAAATGCCTGCTCAGAGCTGATTTGCCATTTTGTTTTGGTATGAGCATTACCTTCATAATCAACAAAGGCAGCCGTTTTTAATAACGGCCTTAATGCAACATTGGAAAAAAAGTTACCCGGCAGACTAAGCTCTGGTTTTTCTGGCGGTCTATTTAAAACACCTGTGCCATTGTTAAACTCTTCTAGATTACTATCACCATCCCCATCGATATCATCATTGGCATCATCTAATAACGGATCAAGATCGTTTTGCATCTCCCAGCCATCATCCATACCGTCATCATCGCTGTCATCATCAATCGGACTTGTACCAAAGAAATATTCAGTTATATTGTCCAAACCATCTAAATCCGGGTCTGAAAAAGCGTTATTAATTCCATAATTTGCTTCCCAGTCATCCGGCATACGATCGTTATCAGCATCATTATATGCAATGGGCGGAGACAATGGACCGTTCTTATTGGCTATTGAATAAGCATTGACGGAAAAATAATAAATTACGGAGGGCAAAAGGTTTAAAAGGCCTAAGTCACAAGAAGTCGCAGCTCCTACATCCTTCTGTGATGTATATTGACCGGGGGCTGTACCATAGTGAACTTTATAGCCGACAACAACACAGGTTTCGTTTGATTCTACAGGACTCCAGCGAAGCACAGCAGCAAAGGAAGAAGGAATGAACAAAAGCGAAGATACTATAACGATGCTAATGAAAAAAATTAGTCGATAACTACTTTTTCCCATAAATATTCCATAAAATTAAAATTCAAGTCAAATTAGTTGTCACAAATTACGAAAATCTGAAAAAATGTCAAGCATTTTTTATATCAAGAAAAGAAATAACTTGGTAAGAAGGCTAAAAACATTGATCTTTATGAAAAAAATCTTGACTAAAAATCAGTATCTTTTATAACGAATACCAACCTTTTCATTTTCTTTTCAATCACTTTAAAGAGGTCACTATGTGTGGGATTGCTGGAATACTAAATTATCAAAACCCAGAAGAGAAGAAATCTCTTCTTGATAAAATGTCAGGACTTCTGAGCCACAGAGGGCCTGATGCATCAGAAACATATACTCATGGACCTGCCGGACTTGCTCACACCCGCTTAAGTATTATTGATCTCAACAATGGAGATCAACCCATCCATAATGAGGATAAATCCATATGGATTGTTTTTAATGGAGAAATTTTTAATTATCCTGAGCTCAGAAAACTCTTATTATCTAAAGGCCACCAATTTTATACAAAAACAGACACTGAAGTAATCATTCATCTGTATGAAGAGTTCGGCACGCATCTTTTTGAACATTTAAATGGTCAGTTCGCATTTGCGATATGGAACCAAAAAACTGAAGAACTTTTACTGGGTCGAGATAGAATGGGAATAAGACCTCTATTTTATTATCATAATAAAAACCGTTTAATTTTTGCTTCAGAAATTAAAGCCATCTTTGCAGATAAAACTGTTCCAAGACAGATTGACCCGCAAAACCTATCTGATATCTTCACCTGCTGGTCAACCCTTGGTGAGCAATCCTGTTTTAAAAATATTTTCCAAATTCCACCCGGCCATTATGCCCAATTTTCAACAAAAGGTATGACAATCAATCAATACTGGGAATTACCCTTTGGCAAAAAGGCTTACCCAAAAGTCCCTGTTTCAGACTTGGTAGAGGAACTCAATCAACTTCTTTTAGATGCTACACGGATAAGATTAAGAGCCGATGTCCCAGTGGGAGCTTACCTTAGCGGAGGTCTTGACAGCACTTATATCAGCTCCTTAGTCAAAAATAACTTTAATAATCAACTCTGCTCTTTTTCAGTAGGGTTTACAGACAAGCAATTTGACGAAACCTCTTTTCAAAAAACAGCTGTGGACCATTTAGGTACAGATCATAAAACAATATCCTGTTCCTATGATGCTATTGGTAAACTTTTCCCCAAAGTAATCTGGCATACAGAAACACCTGTTATCCGAACTGCTCCAGCCCCATTGATGATGCTCTCTCAACTCGTACGAGAAAATAATTTCAAAGTAGTTTTAACTGGTGAGGGCGCCGATGAGATTTTCGCAGGTTACAATATTTTCAAAGAAGACAAAGTCCGTCGTTTCTGGGCTAAAGATCCAGGCTCTAAGATGCGACCAAGACTGCTTGAAAAACTTTATCCCTATATTTTTTCTCAAAATAATTCAAAAGGAGTTAAGTTTTTAGAACATTTCTTCAAAAAAGGGATGATGAATACAGATTTGCCAGCATATTCGCATATGCTCAGATGGAGCAACACATCTCAATTAAAACAGTTTTTTTCCCAAGAGACAAAAAACAAAACAGATGATCTTAATCATTTCACTAACCGGCATGAAAAAACATTGCCAAATGATTTTATGGCATGGGATCCTTTATCAAGAGCCCAATATATTGAAAACAAAATATTCTTATCAAACTACCTACTGTCTTCCCAGGGAGACAGAATGACCATGGCCAATTCCATTGAAGGACGATATCCATTCTTAGACCACAGAGTTATTGAATTTGCAGCAACGCTACCTCCCCACATCCGGATGAACGGCATGACAGAAAAATATATCCTTAAAAAAGCCGCACATGGTCATATCCCTGCAGAATTAATAAATCGCCCCAAACAACCATACCGGGCTCCGATTAGTCAGGCTTTTCTTGGTAAAACCCACCATGAATATGTTCACGAATTATTGTCTGAAAAAATCATTAAAGAATATGGTTATTTTGATTCAAGAAAAGTAAACCGACTACTAAAAAAATGCCGGCAACAAAAAGGTATTCTTTTAAGTGAACGGGAAAACATGGCATTGGTTGGCATATTGTCAACCCAGCTTCTGGGTTTTCATTTTATTAAAAACCATTCTACCGTCTGATGTCTTTAAAACTTTTTAAATTGACTTGTTTTTCTCTATACATTATTACAATATTTATTATATATGCCCATAAGAAGGGAGTTTAACCTTAAACGATTTCGATATTTATAGAAAAAACATACTGAGCAGAATGCTAAAATGCTAACTTATGCAGAGGAGAGATCCGGTTAATGGACAAAATAAAAGAAAAAATTCGGAATTTTATAATTGAAAATTTCTTATTTGGAGAAGACAATGACTTAAAAAATGACACATCATTTTTAGAAGAAGGTATTATCGACTCAACTGGAATTCTGGAACTGATCGAGTTTATCGAAGAAGAATTTAATATTGAGATTGGAGATGATGACATGATACCAGAGAATCTTGATTCTATAAAAAATATTGAGCGATTCATTAATAAATTCAGATAGGTGGCAGAATAAACAATTTCCTTAGAAGGAGACGAGCACTCATCTATAAACAAAAGTTCTTTCTGGACAACTCTCTTATGTATAACATAAATGGCGAATACCGAATCAAGGACAGCTATTTTTTATGCTTATTAATCACATTTTAGAAAAAAAGGCATTACAGCACCCTGATAAAATAGCCATATTTTGTGAGGACAAAAAGCTATCCTACAAAGAGCTTGACGACAAAACCACCAGACTCTCATTATTTTTGATTGAAGCCGGGATTCATCGTAATGATAGAGTCGCTATTTTTTTAGACAATTCGGTCGAGTCTGTTATCGCTCTGTTTGGTATACTAAAGGCAGGAGCAATCTTTGTAATGCTCAGTGCTTCTATGAAGGCAACAAAATTAAATTATATATTAAAAAATTCCGGGGCTTCTTTTCTTATTACACACACAAACAAATTCAGAGTCCTTGAGAATTCTCTTAACAAAACAGATGAACTTGGTCATATTATTTGGTGTACCCCAGATGCAAAAAACAGAGATGCAAAAAAAATAAAGAAAGATAAAATAGAGTCTTCCTGGGAGTCTATCTTTAAAAGAAATCTTGATTTCAATGCCAAAAAGAACACAAAGACAATTGATATCGATCTTTCTCATATCATATACACATCCGGCTCAACTGGAAATCCCAAAGGGGTTATGTCTTCGCACTCCAACACGTTATCTGCCACCCGAAGCATAAGCCAGTATCTAGAAATGAATACCCAAGATATCATTATGAATGTATTGCCTTTCTCGTTTGATTATGGATTATATCAAATTTTTATTACTTTTATAAATGGCGCTACCTTGATCATCGAAAAATCATTCGCCTTCCCATATACAATACTAGAGAAAATTTCTGAACAAAAAGTAACAGGATTTCCAATCGTCCCAACAATGGCGGCACTTTTATTCAAAATAAAAGACTTAACAACATTTGATTTTTCATCTTTGAGATTCTTATCAAACACTGCCGCAGCATTACCGTTCAACCATATCGAAAAGCTACAAATGCTTTTTCCAGCAGCCCAAATATATTCTATGTATGGCTTAACCGAGTGTAAAAGGGTTTCATATTTACCCCCAGAAGATATTAAACGTAAAAAAGATTCTGTAGGTATTGCCATGCCAAACGAAGAAGTCTTTGTTGTCGATGAAAATGGCAAAGAAGTTGGACCGAATGTTGTAGGAGAATTAGTCATTCGTGGCGCCAATGTTATGCAAGGTTATTGGAAAGACCCAGAAACAACTGCGAAGGTTTTCAAACCAGGCCGATATAGCGGAGAAACGCTTCTATATTCCGGTGACTTTTTCAAAAAAGATGAAGAAGGTTATCTTTATTTTATATCTAGAAAAGACGACATGATTAAAACCAAAGGAGAACGAGTCAGCCCTAAAGAGATTGAATCCATGCTGTATGAGATGACAGGTCTTTCTGAAGTATCAATATTCGGTATTCCGGATGAAATTTTTGGGCAATCAATAGTGGCAGCAGTTGTTCTTGAAAAAGATAAAGAAATTTCTCAAAAAGATCTGAGAAAATACTGTGCACAAAACCTTGAACCCTTTATGGTCCCAAAAGTTTTTAAATTTTACAAAGAATTTCCAAA
Source organism: Desulfobacula sp. (assembly GCA_033852015.1). GTDB lineage: Bacteria > Desulfobacterota > Desulfobacteria > Desulfobacterales > Desulfobacteraceae > Desulfobacula. Next base: position 13,541 of record JAWSVH010000038.1, read on the forward strand.
ATTGTTAAGCGGAAAAATTGATAAAAAGACAATTTTCCAAGACTGTATAAAAAGTGAGAGAAAATAAATAATGTTCACTGATTTTTACAACGTATTAGAACTTTTTAAAAATTCAAACATCAAAGATCCTTTACATGAAACCTTACGTCTCTTTGATGTCTTCTCTAATAAATCGATAAGTAAAATTGATTTATCGACCTCTTTTAAAAATGAAGAGGCTATCGTGTCATTGATAAATCAGCGCATAGAAGGCAAACCTCTTGAATACATAATCGGGTTAGGAAGTTTTTATGACAACCTTTTTTATTGCGATCAAGGCGCACTTATACCAAGAGATGAAACCGAACTTTTAGTGAACACAGCCCTTAATTTTATTGAAAACTTCAAAAACGAAAAAACAATAAATGTTGTTGATATGGGCACTGGCTGTGGATGTATCGCTATTTGCATTGCTTTAAATAATTCTCGAACAAATATAATCGCTTCTGATTTAAATAAAAGTACAATTTTAGTGGCCAAAAAAAATGTTGCTAAATTTCAATTAGAACGTCGCATTAAACTTCTAACCGGAGATTTATTTATTCCTTTTGAAGAATTTAATTACAAAGAGAATATTGATATCATCGTTTGCAACCCACCCTACATACCCAAGACATCTCTAAATAAGATGGCGCCAGAGATCATTGACTATGAACCGAAAGAAGCCTTTGATGGGGGCGCTTTCGGGATCAATTTTTATAAAAAGCTTATACATGGTGCGCTTGTCTATTTAAAACCAGGAGGAATTCTAACGTTTGAAATAGGAAAAGGACAAGAAAAATTGGTAAAAAGACTATTTAAAAAAGACATTTCTTATAAAAATCTTCGATATTTTGATGATGGTGAAAGTATAAGAGTCATTAGTGTGACTAAAAAGTAGTGGTCAAATGAAAAAAAATAGTAGGGAGACTTTCTATTCTTTATTGTCTGAGTGGTATCAGGCATGGAATGATCATAATTTTGAAGCGGTTTTAAATTTATTTCATGATGAAATCATTTTTGAAGACTGGAACGGCCATAATATTAAAGGTAAAAGATCCCTAAGAAGAGCTTGGAAAAATTGGTTTAAAAATCATGGGGATTTTATTTTTCAAGAAGAAGAAACTATTATTGATGAAGAAAGTCAAAAAGTAACTTTCAGTTGGAAGTTAACGTGGCCATCAAGGTTTGGTGGCAAAAATCAAAAAGAAACAATCTCTGGTGTCGATATTCTACATTTTTATCAAGGAAAAATTATTAGGAAAAATACGTTTTCAAAACTTTTCATAAATATTGAAAAGAAAAAAATCCATTTAAAAACTCTGAGCACAATACCTTCCAGCAAAAAAAGCTAAATAATTAACGGGTCTTATCGTTGAGCATTTGTATGGAAAAAAATCAAAAGTAAACAATCCTCATATTATTATATTTGACATTGGATCAACATTTAATGGAACCCTTAAAACACCACCCTGTCTGGAATTTCATACACCATTACCGCTGTCTCCTCTATGATTTGTCCAGACTATCCGGATTTTTCCAAATTCTTCTAAGACGGCAGCGCTTATACTTGCTGTATCAAACCCTTTCCCAGGACTATTTTTCAAGATCAAAAAAGAAACTTTTACCCCAGGGGATTGTCTTGTCTGGAATTTCATACACTTGACATGGTTAATTGAAGATGAGTACTTGGAAACATTTAAGTCTCGATTATACTCGACCACATATTCAAAACTTCTATCATTTATTAATTTGGTTCAATGATTATCAAATCATTAGGCATTCCTGGAATCCCAGCACCAGCTGTTACTGTCGCTTGACTTGAATAAGCACCTTCTACACCAACATTATTAACGGCGACACATATAAAATAGTATTGCTGTCCACAATTAAGCTCTGTCACAGATCCTTGAATTTTCCCTTCAACAGGGGTAAGATTTGAAATATAAACAAAATTCGGATAGGGTCCACCGTTGGTTTGAGCATAATAGATTTTGTAACCTACAATGTTTCCCTCAGCATTGGGAAGCCAGGAAAAATCTTCACTACAACTAGCTAAAACTGTTCCACATAATAGAAAAAAGGTGTAACTGGAAATAAACAAAACTAACATCAACTTTCTAACGTTGAATTTAACAAAAGATATATTCATAAAATCCTCCTAATAATTAATCCTAATAATCAATCATGATAATCATAATAATAATTAAAAGCAATTTTAATGCCATTTGTTTTAAACTCAATTTAATTTTTATTCAACAATTTAAAATAGCCAAAAACAATTCGCCGTGCCTATTTAGTTCATATCAAGCATATTTGACACCCCTACAAAAAGGCCTGTCCATATTTTCTAAAAAAAATATCCTATTTTCGTATTTTTCTTGTCTTGGCAAAAAAATTATGAAAAAATCAAACACAAATTTACAACACCCCTAAGATTGCTGGTTTGGTGAACATGTTTATAGAACAAAAAATAAGCCCAAAAAAATCAAGAGTTATAACTACTTATAATCTCTTTGAAAAAAATACTTTTAAAACCGATGAGGTCTTTAATGAAATTGCTTGTCCATAAACTTTTTGAGCAACAGGTTGAAAAATCACCAGAAAATATTGCCGTTGTTTTTAATGACAAAAGTTTAACCTACCGGGAATTAAATACCCGTGCAAATCAACTGGCCAGTTTTTTGAACCGGTCAAATCGGCCCAATGCCTTGATTGGGATTTGCATAGAACGTTCTCTTGAAATGGTTGTAGCTGTTCTTGGCGTTCTCAAGGCAGGATGTGCTTATATCCCTCTGGACCCAGAATATCCAGAAGACCGAATTGCTTACATGTTGACGGACTCAAAGGCAACGGTCTTGTTAACCCAAGAAAATCTACACTCGAAGTTATCACCCCTTATAAAAAACACTATTTGTCTGGACAAGGAATGGGGTCTTATTTCAAAAGAACCGGAAACAAATAGTTCAGGCGAAAATAACATAGATGACCTAGCATATGTCATTTATACATCTGGTTCTACGGGAAAGCCCAAAGGCGTGCAAATGCCACATGGCCCTTTATGGAATCTTCTTACCTGGCAGCTTGCCAACACTAAAATCCTTGTAGAAGGAAAAACCCTTCAGTTTGCACCGCTTAGTTTTGATGTCTCATTTCAGGAAATGTTTTCCACATGGTGTTCGGGTGGAACTCTCATCCTGATACCGGACCAATTGCGCCTAGAAATGGTGATGCTAATTGAATTTATCCAAGACAAAGCCATTGACCGATTATTTTTACCTTTCATCGCCCTTCAGCATATGGCAGAAGTTTCAGTCAATCTAAAGCTTATACCCAAATGTTTAAAAGAAATCATTACTGCAGGAGAACAATTACAGATCAGCCGACATATCGTTCTTTTCTTTCAAGCCCTTGATCACTGTCTCCTATGCAATCAATATGGTCCCACTGAATCTCATGTCGTAACTGCATTCACTCTTAAAGGTCCCCCTGACACATGGGCTAAATTACCATCCATTGGGACCCCTATTGATAATGTCGACATCCATATTCTTAACGAAGATCTAACACCTGTCAGCAAAAACCAGTCTGGAGAAATGTATATTGGGGGTGTGGGACTTGCCCGGGGGTATTTAAACCGCCCAGATTTAACAGATGAAAAATTCATTCAGGATCCATTTACACCAAGTCAAAAACAACGGCTCTATAGAACAGGTGATCTGGCTCGTTATAACTTAGCTGGGGACATTGAATATATTGGCCGTATCGACAATCAGGTAAAAATACGTGGTTACAGGATTGAACTTGGCGAAATCGAGGTGGCCCTATGCTCCCATAAAGAGATAAATCAGGCAGTTGTTATTGCTAGGGAAGATGAACCCGGCGACAAGAAACTGGTTGCATATATGGTCACAAAGAAAGACCAGGAAATTGAGCAGATAGGACTGCGCAATTTTTTAGCAAACCATCTACCTGATTATATGATGCCCTCAATTTTTATTCAGGTCCAGTTTCTTCCCAAAACCCCAAGCGGAAAAATAGACCGACTTTCTTTACCAATCCCCATGCAGCACCGGCCCAAAATGGATCAGGCTTATAAAGAAGCATCAACCAAACTGGAAAAAATATTTTCAACTCTGTGGTGTCAGCTTCTAAAAATGGACAAAGTGGGTGTAGAGGACAATTTTTTCCATCTGGGAGGAAATTCCCTTCTTGCTCTCAGATTTGTGGTCAAATTAAAGGCTGAGCAAAATATCAAACTACCAGTGGTTAAGCTGTTCCAGTACCCTAAAATTGTCTCCCTTATAGACTATCTTGACCAACAAAAAGAAGAAAACCTCACATTTTTTTCAAAAGTTTATGACCGGGTGTTAAAACTAAAAACTGCTAAAAAAGATACGCAAGATGTTGCAATCATAGGAATGTCAGGCCAATTTCCCGGTGCTGACACGATAGATGCCTTCTGGCAGAATCTGTCCAAGGGAAAAGAATCAATTTCTTTTTTTTCTAAATCAGAATTAGACCCTGCCATTGGAAGCAAGGCGACTGAAGCCGCCAATTATATCCGTGCCCGGGGTATTTTAAATAGACCAGACTGCTTTGATGCTCATTTTTTTGGAATGACCCCCAGGGAAGCAGAAGTCATGGATCCCCAACACCGAAAGTTTTTAGAGGTGGCATGGTCGGCATTAGAAAATTCAGGCTATGTCCCTGATAACTATGACGGTCTTATCGGTGTATATGCTGGGATGGCCAACAATACTTATTTTAATGAAAACCTATCCTCAAATTCCAATATACTGGATGCTGTTGGCAGGTTTTCTGTCATGTTAGCAAATGAAAAAGATTATCTGTCAACACGGATCGCCCATAAGTTCAATCTGACTGGCCCATGTGCTTCTATTTATACCGCTTGTTCAACATCTCTTGTCGCCATAAGTCATGCAGTTAACAGTCTTGTCAGCTATCAATGTGATATGGCATTATCTGGAGGTGTGACCATCACCGTTCCAGTTCAAAGCGGTTATTTATACCAAGATGGCGGTATGTTTTCCTCTGACGGACATACCCGATCTTATGATGACAAGGCTCAAGGTACAGTTTTCAGTGATGGGGTCGGTGTGATTGTCCTCAAACGCCTTTCTGATGCTCTTAAAGACAACGATTCAATTCTTGCAGTTATTCGCGGAACAGCAATAAACAATGACGGGTCAGACAAAGCGAGCTTCACTGCACCCAGCGTTGATGGGCAGGCTTCTGTCATTGCGATGGCTCATGCCAATGCTAATGTGAACCCCAAAACCATTTCTTATGTCGAAGGGCATGGCACTGCAACCCCTGTGGGAGACCCCATTGAACTGGAGGCCTTATCCCATGCTTTTCGTACCGGCACAGTTGAAAAGCAATTTTGCGCTCTTGGTTCATTAAAAAGTAACATCGGCCATTTAAACGCCGCAGCAGGTGTTGCCGGTGTCATCAAAACCGTTCTTTGTTTAAAACATAAAAAGATAGTTCCCTCCATAAATTTTACTGAACCCAACAGAGAAATAGATTTTTTAAACTCTCCTTTTTATATTAATACCACTCTAAAAGATTGGGATAAAAATGATTATCCACGACGCGCCGGTGTCAGCTCATTTGGCGTTGGAGGAACCAATGCCCACATCATATTAGAAGAATTCACACCAACAAAAGCGCCCAAAAAAACAAGGCCTTGGCAGCAACTGCTATTTTCAGCAAAATCTTTGCCAGCCTTAGACAGAATGACCAATAATTTCTCAGATTTTCTGAAAGCGAATCCCAACCTAAATATTGGAGATGCTGCCCATACCCTTCAAGCTGGCCGGAAAAAATTCTCTCATGGCAAGGTTATCATTTGCAAAAACACCGCCCATGCTATTGAAATATTAGATAAGGGCATGGGTAAAGAATCATTATACTATAATCAAGAAAACCAACCTTCAAAAATCATATTCATGTTTCCTGGCCAGGGTGCTCAACATGTTAACATGGGATTAGATCTGTATCAGACAGAACCTCTTTTTAAAGAGACTGTCGATCATTGTTCTCAAATTCTTGAACCACTTTTGGGTGTTGACCTTCGTAAAATTTTATATCCAGAGGATGGTCAATTTAAAATTGCCACCCAAAAACTAAAAGAGACCAAGATCACACAACCGGCTTTGTTTGTAGTCGAATATGCTCTTGCAACCCTCTGGATGGAATGGGGAATTCAACCGGATGCCATGATCGGCCACAGCGTGGGAGAGTATGTAGCAGCTTGCCTTTCAAAAGTATTCAGTTTAGAAGATGCGCTGACTATCATTGCCCAAAGAGCTTGTCTGCTTCAAAGCATGCCTCCGGGAAGTATGCGAGCCGTACATATGACTCCAGATGAAATTAGACCTTTTCTCAACGATGAGGTCTGCCTTGCGGCATGCAATACTCCCAAAACCTGTGTTGTTTCTGGCCCCTCATCCGCCATTAATGACTTTGATAAAACCATGCAGTCTCAAGGTGTAAAAACCATGACACTCCACACTTCGCATGCTTTTCATTCAAAAATGATGGACCCGGCTATCGCCCCCTTTATAAAAGTCTTTGACAACATTCAACTCAATGATCCACAGGTTCCTTTTATATCCTGTCTGGAAGGATCTTGGATCTCTACCCAAAATGCCAAAGATCCAGAATACTGGGCAAAACAATTGCGACATACCGTGCAATTCACCAAGGGTGTCCAAACATTAAATGAGTTCAAATCCAAAGTTATGATAGAGGTGGGGCCTGGTACGACCTTGAGCTCCGCAATAAAACAACACCCAGACAATGAAGAATACCAAACTGTAATTTCATCTTTGCACCATGCCAAAAAAGATACTTCTGCACTTGCATGCTTTTTAGAAGCCCTGGGTAAAACCTGGCTTTTAGGCTGTAAAATAAATTGGGAAGGGTTCTATAAAGATGAAACAAGAAAACGAATTGCTCTGCCCACCTACCCTTTCGAGCAAAACCGCTATTGGATAGATCCTCTTGTTCCCACACCCCAAACGCATGAGTCAACTCCCCAACCCGAGGATACCCTAAAGGAAAAAATATCGACCACGGTTTGGCAGCAAGAACAGGTTTCTAACATGAGTTCTGCTTGCGCTTTTACTCCCTCATCTTCATATGTGATGGACATGGTGGAAAATCAATTAAAAATCATGGAGAAACAGCTTGAACTTATCGAGGCAGACCCAGCAAATTTTATTATGCCAACGTCTGAAATTTAAAATTACTTTTCAGATATGTTAATTTAGTATACCTATAAACAATAAATATAATATAGAAACAAAAATAATAATTATGGTGATGATATGCTCTCCACACCCGCATCAGATGAAACTCTTCAGTTAGCGATTGTAGACAACCTTGCTGAAATAATCCTGGATTCATCAGGGATCGAAATTGATATTACAAATCCAAACCATTCATTTCTTGAAATTGGCCTGGATTCATTATTTCTTACCCAATTAGTGGCCACTATTAACAATAAATTTAATGTTAAAGTGGTGTTCCGGCAAATGTTGAATGAGCTCTCCTCTCCCGCATTACTTGCTGATTATATAGCAATTAACGCCGATCAATCCCAATTACCGGTTGTAAAGCCCCAAGCATCTATCACTCCAGACATGCCACTAACATCAACGAATCCAATTATAGAACAGATACCTTCGCCGGAGACTGTTTCTGCGCCCGCTTATCCAAAGGACTCTCTCCAGGCTATTTTAAATCAACAACTCCAGATCATGGAGAGACAACTTGCGATTATCACGGGGCAGCCCATGAATAGGCCAAGTGTTATCACAACATCAAATAAGCAAGAATGTGCAGCCAACCCGTCACCATCAAACATTGAAACTATAACAGCCCAAAAACCGCCAGCAAAAAAAGAAAAAAGTTTTGGCCCTGCAGCCAAGATCAGCATCGAGACAGATGACTCTCTCACTGATGCCCAAAATAAATTCATTCAAAATCTTGCTACCACATACACAAACAAGACCCGAAAGTCGAAAGAATTTGCCGCTAAAAACCGCAAACACCTTGCAGATCCTCGTACAGTTTCAGGCTTCCGTCCTCTTTTTAAAGAAATGATCTATCAGATCGTTGTGGAAAAATCATCCGGCTGTAAGCTTACAGATATTGATGGCAATGAATATGTTGACATGCTCAACGGCTTTGGTTCAAATTTTCTTGGATATTCTCCAGAATTTGTTACCAATGCTGTTTATGAGCAAATGAAGTGTGGAATTGAAATTGGTCCACAACATCCTTTAACGGAAACTGTTGCAGAACTTATGGCTGAATTCACGGGGTTGGAACGTTTTGCCTTCTGTAACACAGGTTCAGAAGCCGTTTTAGGCAGCATGAGAATCGCCAGGACAGTTACGGGGAGAAAAACCATTGTTATCTTCAATGGCGCCTACCACGGCATCTTCGATGAAGTCATCGCACGAGGGACGCCTTCGCTCAAATCATTTGCTGCAGCCCCTGGCATAAATAATGAAGCCGTCAGCAATATAATTGTTTTGGAATATGATAACGATGAATCCTTGAAAATCATCAAAGAGCATTCTCAAGACATCGCTGCTATTTTAGTGGAACCTGTACAAAGCAGAAACCCTGCCCTTCAGCCACAAAAATTTTTACACCAGCTGAGAAAGATTGCTACCGAATCAGGATCTGCCCTGATAATTGATGAAGTTATCACAGGTTTCCGTATTCATCCCGGAGGTTCCCAGGCCTATTTTGGTGTTGAAGCTGATCTTGCCACCTATGGAAAAGTCATTGGCGGTGGTCTGCCTATCGGCATCATTGGTGGAAAAAAACGATTTATGGATGCGCTTGACGGTGGACAATGGCAATATGGCGATGACTCTTTTCCCGAAATTGGTGTCACCTATTTTGCAGGCACTTTTGTTCGCCACCCCATGGCACTTGCTGCCTGTAAAGCTGTTTTAGAGCAATTAAAAAAACAGGGTGGTGACCTGCAAAAGTCACTTAATCAAGCAGCAGATATCTTTTGCGAGAAACTCAACGCGCTTTTCAAGACACTGAATGCCCAAATACGTATTGATCATTTCGGTTCTCTGATGAAAATCCAGTTTGAACAGGAATCACCCTTCAATGAACTGCTTTATTTTTTATTGCGAAAAAAAGGTGTTCACGTATGGGATGCTCGCCCAAGCTTTCTAACGACAACCCATACCCAAAAAGACCTTGATTTTATCCATATGGCTTTTGATGAAAGCATCACGCTATTACAATCCGTTGGTTTTATGAATGGAAAGACCACAACAATTGACAACGAAACAGTTTTTGACAAACCTCCTGTTCCCGGTGCGCGCCTTGGAAAAACACCTACTGGAGAACCCGCCTGGTTTATTTCCGACCCTGACCGGCCTGGAAAATTTTGTCAACTTACACAATAAGGAAAAATATTAACCCATGGATTTTGCAATTATCGATAAGGAGTCATAATTATGTCGAAAGTATCCTCAACTCCAATTGATTTTGATCCATTTAAAAATGGATCCATCCATCAAACTGTACCCGCAACAGAATCCCAAAGAGAAATATGGACATCCGTACAATTCGGCGGGGATGATGCCAACTGTGCATTCAATGAAGCCATCACCGTCAAACTTACAGGACAGATAGATACCCAAGCCCTACAACATTCCATTTATCAGCTCATAACACGCCACGACGGATTGCGCACAACCTTCAGCCCGGATGGGACAAAGCTCGTCATTTCTGCAGAACCCAATTTAGATTTTAGCTTGGATGACCTGTCTTCGCTTAACAAGGAAGAGCAGATACAGCAAATTTCCCAGTTAGAAGCGAACGCTGTCAAAACCCCTTTTAACCTGGAAAATGGCCCTCTATTCCGAACAACACTGATTAAGACACAGAACGACGAGCATCTTTTGCTCATTACCAGCCACCATATCATCTGTGACGGCTGGTCAATTTGGGTGATCCTCGAAGAACTCGGCACTCTTTACGCGGCTTCAAGTGATAACGCCTTTGCTAAGCTTCAAGACCCCTTCCCCTTCAGTCATTATGCCATTGAACAAAATAAAAGAATTGATAGCGAACAATGGAAAATTGATGAAGAGTTCTGGATAAAAACCTTTTCTCCGCCACCGTCTCCACTTGACCTACCGACAACTTTTCAACGACCAGCAAACAGATCTTTCAAGGCTGCCAGAAAGGATTATATCTTCCCTGAACAGTTAATCAGCACAATAAAATCTTTTGCGGTCAATCAAAAGACTACACTGACCGTTGTTTTACTGTCCGCTTTTGCTACTTTTTTATACCGAATCAGCCATCAAGATGATCCAATCATTGGCGTTCCGGCATCAGGGCAATCTGCCTCAGGTCACTATCATCTTGTTGGCCATTGCGTTAATCTGCTTCCCATACGTTGCAAATTAATTGCAGAAGACAGTTTTGTTTCATACCTGGCCAGATATAAACAAATAATGCTGGATGCTTTTGATCATCAGCAATACACTTATGGAACCCTATTAAAAAAGCTTAATATCCCAAGAAACTCAAGTAGCCCTCCTCTGGTGCCAATCATCTTCAATATCGATCGAGGGCTTGGAGAAATCTCCTATGGCAATTTAAAAGTTGAATACTACACCCCTCCCCGTTCCTATGAAACTTTCGAACTATTTTTGAACGCTTCAGAAATAAATAATGAACTTCACTTTGAGTGCCAATACAATACTGATCTTTTCAGTGATAGTATTATCAAACTACGGCTTCAGGAATTTGAATACTTTTTGGAACAATTGATGCTATCTCCACAACAGCCACTTAGTATTGTGCCCCTTCTCCCAGAAAAGGAAATGCAGGTTCTCAATAAATGGAACGATACCGTTACTGATCTTGATAACATTTGTGTTCATAACCTGATAGAAAAACAGGCTGAATTACACCCGAACAAACCAGCGATTACCTTTGCTGATTCCGTTGAAACATACCAAGGACTTAATCAAAATGCCAACAAATTAGCCAGACAATTACAATCCTTAAATATTTCCTGTGGATCTCTGGTTGGCATCTATCTTCCAAGGTCAATAGATATGGTGGTGGCCCTGCTGGCCATTTTGAAAACAGGCGCAACCTATGTACCGTTAGATCCGAATTATCCAGAGCAAAGGATCAAATATATGGTCGATAATTCTTCCATGGCACTTGTTATCACAAATGATTCTCTCCAGCCTTTTCTCCCAGACAGCAAAGCGATAATATTCAATTTGGATAGCAATACTCTTGAAAAAGAATCAAATAAAAATCTTAAGAATGGAGCGAAACCAGACGACGTTGCCTACGTCATTTATACATCCGGATCTACAGGTAATCCCAAAGGAGTAAAAGTCCATCACAGAGCGGTTGTAAACTTTCTTACCAGCATGGCTGACTGCCCAGGCTTAAACTCAAACGATATACTTTTAGCCGTTACAACCCTTTCCTTCGATATTGCAGTCCTCGAAATTCTTCTTCCTTTAACAACTGGCGCCACCGTCGCCATGGCCAGCGCAGATGAAGCTTTTGATGGATTTTTACTGCAACGGCTCATGAAAACCACCCAGGCGACTGTCATGCAAGCAACCCCGGCAACCTGGCATATGCTCATAGCCAGTGGCTGGCCCGGAGCCTCCACCCTTAAAATCCTTTGCGGCGGAGAGGCTATGCCCAAAGCCCTTGCAAAAAAATTAGTCCCGTTGTGTAAACAACTCTGGAATATGTATGGTCCAACAGAAACGACAATATGGTCTACCTGTTTTCAGGTAAAGGATCCTGACACCCCCATTCTCATTGGTAAACCAATCAACAATACGATGGTCTATTTACTTGATAAAAACTTGCAACAAGTACCCATAGGTGTTCCTGCTGAGTTATGTATCGGTGGAGATGGCGTCACAAAAGGCTACATAGGCCGAGATGATCTAACAAATAAACAATTCATTACCAATCCGCTACCCAGCCATCCAGGAGAAATCATATATAAGACCGGGGATCTTGTGCGGCTAATGGAAGATGGCAATCTTGAATATTTTAACCGTCTTGATAATCAAGTTAAAATTCGTGGTTTTCGGATTGAACTGGGTGAAATAGAGTCTGCGATAACCAGCCTCCCTGAAATAAAGCAGGCCATTACCGTGACAAAGCAGGAGGCGGAAGGCGATACGCGTCTAATTGCCTATATTACCATGGCAATTGATATAAATTTAGATATCAGCCTTCTAAGAAACCATCTTAGGCAATCTCTCCCCAATCACATGATACCCCAGCATTTTATACAAACAGACACGATGCCCCTGACACCGGCAGGCAAAATTGATCGAAAAGCACTATCAAGAAAGAACATTAACGATTCCATCAACCCTGCTGAGAATGTTCCCCCTGAAACAAAAACGGAACAAACCCTCTATGATATATGGCTCAGTCTATTAAAGGTAGAACAAATTAGTATCCATGATAACTTTTTTGAAATTGGTGGACATTCTTTTCTGGCAGTCTCCCTGTTTTCCAAAATAAAAAATAATTTCCATATAGAACTTCCATTATCAACCCTTTTTCAATCACCATCAATACATAGCTTGGCAGCAAACATAGATGCCAAACTTTTTCAAGGAAACCACCAACCAAAATCAAAAACAACTGAAGACAAAGAGGAATTTATCTTTTGAATATAAGCTCATTTCTAAAAGAACTTCACCAAGCTGGTATTGAATTTCAGGTTGAAAACAATATGCTGAAATGTTCAGCCCCAAAGGGTAAAATGACCAATGAACTTGCCCAGGAAATAAAGACAAGAAAGCAAGAAATCATTGCCTTTCAGCTTTCAGCCGATGTATCAGAGTGGTCTTCTCTAATTGCCATAAAACCGACAGGAAAACTCCTGCCATTTTTTTGTTTTCATGGTGTTGGCGGGAACGTTCTCAATTATTCTGTCCTGACAAAATATATTGATGAAGAGCAGCCTCTTTATGGACTACAATCAAAAGGACTAGACGGGTTGCATTCTCCGGAGGCAACACTTGAAGATATGGCGACTCATTACATCTCAGAAATTAAGATCATTCAGCCCCATGGCCCATATTTTTTGGGTGGAGGATCAATGGGTGGAAACATTGCCTTTGAGGTGGCTCATCAACTTAAGGCCCAAGGAGATCAAATAAGCTACCTTATACTCTTTGATGCGATAGGCTCTAATTTTAAAGGTACACAAAATTATCAAAAGAATAGATTAAGTTATCTCTTAGTTCAATTGAGCAATCTCGCCTCAAAGATTCAACCCAACAATATTGTTAAAAAGATAAAGGGCAAATTTCAATTTTACGATAAAATGAAAAAATGTGCAGGATACTTAAAAAAGAAGGAAACAATCCCACATGACTTACGGTTCTGGTACATCGAACAAAAAAACCACAAGGCTTTGAATCGATATAGATTTAAATCATATGACGACCAGATTATTTTACTTAGGAGTGATATGGAAAAGGAGGGGATATACTCTGACCCCCAAAGAGGGTGGGAAGATATTGCCAAGAAGCTCACTATTCATCCCATTCCAGGGAAGCATGAAACCCTGGTTGAAGCTCCAGAATTAGGAGTTTTTTTTGGGCAATCTTTAAAAAAAGCCCAGAAAAATTGTGCGATCTTTAACTAACCAAATTATTTTATTTTTTTGTTGCTACTTTTCTATCACATGCATCAAGCAATTGTTTAATAAAAACAGTTGCAACATGGTGCTGTCCGGTTTCGTTTAAATGTCCACCGTCATTCGTATAAATAGGCGATAATGAATAATACGTTTTACCATCCATAATAAAACTCTGCCTGCGCCCTCCATTTTGTGTGGACTCAGCCTCAGCTATATCAAAAACAATCCCCTGCCCATACTCTTTGCGCACCAATTCATTATACTGGTGACGAACAATATTATCATCAACTCCATCCAAGGGTCGCCCGATAATTTTTTTAATCCAGGCCTTTAGTCCACTCTGAACAACAACCAAGGGTGCTGTTGCATGAATAAACAGAACATCAGGATACATTTGCATCAATTTATCCATCGTTGTTTTATATTCTTTGAATACTTCTTTAAAGTTAGTACCGCTGTTAAAGTCTATATAACAAAATTTAAAAAAAGCGACATCGACACTATCACCAACCCCTGATTCTATAATTTTATAGAATGCTAAGATTTTGGAAACCGGATTAAAATTTTGCCCTATCTTTGAATGTAATATCATTCCAACTTTAACATCTGCCCCCGAATATCCCTCTTTAATCTTAACATTTATCCAAGGATACACATGCTGCAAAGCTTCAATCCCATCCAAAATGTTATCTCCAACAGATTGGTGACCAAAATAAAAGCTGTATTGATCCAATTTAAGATTTTGGCTCTTTGTTAGAAGAAACTTATCCATATCATTACCATATTTAAGATCATTGGTTGTATCACATGCACTGACAATCAAAAAAACCACTTGCATTAAAATAAAAATATATTTTTTCATAGCACATTTACCAATACTGTGAGGGTCACGGATGCTGCTTTTGATAGTTTTTTCAAACCAAGAACTTTCATCAGGCACAAAATAAAAGCTATGCCATACGAAGGTTAGAAACAGGAGCTATTGATTCTTTATGTTCTTTTAAAGAAAATTGTGGATTCCAAGTTAATAAAAGATTTCCCACCGGTTGAAAAGACCCTTGCATTACCAGGTCTGTACATAACTCGATTCTTGGTCCAATATATTTATAATGATCCAATTTACCAAAGTGATTTTCAGCTGTTTCATATTTAGAACCATCGACATTTCGAAACCAAACACCCGTCGCATCTGCACCACCATTGTTCCACTCTCCCATAGACCAACTGCCACTTGAAGTATTTACTGTTTCTGTTCCAGAATCAGGTGGTCCGGCTGAGAGGTTTATGGAATCCGCAGCATTTTCACAGCCACAAAATGTTACCCCATCACAATTAATCTGAAATGCAATGATAGAAAAACTGAGTGCACCTGGCGATGGCACATTGGCTGTACTATCAATAACAACATTTCCTAAAATTTTTTTTCGATCTTGCGTCTGCCCGCTTAATGTGTACGATAAAATCATTTTTTTCACTCCTTTTTTGTTAATGAAATGATGACCAAAAAGCTCGCTGTTAAAAATAATCCATATTTAGATATAGTTGCTATATATGGACATAGAATTTAGTTTTCAAGCTGCCTCTTTCCTTCTTAAAAATTTTGCTTTCAAAGCACGAAAGCTTTCCAAAAAGCCATGGATAGTAAAACTAAAACGCTCAATAGTCATGTCACTTGATATTCCATATCTCTTTAGCTTCATAAGAGGTGTATTGACATTGTTCGTACCGCTCATTGTTGTCACGGCAACAGTCACACCATGATCCTGTAAAAGATTTACACAATTTTCATCAAAATCCTGATAACGACCATTTGGATATGAAAAAAATACACAGGGGTTTTTTATCAATCTCGAAACTGATTTCACAGAGTCGATAACTTCAACTGCAGCAATCTCTTTTGGCAATTTAGTTAATATAGTATGATTAACAGTATGTGCTCCAAATTCTATAATTCCAGAAGATATCATAAGATCAATTGAATTTCTATCCAGCATTCTATATGGAGAATAGCGTGGTATTGGAGAATTAAAAGAGACGGCAAGAGAGATACTAATTTTCTCAAGTTCATCAAACAAAACAAAGTGCTCTAATTTTTTTAGTTTTGCCTGCAAACGTGCTGAAGACTGGGCTTTAACTTTTGTATTCTCCAATCCGTAACGTTCTCCAAGCCAAACCAACTCCTTTTGGGTTGTTTCAGCTATAGCTTTATTAACCCGACAAAACCAAACCGTTTCCTCCGTATCAATAAGACCACTACTTAAGAAGATTGTAGCAGGAATCTGTAATTCCTGAAGTATTGGGAATGCTATGTCAAAATTATTTTGAAATCCATCATCAAATGTAACAACTGCCGTCGCATTTTTTATTTTTCCTTTCTGTGATAAAGAAGCGGCTTCACGCAATGAAACCACATTAAAATTATTCTTCAAATAGACAAGTTGATTATGAAACAGTTCAGCATCCATAAAACACCAATCAGATACTGGCAATGATTTATCAATCACAGCATGGTACATAAGAATAGAAAGGCGACGATTATTTAAAAACTTCTCCTGTATCCAAGGATAAGTATGTGAAAGATAGCCGCCTTTCAGAAGTAAAGAATTTGTTATAGTCTTTATTGACCTCATTAAAATGATTAGTTTTTTCCAAATCCCTGAACAGCAGCTGGTGCTGATTGGCCACTACTCGAAGCAATCGTAATTGGAAGTCCTGGGCTGACTTTCCCATCCGCATCCACAACATAAACCCAAGCAGTTCCGTTTGAAAAAGAGTTTGTGTTTGCAGTTAAAGTAATGGAACTATTAGACCACGCAGTAGGGATTTGAACTTCTCTAAGAGTACATTCGTCCCAGTTTGCTGCATTTCCAATTTCTACTCTTGATCGAGTAGAGTCAATATAAACATTATCATAGTAAAGTTTATAAGATCCACCGGGAGAATGTGCCACATAGAAAGGTAGCAAAACATTTCCATAGGAAGTCGCATCAGAATTGCTTGTCAAGGTCATATATGATCCATCATAATCTACTTCTTGATGATCCATCCAATAACCTCTTTTTCCATTAGCAACATTCGGGGTTGAAATTTTCCCATACAGTTCCACCCTATGCCAGGCACCTTCCGTCACAAGGTTTCCCCATTTCTCATCACCGCTATTTACTCCATTAAATGAATACCAATTTTGATTTTCTGCATAAAAACCAGTTGACCCGATGCTTGGTCCCCCTGAATTAAATGTTGGTATTCCAGATATTACCCGAGTAAGTTTCACGTTTCGAGAAGCAACACCACTTACCCTTTCTATGTAGACCCAATAGCTGACATAAATTTCAGGCAAATCAAGACCCTCTATGTAAGCTGAACAATTATACTGACTACCAAGAAAAGAGCCTTCTCCAGACAAACTCCCACTTCGGCTTCTTTTGTTTGAATATTTCGGATAAGATTGTCCCGATGAATCGTTATCACGAAATAATTTCCAACCACTCAGTTCAGACCCAGAAGTCCCCTGATCAAAGCTATCCCATTTAACCGGACTTGAACTTCTTTGACCAAACCCAGCACCTGAAAGGATAAATTGCGCAGTATTTACAACATTACCATTTATTTCTGAAACCACAGGATTCGTTGCTCCTATAGCCACAGCATTAGTAATGCCTATTGTTGAAATAAAAAATAACCAACAACTACATATCAAGATTTTCATAAAATGCTCCTTAAATTAATTGATTCTTGGTATTAATCAGTGCAAATTTAATGCCAAGAATCAATTAATCAACCAATACGTAAAAAAACCTTATAACTCATAAGCAAACCAATACTTCTCCCAACATAAAATGCAAAATAAATAGAAAATAGTTGCACTATTTCATACAGTTCAAATAAAAGTCTCCATCGTCGTATTCTAAAAGAATGGGTCAAGGTGTGCAAAACTGGAGAACTAAATAATAAAAACATATTAATAATAATAAAGTAAGGGTGATCTTTAAACATAACCACTGATATCGGGAGAGCAAGAAAAGAGAATAAAAAAACAATTGTCATAAAAAAAATCCGTGATAAAGCTGCTGTAGAAGCTTCGACGGCAGCTTTTCCATGCCATATTTGGCGTTTAGTTACAAACCATAACGTTTTAGGATATCCTAAATGTATAACAAAAAGCTCTCCACAAGCCAACAAACCCAATCCCATTTTTCGAATTCTAAATGAGAGTTCATCATCTTCACTGGCAATCAAATCTTCTCTAAATCCACCAAGCTCTTCAAACAATTCTCGTATAAGAATAAAATTACAGGCAGGTAAAGAGTTGGTCAAATGCGTACCAGAGGGAATCGAACTGGGTGCCCATGCCTTTTCTACCCATGTTGCTTTTCGAGGTACTAAACATCCGCCCCCTACAGCACCTATTCTATCCTTCTCAGACAATAATTGAACGCTTTTACGTAACCATCCATTAGGAAGAATACAATCAGAATCTGTAAATGCAAACACATCACCCCGAGCGTGCCGTGCACCAAAATTTCTTAAACCGCCAACTCGATCGTAAGGATCATCTAAAACCGTTACCCCATAACGTTCACCAATAGACTTTGAAGCGTCTGAGGACCCATTATCTATTAATATAACCTCAAATTTTTCCTGAGGATAATCCAGCACTTGAATTGATTGTAAACATTTATCAATTGTACTCTCCGCATTAAGCATTGGAATTATTATAGACACAAAAGGCAACCAAGATTTTTCTTCACTCATGATACGTATTGATCTCCACTAACAGTCATTAAATAAGAGCTTTGAATGAGGTTATACCGTGCCTGCTCACAGTGAGCAGATGAAACCAAAACGGACTATAATAACTTTGCAATTTTTTTTCTCTTATATAGTTCAGCATACTGACGGGCAGTGTTCGATATATCATAATGATCATAGACATATTGCTGACCTTTTTTACTTACGCTCATACGCAAAGGATCATCCTCTAAAATTTGAACAATTTTATCCGATAGTTGCTGTGGATTATCTGAATCAACCAAAAATCCTGTTTGATTATCTTTTACGAACGTTTTTACGCCACTAACATTAGTGGAAATAATTGGAAGGCCCATAGCCATAGCTTCTATAACTGATAACCCAAACCCCTCATATTCTGAACTGCAGATATACAAAAAATCTTTCTTTGTCATGTAAATATAGGGCGCTTCAATCCACCCTGTAAAATTTACTTTTTCCCAAATTCCCAATTCTTTTGTCAAAGATAAAAGATGTTCTCTCTCTGGTCCATCACCGATTAATGTTAAACAAAGATGTGGTTTTTTTTGAAGAACCAATTTAAATGCTTTTAATAAGACATCATAGGCTTTTTCTTTAGAAAGGCGGCCAACCGAAATTAACTCAGAATTTTTGGCATCTGTTTTATTATTGTCACACGCTTTTTTATAATCATCAACTCGGATTCCGTTCTCAATGACCTGGACCTTCATATGCTTAGATATCGTTTGTAGTAATACCTGTTGAACATCAACAGAAACAGCAACGACCTTATTGTAATCATTGGAATAAACCCTCTTAATTAAGCTTCTTTTTAAAATACTTTTAATATTTTTTTCAAAAAAATAAAGATAGGGATTGTGTACCGTTATTACGTGGAGATAATGATTTGAAAAAATATCCCCCAAAAAAGTTGGCAAAAAAGAATGTGTATGCAATATATCTGGCTGCACTTTATGCAACACATTTCGATATTGCGCTATTCCCATAATTAGCGAAAAACTAAAATTTAGAGAAGTAACACTCTTTGCAATACCTTTAAATTGACGAATGGTCTCCTCATCTTTTTCAAAAAAAATCACGTGTTGTTCAAATATTTTTTTATCAAATGACAATAGGATATCGCGTAACAAACTAACGATACCGCTTTTGGACCAATGCACCACATGAACGACTCGAATCAGCCTTTCACTACTCATCCGCACCATCCTGTCTATTTAATATCCGCTGAAAAAGAAAGAATACACCCTTAATTTTATTAAACAAAAACAATAGCTTTAAACGATAACTTCCTTTGAAAATATTTATAAAAAAATACAATAGTTTACTTATCTGTAAAACAATTTGGGTTTTATCAATACTCAATAAAGAGTTTTCATTCTTTTTATGAAAAAATGGTAAGCGGCTATTCAATTGTTTAAGAAATCTTGCAGAAGATCTTGGGTTAAGTTCTTCAATTTCATATTTTCGAGTAAACTGAACAGGCTTCAAGGAAAAGCTGGTTGAATTTTCTGCGTCTATTTTAATGATACAAATAGCAGATTCAACTAATTTTTTACACCAAAACAAATCAAAGATATAATCACCTAAACTATAGCAGATCAATCCTTTTTTAAAATGTTCCACAGGGTGAAATACATGAGAATGGTGCCCCAATAAGATATCGGCACCGCTTTCAATCAGGTTCTTTGCGATTAAAACGTCCTTTTTTTCAGGGATAGATTTGCCTTCTGCACCAAAGTGTAAAGAAACAAGGACAACATCTACATCCTGCTTCAAAAGCTTTATGTCATTGCAGATTTTTTTTTCTGGCCCCGATGCATATAACTCTTGGCCTGTGTGATACTGATCAGGAACCAATGAATATCCTAAAAAACCGATAGTCTTATTATTTAATTCATATATAACCGGTTCAGACGAATACCTATCGTTACCAATCAACCCAAGCGGAGAGATTCCATTATCCTTAAGGCATTCTATTGTTTCAAAAAAAGCTTCTTTGCCATGTTGCGACATATGATTATTTGCAATATTTACGATACTCACGCCTGCTGACTTCAATTTTGCTGCAAAAGAAGGGTCTCCTCGAAAAACAGTTTTTTCAACATCAGATAAGGCCTTTGATGAACTTGAAAGAGGACATTCAAGGTTACCAAAAACGATTTGACACCCTTCAACTGCAGATGATGTTACACCAAAAACATTATGAGTTTCATTCTTTTTCAGTACAGAGGCAGTACCATGTCCCATAGAAAAATAGTGGTCTCCAAGACAGATATCACCAACTGCTGCTATACTAATGTTGTCTTCACCCATTATTTTTGCTCGAATTTTTTAGAAGTGATACAACTGCACGAAATTTACCGTTTTTATCTTTTGGAATTTCATTGACTTGTTTAACCTGGATTTTCATTTCGTCACCGGTTCGTTTTCTCAGTTCATATAAAAATTCTTTCAATTTTTGTTCAGAAAACTTTTGATCAACAACCATTTTTACCACAAGTGAATTTAACGCGTTCTGGATTATCTGGGTTTCACGAATTCCAGATAATCCTTTAAAAACCGGATCTAATCTCCCCAACGGACTGCCAGATGGAGTAAGCAGAATATCATCCACACGACCGACTATTTGACTCACCACAGGAAAATTTCTTCCGCATTCACACTTGGCATTTTTAACAATTAATCTATCTCCAATTCTATAACGCATCAATGGCATGGCATAATTAACAAATCCAGTACACACCGCTTCCCCTGCCTCTCCTTCAGGAACAGGATTCCCTTTTTCATCAAGGACCTCAACCAATCCATGCTCTGGATGAACATGGTAGGTGCCATATTCACACTGTGAGATAAACATTGCCATTTCTGTACAGCCATATTGGTCGATCACTTTACACCCGAATGCTTTTTCGATGCTTTCCCGCTGATGTTCAAGCAATGTCTCTGCCGTCGAAAAAACGGCCATTGGCCTAATTTTTATGTTATTCTCTATGACAAATTGTGATATGGAAAATAAACTACTCGGATAACCAATAATTTCATCTGGTTTATACGCCACCAATTTATCACAATAATAATTTAAATTTGCCATGGAAAGATGATAGGATGAAAAAAGAAGATTTCTCCCGACTGCATCATATCGCCAGAAAGGTGGTTTTTTTTGAGACGGTTGACAAATTATCCTGCCAAAGAAAGTGGCTCTTTTTGATTTTTGTTTTAATCCTTGCCAGTGCCTTATTCTACTCCAAAAAGCATAATGCTTTCTCCGAGAATCATTATCACAAAAGATCTTTAACGGCGTGCCACTTGTTCCGCTCGTGTCTAACCAAAAACCTTTTTGATGTGCCAAAAAAATTTCCGAGCAAAACAAGGTAGGGTCTTTAAGAATATCACTCTTTTCAATAATGGGAAGCTTTGATAAATCAGAACAATTATTAAAGGATGCTGAATTCAGCCCTGACTGCCTGAAAAATTGTTTATAAAAAGGAACCGTTTTTACAGCATGGGCCACCAAAGAACTAAATAGTTTATTCTGCAATTGTTGAAGATCGGAATAACTATGTTTTTCTGTCGCCATTAAACTTTTCAAATAGCGATCATGTTTTTTACCATATCTTTGATAGTATAATGAAGTGCCGTAAAGGGAGACAAAAAGATTCTGCACCCAGTAAGGTGATGTAAAATATATAGCCTCCTGCCTTCTTGTCACCACCCTAAGCCTCCTTGGTCTCGAACAAATTTAAAATATATATCAATTTATTTCACAGATAGAAAATCGATACTTCCCATTAGATTCGGGCAGAATCTCATCTAACTCTTCAATGTTAATTGAAATGTCACCAAAAATTTCTTCAAAATAATTTAACAATAATTTTTTGGTTTGAACACTAAAATCATCGTCTGGAACAACCCTAATATAAAGACTATCCATATTTTTTTGTACAAGTTGCATTTGCTGTATTCCAGGATATTTAGTCAATGTATTTTCAATAAGAGAGACTCCGGCAACCTTTACTCCATTCTTTTTAACAAGAAAGTCAGCTGTTCTCCCGACGATGCTTTTCAGAAGTGGTAAATGACGGCCACATGAACAAATATCATCTTCAAAAATCCCAATATCCCCCACCTCATATCGGATAAATGGCATGGCATAGTTCATCAAATCAGTTACTACAATTCGCCCAGATTCTCCTGGCAAAACGGGTTTGTCATCCTTCCCGAGCAATTCAACGACCAAATGCTCCATGTTGATATGCATTCCCATATGTTTTTCACATTGGGATGCAATAAGACTAACCTCTTCACACCCATATCTATCCGTAACCTTTATTCCAAAAACTTTTTCAATCTTGTTTCTCTCATGGGGCATCAACATCATTGATGTCGATAAAATTCCGGTAGGATTAATACAATCAATACCCAATTCTTCAACAAAACAGGCCAACACAAAGATTGAATGCGCATGCCCGAAAAGTAATGTTGGTTTTGTTTTTCTCCATTCCTCGGCAAAGCGATAAACCGACTTATCATCAACCGCCATTGTATCTAAAAAAATAGTCGGCTGTAGTAACCAGTGTTTTATTTTTTCCTTGATCGTAATCGGCAGATGGGGATTGCCCCAGCAGGCTCCAATCGGTTCTCCGGGTTGCCATCCTGTCCAGCAATCATTTCTACGCGCACAAGCATTTCTCTGCTCACTGCACTCTTCAGTGAGATATAATTCAAGGGGTTTGCCTGTTGAACCGCCTGTCTTAAATTGCAATAATGTGTGCTTATCGTACCCTTCTGATATCATCTTTTCCATGTTCTTTCGAATCTCATCTTTAGATAAAATAGGGATACTAAGCAAATCATCAATGTTGTTTATAGACTGTAAAGTCAACCCTGCAGATTGAAGTCGCTCACGATAGAATGGGTTTTTATCCCAAACAAATTGGATAAGATCCAATAACCGATGATGTTGAATTTTCTTTAGTTCTTCGAGCGGAAGATATTGACGTTTTTCAATTTTTTTCCAATAATGATGCTTAGTTGCCCCAAAAAATACACCATGTAATGGTTCAAAAAAGGATCTTCGCAATAAGGCAATCATCTATCTATAATCCTCCGTTAGTAATTTTAACATTCGGTAAGAGAAAAAGGTCATTGCAACAATGAACTATATAATTTTTCATGTCGTTGAATCATTTTTCCCATGGTCATTGTCCGAACAAAAGAATACGCTGTCTTAGACAAGTATTGAGATAGTTGAGAATCATTATACAACCTTATAATACAATCCGCCAAAGCAGATGAATCACCAGACTGATACAACAATCCTGTTTTCTCATGACGAACTAATTCTGGGTTACCTCCAGTATCCGTACATATTACTGGAAGTTTTGCAGCAAAATATTCCATCAAAGTATTTGACAGTCCTTCACTTTTTGAAGTGAGAACTCCCATAGAAAAATGAGACATTATTTTTCTTGGACAAGAAGAACTTCCTATAAAAAAGAAGTTATTTTTCAATTCATTTTCTTGGATCATTTGTTTAAGCGTTCCAAAATAGTACTCATCTACAGTCCCGCCAACAATAACATAATTAAAATTATATCCTGACGTATTCAATACCGCTGCAGCGTTTATAAAATCGACCATATTCTTGACAGGACTGATATTTGCAACAAGTCCAATCACAGGTCGATCAAGAGCAAATGGAAATGGATTTTGATCTGACTTTTCACAAAAGTCTGAAATCCCATTATAAATTACGTTCGCCTTTCTATTCGGCAATAATTCCTTGCGGCATGTCAGACCTGCCACTGCATCAGAGTTGCAAACCACGGCACTTACAAATTTATTGGCAAAGAATAGGCAAAACAAATATAAGGACGTGTACCATATCCCCATATCCCTACGCGATGTAATCACAGGAACCTTGGTACCAGCAAGAGCAAATGGAGTAAAAATTGCGGCATCATTAAAAAAAACATGAACGATATCAATCTTGTCATCTTTTACAATATTTCTTATTTCTTGGGCTCTTCGTAAGGCGTTTACAGAAAAAATTTTAGGGAGATTAAGCGTTTGAACTTTTACCGGCAGGGTGTTCTGTTCTTTAGTAAAAAGTGTATCTCTGAAAACAATCAATTTAACCCTATGCCCAGCATCCACAAGGCCTGATATTAAGTTATACATCTGTCGTTCAGTACCACCATTTTCCAAAGCAGGAAAATAATCAGCAACAAACAAGATATTAAGAGGTTGAATGGTCATCATTTTTTATTTTAATATTTCCAATCCATATTTTGAAATTCCTCTCGAAATCAAGACTATATTTAAAGAACGAATCTTTACAAATAAAACAGCACCAATCACAGATCCGAATTTTAAACTATTATGAAGACTAATTGAATTTGTAGAATTTATTGCAGCAAAAGTTGAGCTGGTATTCTCTAAATTCAGCAATTTTAATCTGCGGTACAATATTAATTTTTGACCCACACCTTTATTTCTACAATTTGGATGTACAAAGGACCTAAACACATATGCCGTATTCTGGGGTAATTTAAAACTAATTTTTTTCGATCCTGCAAAAGAGCATTCTTTTGTGGAATAAAAACTGTAGCCAACTATCTGTTCCTGGATTTTTGCAGCGATACAGTGCCAAACACCACTTTCAAGTTTTTTCTTTAATAAAGGCCATTCATAATCTTTTAAATCCATTTCCTGATTTTCATGAAGCTTTTTAACCTCATCAACATCAGGGGTAAAAAAATTGGTATTATCATCCACTTCCATTTCTTTAAATGAATTCAATTCAGTTATGACAATACACACTTTTTGGATATAAAATCGCTTTACAATCGTATGTACAAATTCTATTAATTTAATCAAATAATCCAAAATTACTCCTTTGGTAAAAGATTGAAAATTTATAAAACAATTATTGCGTGGCCAATTGCTTTTTTGTTATTGCCCCCAATATGACCACCACCCCTCCCATAAAATGCCATTTATAACTTGATAAACCATAACTAAAAACACTGAATGCAAGACTAACATAAAAGTTTGCAATTACTCCATTTGCCATGGCCAGTGCGAATTTATCCTGGATTTCTTCCCTAGCCAAAAAGCGCACTAAAATCTTCCAAATAGTATAAAGATACGTAGAAAAAAATAAAAGACCTATTAGTCCAATTTCCTGCCAAGTTTCAAACATTAGATTATGGGCAACTAGATAGACACCCGTCTTGTTTACATTGGCTTCTAAGGATGTCCCTATCCCATGGCCAAAAAGTGGTTTGTGCATCGCAACGCTAAAATCACGTTTCCATCCTTCAATACGCCCCTGTTTTGTTCCTGAATGGATTGTGTCTGTTGACACAATAGACAAATACCGTTCTTGCATATTTTCAGAAAGCAAAGGCAGGGATACCACAATAATAACAATACCCAAGATTACACCTAAAAGTTTTTTTCTCCCTCTCCACCAGACCAAAAAGCAGAACACGAAAAAACCGACAAGCCCTGAACGTGAGCCAGTAAGTAAAAGTGCATATACTGAAACAGGAATTATGGCGTAGGCAAGCCATTTATGAAACCGCGAGACTCTCGACAGATACCAATACAATGGAACAATAGTATCAATAATAATAGCCAAACCATTTGGATTAATAACATCATTGGGAGCCCCGGAGAGACGATCTAAAAATGCTTCCCCAGTGGTAGATGCGAAATCTCCATAGTACCCTGTTGTAATATGCAAATAAACGGGCTCAAGGACCCTGAAAGTTTGACAAAATAAGAATAAATAAATAAATATTTTGAACTGTTTAGGTGTTTGTACAAAAAAAACAGTAAAAAAGAAAAACAATGTTCCCATTGTAAAATACTTTATGCCATGATCGAGAACACTCCCTGGCCACTCAACAAACGGCACCGATATTAATATGAAAAGGATCAAAAGTATCAGCTTTTTTGAAATCTCGTTTTCAAGCAATCTTCTTTTATTTCTCCAGTCAAAAACTGCTGCCCCAACTAAAAAAACAAACAGAAGCATATCAAATCGGATAGGGCCCAAAACCGGAAATCGATTTGTAAGATGTAAAAAATAACTCACTATATAAAGTTGATAGACCCAAAATGCCATTTAACAGGTTCCTCTTTTTCCCTTCATCCAAAAACGTTTCCACTTCCACATCAAGCGATGGTATTACCAAAGCATAACTTAAGCTTTGGTAGTCTTTTTTGCCCAGACCATCTTAATTAATTGAGACACTAAATCCAAAGATAATATCTTGAACAAAAATAAAAAGACGATAGAAATTATCACCAATATAACTTTATAAACAATTGAAATAACAATTTGATCAATCGGAGTCACAACAGATATGAAATACATTGCAACACAAAGAGTTATAATTGCACAAAGCTTTAAATAATCGAAATACAGGTCATATAGCTTCCTTGAGAAATAAAGCCTTAAGAACGAAGCCAACACATAACAGATAAAAATAGATATTATTCCCCCAAATACTTTAAAATGAGGAATCAAAACCATATTCAATGCGATATTGCAAACCCCAACACCCCCATTTATATAGGCCAGATATTTTGTTTTCTTTTTAATTAAAATACCCAGGTCGAAATGGTAGCGTAAACTAAAAACGATCATGGACAACACAATAAGTGGTATATATTTTGCTGCAGAATGAAACTCTTCTGATGTCATCAACAATATTATTTCCTTGGACAACATTGCTAAACCTAGACCCAAGGTACATATAATCACAAAGAAGTAAGTCAAAATATCTGAATACACCTGACGGGCATCCTCTCGTCTCATGATTTCAAATCTTCTTGGTTGATATGACATCATAAACGGTACAGTTACCAGTGAATTTAATGCTGCTCCAACCTTTTGAGCGATACTGTATATACCTGTTTCAACAGGAGAAAAAAAATAATTTATAAAAAATTTATCTGATGAATTTACCAATATCCTGAATAGTTGTGAAAAAATCAAAGGAAATGAATATGAAATCATTTGTTTAGCAATTTTGCCAGAAAACCTCACACCGACTTCTTTGAGAACCCAACATGACAAGGTCGCAAAAAAGATTGAAACATTGATCAACGAAGAGTAAAAAATTCCAACAACACCTATTTGAAGATATGCTATAAAGTATATATTTAAGGCAACAACAAGTATCAGCATCGCCATATTGAGCACAAAAAATGAAATTGACTTTGCTCGAATACGAAGATAAACAAAACCGATTTCCTTAAACATTCCAATTGTCATGGAGAGCATAGCCACAAAGAAAAGGTTGGAGTATTGCAAATCATTAAAAATCTGGCTTGATAAAAAAGGGGCAATGAACCATAGCAGCGGCAAAAAAAGGATTAATACTCCAAAGGCTAACCAGTAGGAGGTAGAAACGACCGTATTCCTCTTGTCGATATCCGAAAATTCAAAGTAATATCTTGTCACAGCACTCGAAATCTGCAGACCTAACATAATTGAAATTAAATCAACTGTAATCTCGATTAATGCCATTATTCCATAATCCGCTGGTGTTAAATATGCTGTGTACAGCGGCAACATTATAAAACTAACTACTTGAGCAAGAATATTTCCAATTCCATAAATACTTGTATGCTTAATTAAATGCTTAGCTTCAGTCAGATTCATTGTGTTTCCTGGATACCGATATGGATTTATAAATAGCATTATATTTTAAGAACATCTTTCGACAACTATAGTTCTGATGAAATCTCTGATACGCACAATCAATCTGACCCGAAATTTTTTCACGATTCAAAAAACAATTGAGAATCGCTGTCACAAGCTCCGTAACGCTCATAGGAGAAACAATAGTACCAAAATCTCCATTTTTTAACACATCAGGGATACCGCCAACCCGAGTAGCAATCACTGGAATTTTACTACGCATAGCCTCCAGCAACGTTATTGGCAATCCTTCTGTCAGAGAAGAAATGACATAGACTTGCATCAAATCAAGATACTGCCAGGCTTGGGACCGATAGCCAGTAAGCATTACCCGATCCGTGAGATCATTCTCAGCAATGATTGTTTCATATTGCAAACGCATCCCCCCCTCTCCTATCAAGAGAAGTTTTGCCTTGCTGACCTGTTTGAGGAGCAAGCAAAAAGCTCTTAAGAGGATATCAAAACCCTTTTCAGCAGCATACCTGCCAATGGAACCCACCACAAAGCCATCCTGGCAAAATTCCACAATATCTGAATCAAGGGGTTTTAATCGACCAGAATCAGGAGGATTCACCGGAATACCATTATCAACGACAAAAAGTTTCTTTTGATTTAAACGCTTAAGCCGCGAGTTCTGAAGCATCCCTTTATTGACTAACACCACACCATCAACAAACCGAAGACTCATTGCATCAAGCCATTCATAGAGCCTCATCTTTGATAAACCTGATGAAGTTGTCCAGCCATGAACAGTAGATAGCATTGGCTTTTTCCTGAAAAGCTTAGGTAGAGGACCCAATAAGACATTGCCCTTATACCCATGTGAATGGATAAGGTCAAAGTCTTCATTTTCACAAAAGTTCAACAGCTGCTTGATCCCCTTAATATTTAAACCTGGCCGCATCCGAAAAATCTTAAGGGGAAGTCCCCTTTTTCTGGCTTCAATCTCAAGAGCCTTTTCCTTCACCCCGGGATCACCAATACTGGCAACCACTGGCTGAACCCCATGCTGAAGTTGTTCTTCAACCAGATTAAGCAGCATGACTTCTGCGCCATAAAAGCCACCACTATCAATTACATGAAGCACTTTAATCAAAATATAAGTACATTAACCTTTTCGAGGGTTCCAAAGAATTTGCTTTTTACCCATAGCAAATTTCACAAAAGCATGTCCCGAAGCAAAATTAATTAAGGTAAAATAATAACAAAAATGAATGATTTTTAATTTCATCCCGATGCGTTCAAGCAAGGGAGCAATCATGGCTAAAAGATAGGCACTGATCTGTAACAAAAAAAACATTACATATCCTATTCCCTGATCAAGCAAAACAAAATTGCTGATTAATACGATTAACAGAAATATAAAACACAGATAGCGAAGCAATTTATGAGAAAACATCTGCCAGGCATACTGCGAGTTTTCACCCAAAGAAAACATTTCTCGCATGTCAAACAAAGCCCATAGTGCCCGAAGTGAAACTCTTACTCGCATCCGATATTCATCTTCCGACGCCTTTAAAGCCTCTTCGCACAGTAGAGCATCTGGTTCATAAACAACCCGAAATCCCTGTTTAACAACCCAAAGCGGCAATACAAAGTCAGGCAGTTGATCTGGGTTCATTGATTTATACAATGTTTTCCGGACAGCATCTATACCACCATCAACACCAACAACGGAACCTATTTTGGTCTCGCATGTTCGCAAAAAATTCTCATATTTCATGTAAGCAGAACAGCCGTCACCAACAACCGTCCCATCAGGGTTTGCATATGTCATCTTGCCTGTTACATACCCCACATCCGGATCAGAAAAACTCATCAATATGGTTTTTAATGCACTGCCTTCATAAATGGAATTGGCATCGGAAAACACGATAATTTCTCCCTTTGCCATGGGTACAGCCAGATTTAAGGCTGAGGTTTTACCAGCCCGAGGACCTTGCCGAATCAATCGAACACCTCTATGTTCGAACTGCTTAACTATTTCTTCAGTTTTATCTGTTGAACCATCTGAAACAACTATGATTTCGATCTTTTCAGACGGATAATCAAGTCCAAGCTTATTTTTGATTGTTGCCTCAATATTTTCTTCTTCATTATACGCAGCTATAATTACGGTCACAAATGGTTCAAAATTAGTTTTACCAATTCTTTTATTTTTAAAAAATCCTATTAATAAAATTAGCCCAGGATAGCCAACATAGACGTAAAGAACCATTGCAAGTGAGAAAAAAAAGAAAAATTGACTCATTTCATTTCTCTCGGTTGTTGTGCAGATTGTACAAATTTATAAAATTCAGGATAAAAACTTTCAACAAATTGCGTAAGAGTGGAAAGACATTCTTCATATGATTTTCCTTGTCTATCCATACTCAGGCGAACAAAAGCATTCTCTTCTAAACCTGTTGGAATACTCTTCCAAAGCAAGATAATTTTTTGACTTAATGTATCAGAAGCCGTTTTATCCTGCGCTTGAAACCAATACAACAAAACCGTATTTCGATCATTTCTACCTGCCTGCATTGTCGCATAATCTACAGAAAGTTTTCCAAGACCCGAAGATAAGTCGATTGATCTATAGTCACGATTACTTAGCTCCCAACCTTGACCTGGAAAACAGACCAAAGGGTCATGAGCCGCCCCGACCTTACTTTTTGTATAGTAGTAACCGATATACACCGTGATGACATTAAAACCATCTGTAAATTGTCGATAAAGATAATCGTCCAACTGTAAAGCATCTTGAATATCGCTCTGCAATGGGACATCATTCAAAGCACTCCAATTATCAAAAGAAATCAATGTTTCTGATAAAGAATACGCCTTTTGAATCAATGTGGGGCCAGGTCTGCTATATAATAAACCACCAGTTAATAATAGACAACAAACAACAAAAACTATTTTGAATCTATTGGGGTATCCCATATCACCATTACCTTTTGGAATCCAAAGATTGTAGCCAAAGCTATAAAAAAAACAAACAAACCATAAATAGTATGTACTGAATCTGCAGCAAGGTCATATTGAAAATAGTATGAAACTATTATTAAAATTGAAACCCGTATAATGTTCACAACAATTGCGATTGGTAAGGCAGAGACGAATAAAGTGAAGCGGAAAATATTTTTTCTCAAAGAAAAATATCCCATCACGATGCTCAGTGTCCATAAACTCATCAGCGACCTTAACCCTGAACACGCTTGAACAACCTCAAGGGTTCGATCAGGCAAATAAATTACATTACCTTCTCTCAAGATAGCCAAACCCATGGATGATAACATTGAAACACTTATTTTAGATACAATTAGCTGTAAGGGGATTGTTAACGATGAATAAATTTGATCTGGAACCGGAATCATAAAGGCCAAAAAAAATAAAGGGAAAATCAGTTCCTTCATCATTTCCCAACCGTATAAAAATAATATAAGTCCAATCAGACAAAATATCATCGCAAATGAAGCAATAGTGGCTATACCAGCAAATTTTGCCCCAATATATAATAGTATCGAAAGTATAAATCCCAACAATCCTATCCGTGAATTTATTATAGAAATTTGTCTCAAATGTTCTTTTTTCTGCCAGCAAATATAGATCGCTATTGGTATAATAAAAAAGCCGTGCGAATATTCATCAGAATAGTACCAACTCCCCCAAAGATCTTTCAAAACAGGGAAAAACGTGAATAAAAAAGCGCCTGCCAAAAGGAAAAAATAAAAACTATTTTTAAAAAATTTCATTTTTGAGTTAACCCAAGCAACTTAGTATTATCATAACCTTTATTAACGACCCGGGCTGGATTGCCCACAACCAGACAATTTCCCGGAACATCACGGGTTACATTTGAACCTACAGAGACAGTGGCTCCATCAGCAATGGTAATTTTGCCAAAAACCGTCACATGTCCCCCGATCCAGACGTTTGATCCTATTTTAGGCGAATTTGAACCTTTCCCTTTCTCAGGACCAATATGAACCGATTGCTGAACAGAACAATTCTCCCCAATAATACATTTGTCGATTCTTATATTACCGAAATGACCTATATATAGACCAGGTCCGATAGTTGCTTTTCTGCTGATTGAAATCCCGTACATATATTTTATTCCTGTGTTTAAAACAAAATAAATCGGAGAAAAAATTAATTTCATGAAACAAAAGCGCTGAATATATTGTCGATTAAAAATCCATTGTCCTAATCGATAAACGATCATTGCCTGCAGGCCATAATTAAAAATAAAACATTTTGCAAACTCAAATATTCCATCTCGTTTTGGTCCTGATAGAGAATGACTTTCTAAATCTTTTTTTATATCTTGCTGTAACATTTCCCTCACAAATTGCCTATAAACTAACCGATCAAAGTGTTGATGACATAAGAAGCCTCGAATTGTCAACTCCACGCTCTTCTATTCTAACCGGATTACCGCCAACAACACAGTGGGGAGGAATATTTTTGTTTACAATTGAATTTGCTTTTATAGTCACCCCATCACCTATTTTTATATCTCCATAAATCACCGAAGAAGGTCCGACCCACACATCGTTACCCAATACAGGCCTCTCCATTTTTTGACCAAGACCAAAACCATAGCCAATGGTGACATTATGATGAATAAT
The DNA here is from genome assembly GCA_033852015.1 of Desulfobacula sp. Lineage (GTDB taxonomy): Bacteria > Desulfobacterota > Desulfobacteria > Desulfobacterales > Desulfobacteraceae > Desulfobacula. The sequence goes on from JAWSVH010000038.1 coordinate 46,395, forward strand.
ACAATTATTACCAATCTTTTTAGCACCTAGCAATATCCCACCGCGATTGGACAAGCAAAGGCTACTGACCAATTCAACATTTTCCTCAATTTCGATTTTACAAAAAATGATACAGATATATCTGCCTATCCAATAAAAAAGTTTTAGCCCCCCCCTAATAAGCGATCCCTTTTGGTAATAACCATATTTATGATTGATCCATGTCCCAAGTCGATGAACTGCCAAACAGTACAGACTGTTCAAAGGAAACAATACGGATAAGAAAAGGAGTGGTTTAAAAAAAGGAGAAATATTATTGATCCTATAATAATGATCGATATCAAATGCCAAGGTATCGAGTAACTTCAAAATCGCTCTCCATATGTTTTATGGAGGTAAGAAATGCATGTAGAAAATTTATATTTTTTGAAACAGGTTATTAAAGATTCAAGTTTTTGTTGGGTTCGATTCAGATTAATATAATGCCTGAATTTAAACCCCATTGACGCTTGTTTGACTCTTGGCTGACCTGAATCAAATTCCCAAGGATGAGAATAAAAAAGGAATGCATCTTCTTCTTTCAAAACCTGATTCATGCCAAGCTTAAACAACGGAAAAGGTATCAATCTAAAATACCCCCCGCCACCAAGAGGAATGATCTTCTTATAGATAACACCATTACTTATGGGAAGCTCGAAAAAACCATTGGAAATTTTATAGGTAACACCTTTTTTAGGACTACTGGATAGATCTATAACTCCATATCTTTCATGCATAGAAAAAGAATTAAAACTGGAATCATAAAGGTGACCCGTTTTTTTTATTAATTTCAAAATATCATTACTTACAGCAAAACTGGGTGCGCGGTATCCATAAACTCCTTCCCCCAAAATATCCTCAAGTAAATTCTTGCCGGTTCTTAAATCTTCAATAATCTCTTTGGATGGTTGTTTGGTGCATAGATGGTGCAGATTACCATGATTTGCAACTTCATGCCCCCTTTCATGAATCTCACGTACAAGTTTTGGATGTCTTTTAGCGATCCAGCCCAAAACAAAAAAAGTCGCTTTGGGTTTAAAAGCAAAAGAATCAAGCAGATTTAAAATAGTATGCGTATTTTTCTCAACTCTCCATTGTTGAGACTCCCAGCTTGAAAAAGGGATATATCTTTTAAAATTTTCTACCTGGAACCAATCTTCAACATCAAATGTCAGAAGAATTGTTTTTTTTTCTACCAAAGCCATAAGACCCTTTAAAAACCTTTAAAATAGATTTTTCCCCATTTTCAATGAAAAGGGGGATCTGATTATTGAGCTTTTTGAATGCACTTTTAATGATTATATCCTTGTATCAATGTTCTTTTTTTGGGATAAGATTACAAACCCTCTAATGATTTCTTTATTCCTTTCAAAAACAGATAAAATTTATTTTCTTCCGTTTGGTTTTTTGTAGCAGCATAGGTTACCATCGCACAACCATCCGCATCTATTTCCATTGAATAAAATTTTCTTTCAGTTTTATTCACAACCTCTGATTTAAATTCACAGCGTTTATCTCGAAAAAATGGTATCCTATGCCCATGCGAAAGCATTTCGTACGTAGATGAGTGTGCATATATTTGGGGTGTATATAATATGCCTTTTGATAATTCATCCCACTCTTGTGTACCTCGATGAGCTACAGCTTTTATACTCAAGCTCTTGGCTTTATTTTCAAAAAAGTCCGTCTCAATTTCTTGTATTATTTTTTGTTGTTGATTAAACGAGTCTTTGTATAATGATGCCACATGATAACTATTGAATAGCAATGTGACTGGCAATACCAAAATGGCTAGAATTAAATATTTCTTATCCAATTTGAATTGCTGGAAAATCACGGGAATAATACCAATAATTAAACTTACATGAATCAAAATCCTGTTTGAATAATGGTCCTCTTGTATAACAGCATGTACCGGGCTAGAAAACATAAAAAACAACATGCCAAAGATGCTTAAAAGTTCAAATGTTTTATGATTTAATTTTTTAAAGAGAACTAACACTGAACTAAACAAAAAGGCTAAGATTATTAACTTGCTATATCCGTTAAATATAGCCTCATCTAAAAATAACGTTCTAAAACTATAAAAAACAAATTCTAAGATGGAGGCAATAGACAAGTAAAAACTCCCTCTCTGTATTCCTCCGATATGCATTCGCCTGACAGAATCAGATGCATTTATAATCTCAGAAAATCCCCCCGCAAAAAGCTTCAGCTCCAATAAATATAATACCATTGCAACAACTGATATTAAAATTCCTTCAAACAAATCTTTGAACCCTCTCTTCTCATAAGAGATTAACGAGTACAATAGTTCAAAAACAATAAAAAAATAAACAATTGTCTGAAAACATGAGATGGATAGGAGTTGAAGAATTACAATCAGTAATTTATTTGATGCATGAGCTCTTGCTACAATAGCTGACATCGCAAATAATAAACCAAGAGTAATAGGCAATGAGTTTACTTTAAACCTTAACATATCAAACCAGTAAGGGTGACAAAAAGCGATTGTGATTGCGGCTAAGATTATATAGAAAGGTAATTTGGAGCCTTTAACCAACTGTTTTACCATAACAGATATGAATAAAAAGCAAGTAAAAATCATAATCATATGGGCGGTTAATGAAAACCAAAAATCGGCAAAACCTTGATTCAATGAAATTAGCAAATAACCTGGTATTATACGCCCAGCGATATAAAAGTACCATCCATAATCATGTAATCCATCAGGTAAAAAGGCACTCAGATAATCATCTTGTGTGTATATTTGTGTTAAGCTGTATAAATTAATGAACTGCAATAATATCATTAGAAGAAAAAAACCGACAAGAAGCGTCTTCTCTGCGCTCTGTTTTTTTATTGAATTAAACACAATCATGAACAGCTCCATTTTCTATCTAATTTAAATGTTATAAACAACATTTTTAAGGTGCCTTATGATTTTTATTTGATGATATTTGATTCTGTTTTGGCAGATTTTGTTGAAGCTTAATTTCACGCCATGTCCATAATGAATTTAAAAAATAATTTATAAACATTCCAACGCCGATACCAATTAGATTCGCTATAATATCATACGAATAGGGCAAGCACATTAAAGCCAAAAAGATTAAATAATTTATAATACCTGCTAATCCGGCAACAAAATGAAACCTAAATAATTTTATAAATGATGAAGCTTTTGAATTACGATTTTTGAATGTCCAAATATGATTGAAAAAGAAATTTGTAAGAATTGAAAACTCAATAGCAATAGGAGCAGCAATTTTAAAATCGATACTAAATAGACGCGTTAACACTATATATAGACTGAGATTAACAATTACTCCAGAAGAACCAACCACACAAAACTTAACAAATTCTTCCGATTGACGAAACCGAATTTTAGCAATATTTATTATGAATTCAACTTGATCTTTTAGTGATAATTTTGATTCCCCATGGATTCTATCAGGAAAAGTAATCGGTACTTCAATCACCTTTGCACCCGTACGAAGAAGTTCACACAATAGCGATGATTGAAAAGAATAGCCACGGGTTGAAAGAAATTTGAGATTACATTTAGCAAGAGACTCCGACTTTATACATCTAAAACCAGAGGTACAATCTTGAATTCTTGGAATCCCACCCAAAAAACGGATCATCCAATTACCCAGCAAACTAATTGCTTTTCGCCAGAAAGAAAAATCTGGTGTTGCACCCCCGGGAGCAAATCTTGAACCAATTATCAAACTAAAACCATGATTTGCAAGCAAGATAAATAGCGGTATTAATTTGGGATCATGCTGGCCATCAGCATCCATTTCAAATATCAGATCAGGAGATAATAGATCCTGAGCATACTTAATCCCACGTTTATATGCTTCTCCCAACCCCTTTTTTTGTCCTGTGAGCAAATGTAAATTGCAATATTGATCCATCAACTCACGAACGATACCTTGTGTGTTATCGGGAGAATTATCGTCCACAACAAGCACATGAAGATCATGGGAAGCAATTTTTGTCGCCTGTTTGAAAATGTTTTGTATAACAAGCTGTATATTTTCAGCCTCATTATAAGTTGGTAAAATTACGCATGCTTTTGGTTTCATAATGATAGTTATCTACTTTCTATGTAAGCATAAAAAATTTATAGAAAAAGTAATCTTTAAAAGGTTCATTTAAACTATCACTATTTCTTAATATAAATATTTAATCAAAAAGTCGGTTTTCCAAGCTACCTCTTGGGTTTGGTGCATCTAATCTCACAGGCCTTGGCAGTGTGAAGCCGATAGTGAATGATCCAACATTTTCCTGATAATCTTCCCGTGTATCAACATCTGTACTGAAATCCGTAAATGAGTAAGCAAGGCTTAAAGTCAGCCATTGCAGCGGAGTCCAAATCAGGTCTCCACCGAGCCCAAGCGTATTATCTGTCCTGTCTACACCGGGTTCATCGAACTGACTTATTTGGTACGAAGCATTTAATTCAGATGTCAACTTTCGAGTCAATCTATAGCTTAATAAAGCCCCCACTTCATAATAGATTTCGAATCCAAGGCTTGCTGCACTATCACTGGTTGGAGTATAACCGCTGGAGCCAGTGAGAGAAAGCGTCCCTTTTCTACTAAAATCAAAGATTTTATATAGATCCAGATCAAGAAAAAAATCCTGAGAATCATCAGAATTCTGATTATCCCATTCCTGAAAAAGCACACCGACACCGATACTAATACCAGTATCTTTTGCAGGTTCCCAGTCGATACCAACAGAAGGGTTATATACGAAATGGTCTCCGGATGACTGTTGTGTAAAAGTATGCGCATAAGAAATATAGACATCAAAATGCCGGGTCATATTTTTTAACAATCTAATATCACCTGCCCATGTTTCAGGGTCATCATTTGAAATATCATATTTGGTTTTTTCATATGATGCATTTAAATCCATCCCGAACTGGGGTGTAAACCAATAAGAAAAAAATACCGATGGAGTATGAGATGAATATTCATCTAAGTTTTGATTTTCATAATCATCAAAAGAATACGTATAATTAATCCCAAAAGCGTCTTTTGCACCAAATTCATATCGGGCGCCGACGGAAGTTATATTGACATCATGTTTTTCCAAACTGTTTGTCCTATCCGTTCGACTTAAATCTCTCACAAAATTTTCAGAAAAAGTAAGATTGGTATTTTTAGACACCTGACTTTGGCCATTTATTAAAAGAGTGTGGCCCCAAGAATCATCCTCATTATGATCTGAATAATCGGTATACTCAGGATTGTAATTTAAAAACAGGCTTGCATTTTTATCTATAATCCCAAAAGAAAATCCGGCACTGTAAATAGTAGATAACTCATCATCTTCATTGTTTTCAGTCTCATTATAATTATCTGTATACTCTTCCGTAATTGATAAGCTAGGGACAAATTGTGTTATCACTTTAGAAAAAGCCGGGGGTACTAAAATCAAGACAACAAAAAAAAGTATAAAATTAATTATTAAAATTGTGGTCTTATCTAAAATATTCATAACACTCTCCTTTTAAAAAATATTATTTAAGGCACGATAATCGTATCATCTGCCTTCAAAGAAATATCCTTACTGAAATTACCTTTAAGAATATCATTATATTTAATAGTAATGGTTTTCTCTAAACCTTCACTTCTTCTAATCAATAGAATTTTATTCTTGGAGGCCCATTCAGTAAAACCACCAGAAAGTGCAAACGCTTGCATGACAGTTAATTTTTTAACAATCGAATACTCTCCTGTTCTGATCACCTCTCCTAAAATATAAAATTTCTGGCTAACAGGATTTGCAAGTGTAACCGTCACATTCGGTTCTTCCACGAACTCTTTGATCTTTTTTTCGATTTCAGCCTTAAGCTCCATGGTCGTTGAACCCTGTGCCTGAATATCATCAAGCAGCGGGAATGTTATTTTCCCATCACTTCTAACCATTGCCGCTTCCAAAGACAAATCCGGCTCTTTCCAGGTATTGATGCGTAAGATATCGCCAATACCAATTTTATACGCTGTTGTTTTTTCTTCAGCGATAGAAACAGAAGGCACACAAAATCCTACTAAGAAGATCAAGACGACAAACCATCTTATATTTTTTTCCAAAAAGAACATAGCTCCGCCCTTTCGATTATATCGAAATTAATTAAAAACAAATTATTTTTACCGCCAGTGCTTTAAATATTACCTGGCGCCTCTGCCAAACAACACTGTTTTAATAGTCCGAAGAATTATAACTATATCCATAGTGATGGATAAGTTTTTTATATAGAAAAGATCATAATTGAGCTTTTCTATAGCATCTTCAACTGTTGATCCATAATCATATGAGACCTGTGCCCAGCCAGTCAAACCAGGCTTTACCTTAAACCGTTCCACATAATAAGGAATCTGCTTCTCAAGCTCTTTGGTAAAATATTTACGTTCTGGTCGAGGACCAACCATACTCATCTTACCAAGAAAAACATCCCATAATTGGGGCAATTCATCTATTCTGAATTTTCTTATAATTCTCCCCACCCTGGTAATTCTATTATCATTTGTCTGAGCCCAGACAGGCCCTGTTTTTTCTTCAGCATCTTGAACCATTGATCGAAATTTATGTATTGTATATTCTTTTTGATTTTGTCCAACTCTATCCTGGGAAAAAAAAATAGCTCCCTTCGATTCAAGTTTTATAAAAATAGCTGTCAACAAAAGTAAGGGAAAAAATAGAAATAGCATGACACTTGATAATAAGATATCTTCAACTCGTTTTACAAAAGTTTTAAATTTGGATTTGTGAAACCCCTCTGAAAATATCAACCATGATGGATTCAAGTTTGTTACGATCAACTTTCCCGTCAACATCTCATAGAAAGTTGTTCCCTCAAGAATTTCGATACCTTCAGTCCGACACTTAAGCAACTCTTTTGCTGGGAAAGCGCCTCTTTTTTCCCTCAAAGCAACCACCACTTTTTTTACACCCATCTCCAAAGCAACGGAACAAAATGTTTCTTTATCACAATTAACTAAAACTTTATTTGCAATTACTTCATCTATGACCTCTTTTTCTGAATCAGGTATTAACAAAGCGACATTATATCCACAATCAATGGTCTTATTAATTGTGCCGATTATATCAAGCGCCAAGGGTGTTGAACCTAAAATAATAATGCTTTCATTGAAAAAACCTTTGTTTAAAACCCAGATATAGATAATTCGCCAGCCAATGATAAACACCAATGAAAATAAAACACTTAAAATAAAGATTTTTTGATCTATAATAACAGCAGGAAATACCAAATAAATGATTGCCAACGCAATTGATGTTACCCCAAGCGCCTGAAGAAGCCTGATCCCTACTTCAGGAATCGAAATTGCTATTTCAAAATCATACAGGTCATTATAATATAGACATGTCTGACAGATGAAAGTAATAAGTGTTATTTTAAAAAATAATATCAGGCTAAATACTGAAGACTCAGGCTGGGTTAAAATCAAAAAAGACAAACAAACAGACATAAAAATAAAGACGCCTTCAAACAAAAAGAACAAAATATTCCTTATCGGAAAATATTGTTTTAAAAGTCTAAGCATTTTTTACGCTTTACCATATTGGCCATAACCATATTTGCCATAACCATACCCCACTTTTTTTCTGGCAAAATTATACACAACACCCATAATTTTGTCCCTTCCATAAACGTCTATCAGGTCCAGCAAGTCTTGCTTTCGCGTCCTTCCCTGTTGCACTACAATTACAATCCCATCAACCTGTCTAGAGATAGCACCTGTTTCTGACGTCAAATAAGGCGGAGGAGTATCAATAATAATATACCGGTCATTATATCTTTGTTTGAATTCATGGATAAGCTGCCTCATGTGTTCAGATGACAAAAGTTCCGAAGGATTTGAAGGGATTTCTCCAGCAGGAAGAAGCGTCAATTTATTTAAGGCTGTTTTAACAAGCAAAGAGGATAAAGGTTCTGCCCTAGAAAGATATTCACTCAACCCCTTTGTGTTTCCAAGTCCAAACAGAGAATGAATCGATGGTGATCTCAAGTCACAATCTACCAAAAGCACATGTTCATCAATATTTTGAGACAAACTGATCGCTAAATTTGCTGCCACAAAAGATTTACCATCTCCTGGAGAAGAACTTGTTATCATAATACATTTTGGAGGTGTTCCTTTTTCGGGAAACAGAATATTGTTTTTCAAAAGCCGAAACTGTTCTGCTTCAACCGATTGTGGTTTAAGGGCGGCAACCAGCATTGGATCAATTTTCATGGTTATTTTTGCACTCTGAGTCTTTGGTTTATCTACGCCATGAACACTCAATGAAGGATAATCCGATATGGTTTCACTCTCAAAAGTATTAATATCCTTTTGTTGTTTTCCGACACTCTGTTGTGATTTTTCCAGCGCTTTAAAAATTTTACCCAAAAGACAACTCCAATGCTAAATATTGATATATGGTTTAACAAGCTCAATAGTCTTATCAATACCTTTTATATTCAAAAAGGCAAACAATGAAAATATGACCACTGCATACAAAGAAACAACACTAAATGCAACAAGTTCAAGCCTCTTTCTCTTCGCATCTCCTGGTTTTTCCAATGGCGGAATAGAAGCCAGTATTGGCAGGCCAATTTCAATTTCGACCTGTTCTTCTCTTCGGATAACTGGGTTTAAAAATTCAAGTAAAAAAATAATCCCACCACCTAATCCGAAACTTATTCCAAGGAAAAGCACAAACATCTTTTTGACATCCGGTGAAATAGGTTTTTCAGGAAGCCGCGCATAATCAATAATACGAAACTGCTCCCCTTTTTGTTTCTTTTCCATATTAACCGCTAACTCAGCCTCAAGCCGTCTGGCGAGAAGAGAGTTATAACTGTCTCGTATATTATTATAATCCCTTTGAATAGATTGAAGCTCCTGCTCTCTTTTAGGAGTATCTTCAACCCTTTTCTGATAAACCTGCATTGTTTTTTTTATCTGCAAGATATTTCTTTTCGTATTGCTGACTTCATTTTCCAATTGGGTAAGATTAAATTTATGCTGGAATAAAACATTATTATTTGAAGAGACGGCTTCTGGCAAACCTTTTCCAGGGCTGCCAGCATCCTTTTTCTTTTCCTCTTTCTCTTTTTCAACCTTCTCTTTAAGCTTAGCCACACTCTTATTTAATCTAACAACCTCAGGATGCTTTGCCGTGTACTTAAATAACAGTTCATCCAATTGTCTTTTTTCTGATTCATACTGCTGCTGTGTTATAGACAAATTGGATGTTCCTATAACCGAACCATCTGGCTGCAATGCAAAGGCATTGCGCTGTTGCATTTCCTTTAACCGTGAAATTTGACTTTTTAAAAGTGCTATTGCATTTTGAGAACCCCTAAGGGAATTTAACGAATCAGAATATTGAACTTGAAGTCTATCAAGCGTTCTTAAATTTGTTTCCAACTCATCAGGCAAACCTCCCATATATGCAGCTCTATAGGCAGCCAATTCTTTTTCTCGGCCTTCAAGTTTTGTTTTAATTTTTTTCAATTCAGACTCAAGGAACTCGCCGGTTCCAATAGCTTGTGTCTCTCTAGCTTTGAGGTTTTCATCCATAAAAAAAGTAGCAAGTTTATTAGCGACATTCATTACTATTTTAGGATCCGTACCGGTAAATGATACAGCAAAGGCCTCCGTGCCCTGATGCCGTCCGCTTTTTTGGGTCACAACAACTTTTTTTCTCATGCTATCTACCTTATCCTCCTGGTACATAGCCTCTTGACCTTCATAAAGACCAAATTCTTTGATAATCTTTTCAAGATTTGTACGACTTAATATCTGTTGAGAAATCGTATTGATTCTTTGAGCTGAGCCCGTCGTCACAATCGACTGGACATAGTCTGTTGGCACCTTTTGAGGTTGAATAAGAATCGTTGTAGATGCCTCATAAATCCGTGACGAAGTGAGCGTATAAAAAAAGCCAATCGTAATAAAAATACAAAAAGAAATAATAAGTATCCACCGGCGTCGAATAACTATTTCTATGATCTGATCTGGTTTTACTGAATTTTCTTGATTATGCGAATCTGCCATTCTTTATTTTCCAATTCTCCTAAGTTTTCTTTTCAAGAATTAAATATCACAAATTAGTTTTCAATTATTCTCTATAAAATCCCACAAGTCAACGATTTTCACAATCCAAATAGATAAAATTTACTCCCAAATACTTGTTAAACTTAACTTCAGTATCCTTATCTTTAATTGACAATTTAACTTTCAAGTTTTACCTTTTAAATTATGAAAACACCAAATACAATCTACCTCAAAGATTACACACCTCCTTCGTTTCTAATTGAGCAAGTGGACCTGACCTTTGATATTGGAAAAAATGAAACCCGAGTAACCTCAAATCTAATCATAAAAAAAAAAATATCTTCTAAAAATAAAGATACTCGTCTTATTTTTGATAAAGGAAATTTTAAAATCGTATCAGTTGTTGCAAATGGTATGGTTCTGCTGCCCCAAGAATATAAAGCAGATAATGAATTTTTCTCACTTGAAAATACCCCGGATGAATTTGAACTTGAGATCACGAACATTCTAAATCCTCGAGAGAACACAAGCCTTGAAGGATTATATGCGTCTGAAAATATTTTGTGTACGCAATGTGAGGCTCAAGGATTCAGGAAAATCACACCCTTTTTAGACCGACCGGATGTTATGGCTGTCTATTCATGCACCATTATAGCGGATAAAACCCAATACCCGGTATTGCTTTCCAATGGTAATCTGGTTGATTTTGGTGATCTTGACAATAACCGACACTTTGTCCGATGGGAAGATCCGTTTAAAAAACCAAGTTACCTTTTTGCTCTTGTTGCTGGAGATCTTGCTCATATTCAAGACCAGTTCATCACTCAATCCAAACGGACGATAGATCTGAAAATTTATTCTGAGCAAGAAAACATTGATAAGTGTTTTCATGCCA
>JAWSVH010000039.1:0-1597 GCA_033852015.1 Desulfobacula sp.
CAGCGGAGTAAAATTCAGGAAGAATCCATGTATTATGAGTATTTAAAACATTCTGGCAAACTTCCCCTTGTTGGGGTGAATACTTTTATTGATCCGGATGCAGACTATATCCATATGACGGATCACCTTGAACTTTCAAGGGCCACCGATGCCCAGAAAAAAAGGCAGCTTGATCGGTTAAGCGCATTTAAAAAAGCCCATGCAGATAATAGCGAAAAAGCAATCGAACAATTAAAACACGTGGTATTGAGTGGAGCAAATATATTTGAGCAACTGGTTGATGCAGTTCAGGTGTGTAGCCTGGGAACGATCACCCAGGCATTATATGAGGTCGGTGGAAAATATCGGAGAAACATGTAAAACAATTTGCCAAGGAGATTATTTGACATGAATGATGCGGTTATTGTTAGTGCGACACGGACTGCACTGGGAAGTTTTGGCGGTTCATTAAGTAAAACCGGCGCCGTTGATCTGGGTGCCCATGTGATTGCCGAAGCTATTAAAAGGGCAGGTATTGATAAAGAACAGGTTAATGAATGTATCATGGGCATGGTATTGCCATGCGGATATGGACAGAATCCGGGGAAACTTGCTGCTGTAAAGGCAGGACTTCCCTGGGATGTTGCTTCCATTACGGTAAACAAAGTGTGCGGATCTTCATTGAAAGCGGTGATGCTTGCCGCTCAGGCGATTCAGTTGGGAGATGCTGAAGTGGTGGTGGCTGGTGGAATGGAAAATATGAGTATGGCACCTTACTATATGAAAGATGCTCGCTGGGGATATCGGATGGGTAAAGGGGATATTCAGGATCATATGGTTCATGATGGGCTCTGGGATGTGGTCAATGATTTTCATATGGGTATGTCCAATGAATTGTGTTCCCAAAAATGGGGAATATCCAGGCAGGATCAGGATGAATTTGCGGTGCTGTCTTATAAAAGGGCCTGTAAATCAATTTCCCAGGGGCGATTTAAGGATGAAATCGCACCCGTAAATATTCCCCAGAAAAAAGGGGGCTCCATTGCTTTTGATACAGATGAATGCTCTAAGGAAACAAGCCTGGAGTTTTTATCAAAAATGAAACCGGCCTTTAAAAAAGATGGTGTGGGAACTGCGGGTAATGCTTCTGTGATCAGTGACGGAGCATCAGCTCTTGTTTTGATGAGTGAAAAAAAAGCCAATCAGTTGGGGTGTAAAATTTTGGCACACATTGGTGCCCAGGCATCTTATGGTGCAGATATGAAGTATGTCCTGATGGCTCCTATTTATGCTATCCCCAGGGTTTTGGAAAAACAGGGGATATCCATCTCAGATGTGGATCTGTTTGAAATTAATGAGGCTTTTTCCGGCAGTTCGGTGGGGATTAATAAGGTGCTGGAGCTTGATCCGGAAAAAGTTAATGTTAATGGCGGCAGTGTGGCTTTGGGGCATCCCATTGGTGCCAGCGGTGCCAGGGTGTTGACAACGTTATTATATGAAATGGAAAAACAAGATTTACATACCGGTCTTGCCTCTCTTTGCCTGGGTGGGGGAGAAGCAGTTGCGCTTGTGGTCAGCAGGTGATATGACATTTACCTGCAAAAGCGTTATTTTTTTA
>JAWSVH010000202.1:0-5840 GCA_033852015.1 Desulfobacula sp.
TTACAAGTCCACATGATATCCTCAGTTCCCATCATAGGAACTACAGAAGCTCCCATGGGTACGAAATCAGAGTATCCTCTAACTTCAATGGCTTGGGAAGGACAGATTTTTACGCATGAATAACATTCCCAGCACTGATCTGGCTCCTGGTTGTATGCTTTCATTTCGTTAGCATCGAGAACCATCAGGTCATTGGGACAGATGTACATACATGCTGTTTTATCCCCGCCTTTGCATCCGTCACATTTGTCTGTGATTACAAAAGATGGCATTTAAAATACCTCCATAATTTAAGTTAATCAAAAATTTGCACAATACGTTGTGCGACTTTATTTATAAACAAAATAGGCCAGAACCGTTACGGGTTCGACCAGGTAATCCTTTCGCTATCCATCAACTTTAAGAAAAAAATATATATCTTACTTATTGATTAGATTGGCATAACGTTAAGGAAATATCACTCTATAACCATTGTTGTCAAGAAATTTTCAAAAAACTTTGCCCCCTATTTTTATTTGTTTTTTAGGTTGAGAATAAAAACAATATCTATTAGAAAATAGTATTATCAGGCACAAGATATAGTGCGATTAAATAGGGAAAAAGAGGCTGGATATTATATCGAAATATTGATAATTTATATGAGAATTAAATTTGCTGAACGCGTACAAGAGGAAAAATTATGATCCAAGAAATGATACCCATTGGCCTTAATGATCCGATGAAATTTGATTGTAGCAGTCAAAATAGATGTTTTAACGATTGTTGTAGAGATTTAAGTCAGGCCCTGACCCCTTATGATGTTTTGCGTATGAAAAATAATATGGGAATGCCATCTCAAAAATTTTTACGCAAGTTTACGTCCCGTCATGTAGGACCAGAATCCGGTTTGCCTATTATTGAATTTAAATTTAATCCCCAGACAGGGCATGCTTGTCCCTTTGTTACATCGAAGGGGTGTTCTGTTTATCCGGACCGACCGGGTTCCTGTCGAATGTACCCTTTAGCCAGGGCCATAGCAAGATCCAGAGATACTGGGCAGATTACTCAATATTTTGCCGTAATTGAAGAAGATCATTGCAAAGGATTTGGGAATGAGACCGGTCAAAGTGTAAAGGACTGGCTCAGTGGTCAGGATGTGGAACAGCATAATACCCAAAATGATAAATTAATGGCTTTGATCAGTGCTAAAAATACCATGCTTCCGGGTATGCTTGACATAGAACAGGCGGATGCCTTTTATTTGGCGCTCTATAATATTGATGAGTTCCGTAGACAGATTTTTGAACAGGATTTATTGAAAGGGCTGGGTACTCCAAAACATATATTAGATGATGTTCGAAAGAATGATGAAGTGCTTTTAGATCTGGGGCTACAATGGATACAATATAAATTGTTTGGCATAGAAATGAAATTTAAAGGATAATTTATAATGGAGGTCAAAGGAAAGATTGCTCTGGTTTTGGGTGCGGTCAAAGGTATAGGTAAGGGCATCGGTTTGGGTTTGGCAAAAGAAGGCGCTTGTCTTGTTTTGACCCGTCACGACTGGGAGGATTCTTTTAAAAAAATGGAGGCAGACTTTTTAGCTTCCGGTGCAAAGCATGTGATTCTGCAAGCAGATCTTCGATCGGTGAAGGATATAGAACGTCTGGCTAATATTATTAAAGAAAAATATGGGTGCCTTGATATTTTGATTAACAACATTGAGCGGGGCGGGTGGCCTACTGTGCATGGTGAGTATATTGAAGATCAATGGGATCTGGAAATAGAAACCACATTGAAAGCTAAGCGATGGGTATTTTCTGCCATGTTGCCGTTATTGAAAAATGCTGAACAGGCATGTGTGATTAATATTTCTTCCATCGCCGGTATTGTCGGCCGTTCCGGCCCAGCAGCATTAATCTTTAATGATGGATATGCTCTGGCCAACCGAGGAATCTCTTCTTTGACAGAAACCTGGGCCCGTATGGGAGCCCCACATATCCGGGTCAATGAGATTATGTTGGGCATTTTTGATACCCGGCATGCAAAAGAGACTCGTGGCTGGAAAGAGGTGTTAAGTGATGAAGAAAAAAAATCCTTGATCGATCATACGCTTCTCAAGCGGACAGGTGTTGTAGAAGATGTGGTCAAGGCCTGTATGTTTATTATTAAGGATGCATCTTATATGACGGGAAGTGTATTGCGACTGGATGGTGGATATGTCCTTGGCGGGGAGAAAATTCCTCCAATGCCTCAAGGGATTGTTTAAGGCGGGTGGTTTGCCGCTTGCGGTCCGTTGCAACGACGGGTTGTGTCGAATTAATAGTGGTACCTGAGTTGAGCAATTAAGATAGAATTATTTTCAATTTTATAGACGATCCGATGCTCGTTAGTTATTCTTCTAGACCAATAACCAGACAGATTGTGTTTAAGAGCTTCTGGTTTGCCAAGCCCTTCATATTTATTGCGCTGAATATCTTTGATGAGTAGATTGATCCGTTTAAGAGTCTTTTTGTCCGTTTTCTGCCAAAAAAGATAATCTTCCCAAGCGCTTTCAGAAAACAAAATTTTCATTCAAGCATTTCTCTTTCTTGGCCCTTGCCATCATTTAATTCTTTGATTGAATTAATAAGCCTTTTTGCATTTTTAGGGCTTTGCATCAGATATGCTGTTTCAGTAAGAGACTCATAATCTTCAAGAGACATAAGTATTACAGCCTCATTGTTTTTACGAGTGACAATAATAGGATCATGATCGTCACAGACTTTTTTCATTGTGCTGGCAAGATTGTTTCTTGCGCTTGTATATGTAATTGCTCTCATTGAATTCCTCCGTTTCTTAAGCGTACTTGTACAATATATTGCACAATACGAAATCTGTCAATCGAATTTTGTAGTAAGACCGTTGGAGTTCAAGGGTCGCCGAGCGAATAAGTGGCTCGCGGTCCGCTGCAATGACCGGTTATGTTTTGAGTTTTACCAGTTGATTTCGGTTTCAAACAAACTATAAAATTTTCCATTTTCAATAGTGTCGAGCAATGAATATAGTTTTTCTGCTGCTTCTGTTGCTTCTTTATCAGCATCAACAGAACCTGAATCTGTTTTCAATTTTCCAGGGTGTATAGCACATATCTTTAAAGTTGAATCTTTGAATTCCCGACTTAAACATTGAGAAAACATATTTTGTGCTGCCTTAGCAATGCGATAAGAGTAGGAACAAGAAATATTGTCAAGTTCTCCTGAAGCGACTTTCGTAATGGAACCAAATCTGGACGAAATGTTAATTATGATACTGTCTTTATTCAAAAAGGGAAGAACAGCTTTTGTGACTCTCATCGGACCAAGACAGTGAACATCAAGAAGTTTCTCTGTATTAGCCACTGAAGTATTTGATATCAATGAGCCACTACCACCGACTCCAGCATTATTGATCAAAACATCTACTCTCTCTGATCCGGAGAAGATTGACTCTATATCTGATTGAATTGTATCGAAAGCTATATCAGAGACTATTGGAAAACAAAAATCTCGATTGATATTTTTCATCTTGTCAGCATCATTTATAGTGCGAACTACGCAATATACTTTCCAAGCCTTTTTGAGAAAGTATTCAGCAAGAGAGAATCCTAAACCTCTGCTTGTTCCAGTGATGATGACAGTTTTAGTCATGAGTACCTTTTAAAAACATAACGTTGGAGTTCNNCCGCTGCAACGACTTGTTATAAATTTACTCAAATCACGAATTCCAGTTAAGCAAATATTTTTTGGCAATCCTTTTAACTCCTTTAATTGGGTGATCTGAGGCTTTAGTTACCATTTCTTTTGCCAGTCTATTATTATACCTTGAAAGAGCTACTATTACATCACACTTTAATCGATCGAAATGTTGAGACTCCAGAAATTTTTTAGAATCAATGTACAATATTGTGTTTAATTCATTCATTGATTTATTGGTTTGTATTTCTCCTAAAGTTTCAATGATCATTTTTTTTACATGAACACCAGGAAGCTTTGACTCACCCGGAATAACCAATGCATACTCTTCCTGAGTTCCATTCAGAAATAAATCCACTAAAAAAGGTACGGCACGACTCTCTTTTAAAAGCCCTATGCCTCTAATTGCTACTGAGGCTAAAGAATTATTTCTTTTTTTAAGTAGCTCAATAAGAGCTTTTGATATTTTTCTATCTTGAAACGTACAGATGCCAAGTATAAAGTCACGCTGTAATCCAATATCAGATTGGTATTTTTTTGATGCATACCAAAAAGCATCAAGTGCTCTTTTGTTACCAATTTCACGAAGAGCCCATGCGGCGGCCCAGAGCACATATCGATTCTTGGATTTAAATAGTTTTTCTATTAACGGAGAGACAGCTCTATCACCCATTTCAATTAACAACTCTACTTCTTGATTGAATTGGATAATATTGTTTCTATGAGTTTCTGGAGAAGAATCTAAGCTTTCAATCCATTCCAGTTTATCAGTGATATTTTGCTTTAAGTTTGACATTATTGGGACGGTTTTAATTTATAACGTTGGAGTTCAGGGGCCGCCGACCGGCAGGGAGGGAACAAGGGTTCCACTAAACTTGATTAAAGGTGACATAGTTTTAAAGTTGCTATAAATTTCAAAAAAGCCGCCCCTTGCGGTCCGCTGCAACGACTTGTTCGGTTGCAAAATTTTGAAGATTCTTAACATTTTAGCGATGGCAGATAAGAGTGTGATTTTGAATTTTTGTACACATGTAGTGTTTTCCAAAATGGTGCCTTGCTCAGTGATTGTGTAATGGGCCAGGTTTTTGTAAATCTTGAGAAGTTCTGTACTTAATTTAAAATAGGCACTGCTGATTTTGCTAAGGTTTAATCTGTTAAAAATATTCTGACTTTCAGAAATGCCATATTTTAGAAGGCCAAAAAAATTGAATGCTTTCGCATATTTTAGATTAAACAGGATTTGGCCCACATGTAACCTTTATTTCTTTGAGTTATGATCTTTTGACACCGAACGTTGGAGTTCAGGGGCCGCCGACCGCAGGGAGGGTACTGGGTTCCACTAAACTTAGTTGAGGGCAACACTGTTAAAAGTTGCCACAAATTTCTGGAAAGCCGCCCCCAGCGGTCCGCTGCAACGATTTGTTACATTTCAAGATTTAGAGGGACTCAATTTTTGACCAAACCATTCTTGATTTTTTTTTAGATGTTAAATAATTTTCAAATTTCATATGGTCAAGAATGGAGTTTTTCTTTTTTTTTTGCATAAAGTTTAATGCTTTAATTCAGTCGCGAGGGAAGCGAGTGTCCGTTTGAAGTGGTTGTTCTATGACATGATAATTTTCAATGTTATTTTTTAAAAGATCAATTAACTTTTCAATGGTTCCTTCTGAAATTTTATTCAAGGGCAACCAATTATACACTTTTGGTCCTTGAAAAAGTAGAAACCCATCACGAAAAACGACAGCTTTTGTAAAAATTGACCACTTAGCCTTAGTTTCAGTTTTCGAACTGACGGCACAGAATCTATTTTCACTTAAAGTAATCTCGACATCTTCGTTGATGCGCGGTGACTTACGACAGCGATACTTAATAAGGAGGTAATCAATTTTATGCCCATATAGCATTAGGATTATTATAACAGCAAAGAAAAATACCAGTATGTAATCTTCATGATATATAGAAAATAATGAAAGAATCAAAAAAAGAATTGAAAGAACTATCTTTAAAACAAACCAGATATTTCGAACCGCATGTTGTCGTCTATATCTTTTAAAGCCATCAACAAGAAATTTTTCATCAACTTCGAAATTAAATTTTATCATTATAGCCTATTCAAAAAGGTAATGGGAGACCTTTGAATAATTCCTG
>JAWSVH010000203.1:0-3660 GCA_033852015.1 Desulfobacula sp.
GGCGCATGTTTAGGTATGAGCAATGGTGTGCTGGCCGATGGTGAAGTGGCTGCTGACACCACCAACCGGACTTTTAACGGTCGTATGGGCAAAGGCGGCATGGTGCATCTGATGAGCCCTGCCACGGCTGCTGCCACTGCCATTAAAGGGGAAATTGTAAACTCCACTCTTTATTCGAATTAGGGAAAATTATTATGAAAGAATTTAAAGGAAATGTCCTGTTTCTGGACCGCTCGGATATCAATACTGATGAAATTATTCCGGCTAAATATTTGACTGAAATTGAAAAAATTGCCATGGGCCCCCATCTGTTGGAAGATCTGAAAATGGAAGGGTTTGACCCTGCAACGGATATCAATGGAAAAGCGGTCGTGCTTACCCAGGAGAACTTCGGGTGCGGATCTTCCCGGGAACATGCACCATGGGCATTAGAGGTCAATGGTATTCATGTGGTTATTGCGCCCAGTTTTGCAAGGATATTCAGGCAGAACATGTATAATTGCGGTATGTTGGCCATTGAGCTGCCCCAGGAGACGGTGGATGATATTTTTAAAGAGTTTGCCGGTTTAAATACCCAGATGGAAGTGGATATAAAAGCGTCTGAAATTTTGATTCAGTCGGGCGACAAGACTAAAAAGATCGGGTTTGAAATTTCCGGTTTTGATAAGCAACTTGTTGAGACCGGTGGATGGGTAGAGTATGCAGACCAGAATTATTAATGCAAACAGTATTAAATCATATTTGATTTTTTAAAGTAATAGATCTTAGCGGTGGGACAAGAGTCATATATTTAAAATATGGATTTATGTCCTGCCGCCGCTCCATTTTAGACGGGTCTTTAATACCTTGAAATAGGACTGGTCCTCAAATGATATCATTTTGATATCGTTTTTGCTTTTTTCTACAAAGATTTTATCCCCTGAGTCTATTTTAAATCCTTCCTGACCATCTAAGGTGAGAACCATGTCTTCTGGACTGCCTTCAAGCCGGATTTCGATGTTGGTGGAATCCGGTATGATCAGTGGCCGGTTTGTGAGTGTAAATGGGCAGATGGGTGTCAAGATGATCGAAGGCACCGCTGGATGAACAACGGGTCCGCCTGCAGCAAGAGAATACGCCGTGGACCCTGTCGGAGTGGCGACAATCAGGCCGTCAGCCCTGTAAGTGGTCAGGTAAGTGTTGTCCAGGTATACCGCACAGGATGCCAGCCGTGATAGGGCACTTTTATTGATGACCGCATCGTTGAGTACATCTATATCCACAATCTGTTTGTTTTTTCGTACAACTTTAATATTGACCCGGCTTCTTTTTCGGATCAGGTATTTACCATCCATAACACAGGCCAGGGCATTGTCCAGATCATCTTCCATCGTCTCAGCAAGGAAACCGACTTCTCCAAATTTTACCCCCATTAAAGGAATATCTTTGTCTTCAATAAAACGTGCAGCACTTAGAAATGTTCCATCTCCACCCAGAACGATCATGCACATTAGATCGTTTGGAATATCACTTTTTTGGCCCTCATGAACATCAACCACAATGCACTGGTCTCCCAGTCTTTTCATAAGTTCCAGAGATTTTTTCTGGGCCATGTTATCATTTTTGACCACCAGCCCGATTCGTTTTTTATTCATTATGGTGTTGTTTCTCCATCTTTTAATTTGGAATGCTTAATGAATGAAAATCATTCTAAAGTCAAGTATTGAAAATTAATGCGCCTGGGCCCAGTTCCCACCTGACCCGAAATTGACCTTTAGTGGAACTTTCAGTGGATGAACATTCTCCATGACATCTCTGGCGATATCGATCAATGACTCTTTTTCCTCATGGGGGCATTCAAAAATAATTTCATCATGTACCGATAAGAGCATTTTTGCATTCAGCTTGTTTTTTAATAATGCAACTGACATATGGATCATGGCAAGTTTTATTAAATCGGCGGCACTGCCTTGTATTGGGGTGTTTACTGCAGCTCTCTGGGCAAAATTTCGGATATTGACATTGGAGGAATTGATATCGTCCAGTCGGCGTTTCCTGCCAAAAATGGTAGAGACCTCACCGGTTTTTTTTGTCTCTTCGATGGTTGAATCAATAAAGTTTTTTACCCCTGAATATCGTTTGAAATAGTTTTCGATATAGGCATTGGCCATTTTGCGGCTGATGGACAGATCATTTGCCAGTCTGAACCCACTCATGCCATATACAATACCAAAATTGATCGCTTTGGCCTGGCTGCGTAAATCATCCGTGACAAATTCCGGCAGTACCTGGAAGATTTCAAGGGCGGTCCGTGTATGGATATCCTCGTCATTGTTAAAGGCATCCATGAGGATTTCATCTTCAGCGCAATGGGCCAGGACGCGCAGCTCAATCTGGGAGTAATCTGCAGAAATAAGCGTGTGATTGTTTTTGGGAATAAAGGCTTCCCGTATTTTTTTACCCTCTTTTTTACGGATCGGAATATTTTGAAGATTGGGGTTGGAGCTGCTTAAACGACCGGTGACTGTAATGGTCTGGTTAAAAGAGGTATGAATCCGATCCGTTTCTTTGTTGGCAAGCTTTTGCAGTGCATCTACATAGGTGGAGGTTAATTTGCCAAGGGTTCGGTATCGCAATATTTTTTCAGGCAGTTCATGGGTTTGGGCAAGTTTGGTTAAGACTTCCACATCTGTGGAATAGCCGGTTTTCTTTTTTGTTTTTTTAACCGAAGGTAGATTAAGTTTTTCAAATAGGATTACGCCCAATTGCTGGGAAGATTTAATGTTGAATTCTTCACCGGCAAGTATATATATCTCTTTTTCAAGGGCGATCATTTCTATCTGAAAAATATTGGAGAGGTGTTTTAATGCATTTTTATCCACCTTGATTCCTTCCATTTCCATGTCTCCAAGAACCGTGACCAAGGGGATCTCAATGGTTTTTATTAGCGTATCAAGGCCCTGCTCTTTTATTTTCTTTTCCAATGTCAGGTAAGCCATATAGGTTAGATCTGCATCTTCTGCTGCATAATTAACTGCCTGGGCAATGGGGATGGCATCAAATTTCACCTGGTTTTTGCCTTTTCCAACGATTTCTTCATAGGAGATGGTTTTATAGCCAAATAGGTCCATGGCGATCCGGTCAAGGCTGTGGGTCCGGATGGCAGGATTCAGTAGATGAGAGGCAATCATGGTGTCAAAGAAAATTCCTTGCATGCGTATGCCGTATCTGGCCAGGACAATATAATCATACTTGATGTTCTGCCCGACTTTTTTAATATCTGGATTTTCAAGCAAGGGTTTAAAAATTCTTAAAATCTCTTCTTTTGAGGGCTGTTCTGCTCCATCAGGGAAGGTGTGTCCCACTGGAATGTAATACCCTTGATTCTCTTTAAACGAAAAAGAGATTCCAACAAGGTCCGCTTGGGTTGGATGTTTTGACGTGGTTTCCGTGTCTATGGCAAACAGGCCTTTGTTCTCAAGAACATGGGCCAGTTTTTCAAGTTCTTTGGTTTCGGTAATGAGTTTATAGATTTTTTCGGTTTTGTCCGCTTTCTGGGCAAATTCTGCGGCCAGGGTTTTGAATTCAAATTCCCGGAACAGATCAAAGGCTTTTTTGGTATCGATCTCATCTAATTTAAAGGTCTCAATATCATCTTCGAGCTTAACCTTTGTATCAATG
>JAWSVH010000204.1:0-2934 GCA_033852015.1 Desulfobacula sp.
AAAGTCTTTCTTTAGGCTTTTTCCTGAACAAACTTCTTATTCCATACAAAACCTGTGAGAAAAATCAAGTAAAAAGAGACAATCAATCTTCTTGAGGCAAATCTTCAGCTTGCTCTGTTTGCTCTGTTTGCTCTGATTCCTCTGGCGTTTCTTTACGCTTTTCCAGTTTTCGCTGTCTTTTTTCCTCTTTTTTCTTTTTCTTAGCCAACTCTTTTTGACGTTTCTCCCACGTATAATTATTTTTGGCCATACAGTCTCTCCTTTCCTTTTAAATTCTGAATATCAATAATCGTCTTATACCACAGACAGCGCCTCTGACCATGCGCATTTTTGTTTTCTAGGGTTGGAGGGTTTCCTTTTTGTTCTTCTGTGCACCAAAGGAGCCTTGGGTCTTGATTTAACTTCGGGAACATACTTTTTCTTTGTGTCAAACACATAAGATGGTGACACTTTTATTTCCATTTTTTTACCAAGATTTCGCTCTATCAAAACAATCATCTTTGAATCTTCGTGGGTAACAAAGCTAAATGCCTGTCCTGTTTTTTTAGCCCTTCCAGTCCGACCGGTTCGATGAGTATAGGTTTCTGCGGTATCGGGCATATCATAGTTTATAACATGGGAAATCCCCATAACATCGATACCACGAGCAGCAATATCGGTGGCAACCATAATCTTATATCTGCCGGAACGATACCCTTCAAGCGCTTGTTGTCGTTTTTGCTGGGACAAGTTACCCTGCAAAGACGTTGCACTCAAACCTGATTTCGTCAATTGCGCTGCCAGGTTCTTTGCCTTATGCTTTGTTCGAGTAAACACCAATATGCTTTTCATATCCTCTTCTTGAATAATATTTTTTAACAACTCCGTTTTATGTTCTTTGGCAACCCTGAACAATGCATGGGAAATTGTCGGAGCAGGCTGTTTATGCTTCACCTGAACTGTTTTTGGATCATGAAGGATCGTTTCTGCTAACTTGCGAATCTCGCCAGGCATTGTAGCGGAAAAGACTAGTGTTTGCCGCTTTGCGGGTAACAACTTTACGATTCGTCGAATATCCGGAAGAAACCCTTTATCAAACATATGATCTGCTTCATCTAAAATCAGTACCTTGATGGCATCAAGTCGAATTACTCTATCATTAATCAGATCCAACAGGCGACCCGGGCAGGCCACAACAATTTCAACACCGGCTCGAATCTTTTTAACCTGGGGGAATTTACCCACTCCACCATAAATCACAACACTTTTAAGTCCTGTTTTCACGGCCATTGTTTCAATATTATTATGAATCTGTTCTGCCAGCTCTCTTGTGGGTGCAACAATTAATGCCTGTTCTTTTTTTCGAGGACCGTCAAGCAGTCGTTGAAGAAGCGGAAGAACAAAGGCCGCTGTTTTGCCAGTTCCAGTCTGTGCAAGACCAAAAATATCAGCCCCTTCAAGAATCGGACGTATAGCCGCTTCCTGGATTGGCGTTGGGGTGGTGTAACCACAGGCATCGATGCCAGCAACTACTTTTGGGTGAAACATAAATTCTTTAAAGCTCATTAAAACTCCTTTAAAATGCATTGATCTGCCGGAATAATTCCTTAAACACACCAAGGCGCGGACTTTTTCTTAACGTCCATTAGTTACATGTTTTTTTATGAAATTGATACCCGTTGAGGTTGAAATTTAACGGTTTCCGATTAAAAGTTTCATACTGTTTTTTTTACTTAAAGTAATCAGCATAAACTTCAACGACAACAACCGGTGCTCGGAAAACAACGAGGTTAGCGAGGGTGGCCTGAAACAATTTTGTTTGCTTTCAGGAAATGTGCTTTTACTTGAATGTACGTATGATATTACACTATTACACAGAATATGCAATAAAATAAAAAAGCTACGCACAAAGACGACTGAAATATTGGGGTTTGACTTGGACCCCGGACGACAGTTTTTTTTCTATTCTTCTGGTTTAAAAATCAATACTGCCCACGGTTCTTGGAAACGGTATAACATCCCGAATATTGCTGACACCAGAAATTAACATTAAAAAACGCTCAAATCCCATGCCAAATCCTGAATGGGGGGCAGACCCATATCTTCTCGAATCCAAATACCACCAATAGGAATCTTTAGGCAGATTCATATCATCCATTCTTTTTTCAAGAAGATCCAGGCGCTCTTCTCTCTGGCTTCCGCCGATTAGCTCTCCGATTCCCGGAACAAGCAAGTCCACTGCAGCCACCGTTTTATTGTCATCATTCATACGCATATAAAATGGTTTGATGGTTTTGGGATAATTGGTAAGAAATACCGGTTTTTTGAAATATTCTTCTGCTAAAAATCGTTCATGCTCAGATTGAAGATCAATCCCATATGCCACTTTAAACTCAAACTTTTTCTTTGCTTTTTGCAAAATTTCAATGGCATCAGTATAAGAAAGTCGCGCAAAATCATCATGTATAATTGTATCTAAACGCTTTGAAAGAGATTTATCCACAAAATTGGAAAAAAGCGCCATATCTTCTTCGCATTTTTCCAGGGCATGACGGGTCAAGGTTTTTACCAACTCTTCGGCCTCATCCATATTCTGTTTTAAATCACAAAATGCCATCTCCGGTTCCAGCATCCAGAACTCTGCTACATGGCGGCTGGTATTTGAATTTTCTGCACGAAATGTCGGCCCAAAGGTATAGACATCTCCCAATGCCAGTGCAAACATTTCTGCAGACAACTGCCCGGAAACCGTAAGATTGGATTCTTGACCAAAAAAATCATCTTTAAAATTCATTTTGCCTGTTTTTTGAATATTTTCAGGATCCAGATTGGTCACCCGGAACATTTCTCCTGCGCCCTCACAGTCAGAACCGGTAATGATAGGCGTGGTCAAATAGCGAAAACCTTTATCATTATAAAATTTATGAATGGCGAAGGCCATTTCAGATCTGATCC
>JAWSVH010000205.1:0-9671 GCA_033852015.1 Desulfobacula sp.
TTCGTGGTGCCTGGGGCGATACAAGTCTCACCGATGAACTAAAAACATATCTTTTTGAATCTATTAAAAAATGGACAGGGATATTAAGATGTCTGGCTCAAAATTCTTTGCAATTTAGCCCACCCATAAACTTTTTTGGTAAATTTATTGTTGAAGAAAAAGGAGAACATAAAGGCTCGTTTGACATAAAAAAAGCGTTCTTGCCAATCATCGATTTTGCCAGAATTCTATCTTTAAAAGCGGGAATTTCTGAAACGAATACTTTAAACAGATTATTCAGATTATATACCCATCGAATCATAAGCAATAAAGAATACCTGAATCTGATCAGAGCCTATAATCATATGATGAATTTACGTTTCTTACGCCAGATTACCACCATAATGGACGAAGAAACAAAACCAGACAATTATATAAACCCTGCAAACCTATCTTCATTGGATCAAGCAATGCTTAAAGAAATATTTAAAATCATTGAAAGGCTGCAACAAAGACTTAAGACTGATTTTATTGGATCAGCATAATTTTATAACCCGCCACCCTGATAATATTACACCCCGATATATTTTATAAAAAAAGCCGGCCCTTCTGCAAGGACCGGCTATATCAAACTACATAAATAAAAATCTACTTAGAGCCTATAGGAACACGGATATCTTCCACAAGCTGCTGAATTTCCTCAGGTGGTTCGTCTGTCATGCTGGAAACCACATACGCAACCGTAAAGTTGATACACGCACCAATAAAACCAAATGCCTGTGGATTAATTCCAAACAACCAGTTATCAACATTATCGGGAAGCATTGCTGTAGATTTAAAGAAAAACCATCCTTTATATACAAAGATATAAAGCAGAGTTGTTCCTAAACCTGCCAGCATCCCGGCAACAGCACCTTTATCATTCACTCGTTTTGAAAATATTCCCATCATGATAGCAGGGAATATGGATGCAGCAGCAAGGCCGAATGCTAATGCCACAACCTGGGCTGCAAATCCCGGAGGATTCAAGCCAAGATACCCGGCAACAAGAATTGCACCACCCATGGCAACACGGCTGTACATCAACTCTTTCTTATCGTCAATATCGGGCATAAAAATACCTTTTAAGATATCATGAGAAATTGCTGAAGCAATGGCAAGTAAAAGACCCGCAGCAGTTGAAAGAGCCGCTGCAATACCACCGGCTGCAACCAGTGCAATTACCCAGTTTGGCAAACCTGCAATTTCAGGATTTGCAAGGACCATGATATCTCTATCAACTTTTACCATTTCATTGCCTTTCCATCCAAAGGAGTCAGCAGTTTTTAAACCCTTCCCGTAATACTGAATTTTGCCATCTCCATTTTTGTCTTCGAACTTTAAAAGGCCTGTTTTTTCCCAGTTTTTAAACCAGACAGGCACCTTTGCATATTCAACATTCCCAGTTACACTTCCAACCTCGCCGGTTTGAATGGTTGCCATAAGATTCATACGTGCCATGGCACCAACAGCAGGAGCCGTTGTATAAAGGATTGCAATAAAAACCAGCGCCCAACCTGCTGATGATCTTGCATCTTTAACTGTAGGCACGGTGAAAAAACGCATAATAACATGGGGAAGTCCTGCGGTTCCAATCATAAGCGACATGGTCAAAAATAAAACATTTATCGTTGACATCTTCTGGGCGGTATAGGCTGCAAAACCTAAATCCACCAGGGTTTTATCAAGCTTATCTAAAAGGAACATCCCGCTGCCGTCCGACAGTGTACTTCCAAGTCCCAACTGCGGAATAGGCATTCCTGTAAGAGAAATTGAAATAAAGACTGCAGGTACTGTATAAGCAAAGATAAGAACACAATACTGAGCAATTTGAGTATTGGTAACTCCTTTCATTCCACCAAAAACAGCATATATAAAAACAATGATCATGCCCACAACCAATCCAATCTCATACGGAAGCTCAAGGAAACGGGAAAAGGCAACACCTATGCCTTTCATCTGACCGATAACGTAAGTAACCGATGCAGTTATAAGGCAGAGAACCGCCACCATTCGAGCGGTATTAGAATAATATCGTTCACCGATAAATTCTGATACTGTAAATTTTCCAAATTTTCTAAGATATGGAGCAAGAAGCATTGCAAGCAAGCAATAACCACCGGTCCAACCCATTAAATAAACAGATGCATCATAGCCTAAAAATGCGATAAGACCTGCCATAGAAATAAAAGAGGCTGCCGACATCCAGTCTGCTCCGGTTGCCATACCATTAAGAACAGGATGAACACCTTTTCCAGCAACATAAAAATCACCAGTGGTTTTAGCTTTCGAGCGAATTGCGATATAAATATACAGAGCAAAGGTTGCTCCTACAACAAGATACGTCATTAATTTTAAACTCATTGTTCATCTCCTTTTTGTGTCCGATTCAATTTTTACTCTTCTTCAACTCCAAACTCCTTATCCAGCTTACCCATCCTGTTTGAATAGAAGAAAATCAATACCACAAAAGTATACAATGACCCTTGTTGTGCAAACCAAAACCCTAACTTATATCCCCCAATGGAGATTGAATTTAACTGATGAACAAGTAAAATGCCAAACCCAAAAGAAACGACAAACCATACGATCAAACATTGAATAACCAGCTTAATATTCCGTCGCCAATACTCCTCCCTTGTCTTTTCACTCATGGACTTTTCCTCCTTGGTAAATAAGTTATTGAACACCATTCATTAGAAAAACGCACTTCAGGTATAATATCTCTATTACATTATGTTTTCTGTGTGTCAAGGCAGTTTTTCTACTTTTTCGTTACTTTTTAAATTATATTCGCGCCGCATGCATATTTAAACCATAATAACTATAATAACTATTTTTTCCATACGATAATTCTTAAAAAATTAGTGATTTATAGCTGTAATAGCTGTAATAGCTATAATTTCAAAATCACTAAATTTTCCCTCTCCTGTGCCATCGCCGCGAAATATGAAATCTGCATTGTAAATATATGATAATTACTCCAACTCAACACCTTCAAAAGAGCATTTGACTTCTAAGAATTTTGTCGATATGAAACGGTCATAATTTTTATCAAAGTTTTACTTAAAAAAAATCAAACTTGAACTTTGAAATCAAATAAATTGTTTCCCATCCCAATCGGAGGTAAAAATGTGTGCTGATATTATTGAACATTTTAAAAAAGGTACTTTTCAAGAGCAATATTGGATTCCTGCCCACAATAAAAGAAGAGAATCATCGCTGTTTAGAAAAAATAAAAAATTTATCAGAGATGACTGTGGCTCTCCTTGCTGGGTGTGTGGCTCTGTTGAAGACAGAGAAGTTCATCATATTTTTGAATGGTCGCTATGGAATGCCATGGATACAAAAAAAGTCACTAACATCTTAAATGCCATTGAATTTTATGATGATGATTACACCAGCAAAGCGATTAATGTTGCAAAACTTCGTAAAAAGATAAAAGAGCTTTATGTTAAAATACCAACGATCAATACACCGGACGATATCAGGAATTTGGTTGTTTTATGCCGCAAACATCATCGGCTCAAATATACCGGGATTCACACCATAACATTCCCCATTTGGTTGGCGATGTCTGCAACCCCGATGGAGGGAGCAATCTTATCCAGAGAACAACTTCTCGTTGCAATAGAACGAGTCAAAAAGATTGATGAAGAGCTGGCTTCTCTTGCAGAAAACAATTATGTAATTAATCGATTGTAAAAAATATCTTATTTTATAACGTTCAATCCTAAATAAGGCAGGCCTAATAAGAACTAAGCGAAATCTTCAATAGAATACAAAAAGTGCATCAAAGGTGTTAAAAAAGAATCTGTTACACCATCAAACTGTGCCCCAATAGAAAGTTGGTCTTTTTCTCTAGCCACATTTCTAACTCTGGCCATACATCCAATTTCATCAGAAACTCCTGGAAATTGACAATAAATTCTTAACATATCTCCCTCTCGCAAAGGAGTGAAATCAACTTTATTCTCCTTGTATTTAAATCGACAGCCTTTTTTGCTGATATCAAAGACCACTGCAGGAAATTCTATTTTTTTTGCCTCAATTCTGGTGGGAACAATAACATTATTTCTTTTAACCACCCGTAGTTCTCTTTCCTGAATCACCTTGGGATATTCAATCGCAATGGCTCTTATTGGATTGGTAATAATTTCAATAACACTCGTTTGGAACGCATAGACAGAACCATCATATAAATATTTGACCACCATTTTATTGCCGACAAACAGCTTATTTTTAACACTTTTATACCTTTTGGGAAAAGTAACCATCATAAATTCATCTTTAAGGAGACCAATGAAAATACTTGTGACGGAGTAATTAACTCCCTCAATTTCAAGGTAGACTCTGGTGCCGATATCAATATAAATGCCTTCAGATTTATCGAGTTCTAAGATTCCCTCCAAATCCTCCATAGGTGTTCCCTCTCTTTGAGTATATAAAATATTTAAAAATTCTTTAAAATAAGTATGGGTTGTCAAAATATTTGTCAAGCACAAAAAAGGCATTCTTCCCATGATCAAAGGAAAGAATGCCTTTTCTTCTTAAAAAAACTGTCGAAAACTAAGGTTTTCTAAATGTTGTAACAAAAACATGACTATTGCCTTTTCTCACCAGCAATTGGACGATGACTCCTTTCTTCACTTTTTCCAAATAGCCTTGATACTGTTTAATAGTCGAAATTTTTTGACGATTAATTTCTAAAATAAGATCCCCGGTTCGAACACTGGTTTTAGCCGCTTGACTGCCAGATTCAATATCCATAACAACAAGGCCCCTAATCTGCTCAGGATATCCAAGCCTACGAGCGATATCAGGTGTTAATTGCTTAAGTTTCATCCCGAAAAGATCAAAACCACTTTTTATGGGGACCGCTTCAGGATTCTGATCAGGTCGTTTGCCTAATTTCACTTCAACTATTTTTTTCTTACCCTCTCGAACCAGTTTGACCCTGACAATTTCTCCGACCGAAGATCCTGCGATCGTACGGGTTAAATCTCTTGAGTTTTCAATCTTTTTATTATTGATTTTTAGAATCACATCTCCGGTTTTAATGCCGCCTTGGTCTGCCGGTTCCCCCGGATACACCTTTGCGACAAAAATACCCTTGGTCTCTTTAATCCCGTAATATTGTGCCAGCTGCTCTGTGACATTTTGAATAGCAACCCCCATCCAACCGCGAGATACGCTTTTTTGCTCTGTTAACTGATCAATCACACCAGTGGCAAGATCCGATGGAATCGCAAAACCAATACCCTGACCTGAGCTGATAATTGCCGTATTAATACCAATCACTTCCCCATCAAGATTCAATAAAGGGCCACCCGAATTACCCGGATTTATAGATGCATCCGTCTGGATAAAATCATCGTAAGGTCCAGAACCGATAATTCGCCCTTTTGCACTGACGATCCCTGCGGTAACCGTCTGTTCAAGCCCAAATGGACTACCAATAGCTACGACCCAGGAACCCACCTGAGCATCGGACGACTTACCAAATGTTAAGGGCATCAATTTTTTTGCTTCTATCTTAATCAAAGCCAGATCTGTCATAGGATCTGTTCCAATGATTGTGGCATCATACTCAGTCTTGTCATGCAGTATCACTTTAATTTTATCTGCATCCTTAATCACATGATTATTGGTAACGATATATCCATCTTTGCTAATTATAAAACCTGAACCCAGACTTTGTTCTTTTCTATTTTGGGGTCTCTGGTTAAAAAATGGTGTTGAAAAATCATTAAATGGATCTTGACCTTTGCCAAAGGGTGAACCAAAAAAGTGCCGATATACCCGACCACCACCTTGAACCGTCTTCACCGTCTGTATGTTTACCACTCCAGGCTTTGCCTGCTTGGCCAGTTGAGAAAAGCCAGATGGAATCATTCGAATATTATCCTGCTTTTTCGTTGCGGCTGCGGGTACTGACAAAAGACAAGCCACTATAAGAATAAAAAATATTTTGTTTATCTGTTTCATTCCAACCTCCTTAAGATTCACTTATTTTATAATACTTCTTTCTAACAGACTCTATATTACAACATGAAAGTGACGATTAAATGATCTAAAGATTACTATATGGTAATGCAATCACAAAAACCGACCCTTGGCCAGGAGAACTTGTCACACGAATATCACCTTTATGTTTTCGAACAATCGTTCTTGCTAAGCTCAATCCCAAACCTGTTCCCGGGCTTGTCCTGGACGATTCTGCCCTAAAAAAACGTTTAAAGATATTTTCAAAATTTTCCGGTTCAATGCCCATCCCCGTGTCGGCCACCTCAATAATTACATTTTGATCCTTTATAAAAGCAGCAATCCGGATTTGACCATTTGGAGGGGTATATTTAATCGCATTATCCAAAAGATTGGAAAATGCCCTTTGAAACATTCGTATATCTGCATCAATATGAAGATGTTCTTCTATCTCTGTTTTAAATTTAATCTGTTTATCTTCTGCAAGCGGCTCGAACAATTCACATGCTTCACATATCATTTTAGACAAATGAATTGCTTTAAAATCAAAATCATCCTCCTGAGCCTGCGCCTTTGAAATAAGCAACATGGTATTGATCATATCTAAAAGACGATCGGAAGCCTCTATGGTATTGGCTGCCATAAAACGATAATCTTCTACAGTGTCCTCTTGAACCAATGCAAGCTCTGCATATCCCCTAATCTGGGTGATCGGGCTTTTTAAGTCGTGGGCAATATTATCACTGATTTCCCGGTTACTTTTCACAAGAACTTCTATCCTGTCCAACATAGAATTAAAAGTGGTTGCGAGACGATCAAGCTCATCTTTATTACCGGTTTGAAGCACACGGGTTTCAAGATTGCTGCCGGTAATATCCCGGGCTGTTTGTGTGATTCGGGTGACTCCTGACAATGCCTTATGTACCAAAAGCCATCCTGACACCGCAGAAAAGATAACAATAAACCCCATGGCACCAATGAATACTTTTTTAAAAGCCAACAAAAAAGACCCATTCGCATCCATCGCTATTCCAGTCTGCAAAATAGCATTTTTTGCAACCAGACTATAAAGAATCCTGGCCTTTTGACCAGATGATGACATCTGGATCGTTTCAAAAATATTATTTTCATGATCAATAAGATGCCGTAATGCTTTGGTACTGACTTTAACATTTTTCCAATATGACATATGAGAAGACGCAAAAACTTCTCCTGTGGGATATAAAAGTCTAAAGAAAATAACCTTTTCCCCAGCGGCCTGTGCTTGCACCACAGCAAGTTCCCGGGCGCCTAATAGCCCATTCCTGTGTATAATCGTTGAAAATTCAGAGGCATTATCAAGTAATTGTTGATCCATCTGATGCTGGAGTGTCTGAATCGCCAGAAAATAAAACAAAACAAAAGCCACACTTGCACAAATTGCAAATATCCCTGTAAACCAAAGGGTCAACCGAAATGCAATGGTATTTAAAATTTTAGAAAACATCAGACCTTCAGGACATATCCTGCACCCCGGACGGTATGAATTAATTTAGAGTCAAATCCTTTATCAATTTTATCTCTCAATCTACAAATACGGGCCTCAACCACATTGGTCATGGGGTCAAAATTATAGTCCCATACATGTTCCATAATCATAGTTCGTGAAACCACTCGTTCCCGGTTTCGCAACAGATACTCTAAAAGAGAAAATTCAAGAGGCTGTAAATCAATCATAGTATTATTTCGTTTCACCTGACGCTTAACAATATCAATGCTTAAATCTTCATAAATAAGATGTGTCGGGTCGACCACATTGCTCGCCCTTCGAATCAATGCCTGCACCCTTGCCAGAAGCTCTGAAAAAGCAAAGGGTTTTGTCAGATAATCATCCGCACCGGCCTGAAGGCCGTTTACCCGATCATCCACGCCATCTCTTGCACTTAAAATAATGATCGGCGTATTATTCTCTCTTGCTCGGGTTTGTTTGATCAAAGAGATGCCATCTAACTTCGGCAACATGATATCCACAATCATTGTATCATAGGATTCTGCCATGGCCATATCAAGGCCGGTTATTCCGTTAATGGCATGATCCACTGCAAATCCTGAAGATTTAAGTCCTTTTTTAATAAAGCTTGCAATCTTCAAATCATCTTCAATCACCAAAATTCTCATGGCCAAAACAATCTCCAATTATTTTTGAACATTTAATAAAGGCATTATAATCGTTTAAAACAACAAATCAATAGGTATGTAAATGGGATTTATAAATGGATTTGATTTTTTGAAGGTAACAGGATAGACTTGCCCTGTTTTTTTACTAATTTATTATAAAAAGGATCTATTCGAATATGAAATACACATGGTGGCTTTTCCAGGTGATTGGAACATTGCTTTCTATTTTCTTTTTTCTTTTCGGATTAGATCTTTTGATGGGGGCATATACACTAAAAGACCCTTATAGTTTTATCATGACCTTTTTTTCAGCCAGCTTTATATTATCCATCAGCGCCACTCTGATGGTCACCTTTTTGATAAAAATGATACGCGTATTTCGCCAGATCAATAACCCTGCACCTAAGAAAGAATTATGACCCTGATTTTCAGTTGTAAAGATATTTCCAAAACCTATGGGGATGATACCCTTTTTTCTGACCTATCCATTGATTTTAAAGCAAAAGAGCAAATGGGTCTTATTGGCATGAATGGCTCAGGCAAATCCAGTTTTTTAAAACTGGTTGCAGGATTCTCAAAGCCGGATACAGGCCAGGTCAACTCACAACCGAATTTAAAATTTGTCTACCTTGAACAGGACGATCAACTGGACCCTGAAAAGACGGTTGAACAAATTTTATACGATAGCATTAAAGACAGCCTATTCGACGACAAGCATCGTCATGCTATTGTTCAAAGTGCAATAGGGAAAAGCAAATTCCCTGACACCACACTTTTAGCAAAACAGTTATCGGGCGGATGGAAAAAACGCCTGACCATCACTCGTGCCCTGTGTTGCCAGCCCGATGTCCTACTGCTGGATGAACCCACAAACCACCTTGATATCAATGGTATCCTGTGGTTGGAAAGTATACTCAAAAATGCCAATTTTTCTTTTATTGTCGTTAGTCATGACCGGACATTTCTCGAGAATGTCTGTCAAAACACAATGGAAATAGGAAAATATTATCCTTCTGGATATTTTAAAATTAATGGCGGATATATTGACTTTAAAAAACAGCGAAATAATTTTCTTGTTGCTCAGCAAAAAAAGCAGGCCTCTTTATCCAGTAAAATGAGAAGAGAAGATGAATGGCTCAAACAAGGAGCCAAAGCCAGAAGTACCAAAGCAAAATATCGAATAGAACAGGCTCACAAACTCAAAATTGAGCTCACTGCAATAAAAAACAGAAACAAAGAAATCACCGCTGTGGATATTGATTTCCATGCGACAGGCCGCCAAACCAAGAAACTACTACGCGCTTACCATCTTAAAAAACAGATCGGTGAGCAAACGCTTTTTTCAGATATCAGTTTCGAAATCGGCCCTAAATTTTGTCTTGGGATTGTGGGTGAAAACGGCAGCGGGAAATCTACAATTTTGTCCATCCTCGAAAAAAAGACAATGCCGGATGAAGGTAAAATAGTATGGGCAGAAAATTTAAAAGTTGCAGTATTTGATCAAAAACGCT
>JAWSVH010000040.1:0-35119 GCA_033852015.1 Desulfobacula sp.
ACCTGGTCATTGACGTTGGTGCTATATCAATGCAGGAAGTCAAAGAAAAATTTCACATTAAAATCGGTGCACCTGTTGTTCCGGATGTTGCATTTTCATATGACAAAAAAAACGACCTGATATTTGGCAAAGCATTTGATGACCGTCTTGGGTGCGCAGCACTTCTTGAGGTAATGAAACTACAGGCCAATAAGAAACTGAATATTCAGGGTGTCTTCTCCTCCCAGGAAGAACTTGGGCTTCGGGGGGTCAATGTTTCCGCACGTAAAATCAACCCGGATATTGCCATAGCACTTGAAGCTACACCAGCAGACGACACCTTTAACAGCCCAGACTTTATCCAGGCTGGTTTAAGAAAAGGTCCCCAAATTCGTCATATGGACAGATCTGTATTAGCAAATCCCAGGTTTGTTCAGTTTGCCATTGATGTGGCACAAAAAAACAAGATTCCCTTCCAGGAAGCAGTCAGGTCCGGGGGCGGAAATGACGCGGGTGTCATCACCCTGCATGACCGGGGTATTCCCACCATTACCCTTGGCATCCCTGTGCGATACATCCATTCACATCACTGTATTGCCACGATGGAAGACTTTAACCATACCGTTAAATGGTGTGTGGCTATTTTAAACAGCCTTGACTCCAACATTATTGAAAGTTTTTAAAAAGCCATTCTAATATTTCACACACAACAATGAAAAATATCATCACTGATAAGAAAAAAGATCCACTGGGTGCCATGATGCTGGACTATCTGGAGGGTAACAAAACCGCATCGGCACATGTTGAATCCACTACCCTGGAAATGTGGCAAATGACTGCAACGACCATGTTCCGCACATTCAGTTCGATGAACCGGATCGAAAAAAAAGCGTTGAGCCTATGCAAAGACAAAATTCTCGACATTGGTGCCGGATCTGGCTGTCACAGTCGTTATCTACAAAAAAAACACCCAAACGTTCAGGCGATTGATATCTCACCTGGGTGTGTTGAGGCAATGAAACGATCAAACGTAAGCCAAGTAATGCACACCAACCTATTTTCTTTGAAAGGCCAGCAGTATGATACGCTTTTAATGCTCATGAACGGTATTGGGATCTGTGGAGATATAGACGGGCTGCATCTATTTTTTCAATTCATAAAAACTATCTTAAAGCCAGGGGGACAGGTGCTCGCAGACTCCACGGACCTTGCTGTATTATACCCAGCAAACACGCCGCCTGAAAAAATGGATGAATATTATGGCCAAACTCAATTTATCATGACCTACAAGGATATCCAAAGCGACCCTTTTGACTGGCTCTATATTGATTTTGATACGTTAAAATATTATGCAAACTTCCACGGATTTAGCTGTGAAAAAATCATTACCGACCGCACAGGAAAATTTCTTACCCGGCTGCAATACTCAATAAATTCATAAAAGAAACCTGGGATTTTGAAACGGCGTATTGACCAAAAGGGTGAGCGACTATATATTGTACGGCTATGAGCTTTAATTTCAAACCATATGATGTCATCGTTGTGGGTGCTGGACATGCCGGATGTGAAGCTGCGCTTGCGTCTGCCCGCATGGGATGTGCCACGCTGCTTTTAACCATAGATATGGATAAAATTGCCGCCATGCCCTGCAGCCCGTCCATCGGCGGGATGGCCAAGGGGCAACTGGTCAAGGAGATCGATGCGCTTGGTGGCCAGATGGCAAAAACAACAGACTTTTCAGCCATTCAATATAAGACACTAAATACCCGAAAGGGACCGGCCGTCCATTCCACAAGAACCCAGAATGACAAAGGTCTCTACTCTCGGCACATGAAACAGATTCTGGAAAATACTAAAAACCTGGACTTAAAGCAGGCAATGGTCCAGAAAATGGTGATAGAAAATGACATAGTAAAAGGGGTCATTGATAACACAGGGTTTGAATATGGCACCCAGGCCATTGTCATTGCCACCGGTACTTTTTTAAAGGGCATCGTTCACATTGGTGCCACCCAATTTAACGCTGGAAGGGCCGGAGAATTTTCATCCATAAGTCTGGCACAGGACCTTGCTGATATCGGTTTCCGAATGGGCCGAATGAAAACAGGAACTCCCCCTCGGTTGCATGAAGATACCATAGATTTTTCCCAATTTAATATCCACAGCTCGGACAGTGTCCCAAAACCCTTTTCATTTTCAACTCCAGCTTGTAACCCTATAAACAAGCCCAGTTTTATGGGAAACACCAATGCAGATACCCATAAAATTGTTCTGGACAACCTTAAATACTCCGCACTCTATGGTGGACATATAAAAGGAAAATCTGCCCGCTACTGTCCCTCGTTCGAAGATAAAATTGTAAAATTTCCTGACCGGGAGAGCCACCATGTTATTTTGCAGTATGAGGGTGCGGATTCAAAAGAAATCTATGCGTCTGGACTTGGGAACAGCTTGCCTGTCGATATCCAGTACAAAATAGTCAGATCTGTAAAAGGTCTTGAGACAGCCGATATAATGAGACCGGCCTATGCCATCGAATACGACTATGTTAATCCCCTGGAATTAACCAATGCCCTTGAAACCAAAAAAGTCAAAGGCCTGTTTTTAGCCGGCCAGATTAACGGGACTTCAGGATACGAGGAAGCCGGTGCTCAAGGGTTATGGGCCGGCATTAACGCCGCCTGTATCGTCCAGAAAAGAGCCGCCTTCGTCCTTGACCGTTCCCAGGGGTATATGGGAGTCATGATAGATGACCTTGTTACAAAAGGGACAAATGAACCCTATCGAATGTTTACCTCACGGGCAGAATACCGACTATTGCTCAGAGAAGATAATGCAGACTTAAGGTTGTCTCAAATTGGACATGACTTGGGGCTTGTCAATGATGATACTTTGAGGTTTTGCCAGCAAATTCAGCAAGAAACCCAACAGGAAATCCAACGGATTAAACAAACCATTGTAAGACCATCAGAAGCGATAAACGCATTACTGACATCTAAAGACACCAATCCGATAAACAATGGCGTTAAACTGGATCAACTTCTAAAACGATCTCAACTTAACTATGACTCACTTAAAACGCTTTTTCCCCCACCCGAGCCTATCTTAAAAAGAGCAGAACAACAGGTTGAAATACAAGTAAAATATGAAGGATATATCCAGCGACAACTCAATGAGATTAAAAAATACCAGGATCTTGAACGAAGAAAGATCCCGGTAGACTTTAATTATGCGGAAACCCATGGACTTTCCAATGAATTAAAAGAAAAATTATCCCAGATCCTTCCCAAATCCCTGGGACAGGCATCCCGGATTGAAGGAATGACACCAGCGGCCATCTCGGTATTGATGGTTACAATTTCCGCCCTAAAAAATCAGGACAAAAACTTGACTTGAAACGATTCAAACTTATTATAATATCCATAAATTATTAAAATAATTGGATTAATACGCAAAAGGACTCATATATGGCCGATGATTATTACAAAATTTTAGGTATTGATAAAACAGCAAGCGCATCAGAAATCAAAAAAGCCTACCGGAAGCTTGCCTTAAAATATCATCCGGATAAAACAGAGGGTGACAAAGCCCTGGAAAGCAAATTTAAAAAAATCAGTGAGGCATATGCTGTTTTAAGTGATGAAAAAAAACGAAATCAATATGACACCTACGGCTCTGCTGATTTCCAGCAGCGCTATTCTCAAGAAGATATTTTCAGAAACTTTGATATGGGAGATATTTTAAAAGAATTTGGGTTTGGTGGCAGTAGAGGTAGAGGTGGTGGACGACGAGGAGGCATGGGAGGTAATCCCTTCCAGAATATGGGGGGTGGATTTGGACAACAGCAAGCGCCTCCAAAGGGCCAGGATATTGAATATGAAATCCCATTAACCCTGCAAGAACTGGTTCAGGGGACCAAAAAAACCATTACATTAAACCAGGGAGGCACAGCCAAAGCCATCGAGGTTAAAATTCCCAAAGGTCTTACTTCTGGTAAAAAAATCAGGCTTCCAGGCAAAGGGGGGATCAGTCCTCACGGTGGGCCTGCCGGTAACCTGTACATTAAGTCTCAACCCATTAATTCAAATGGATACACCATTGAAGACAACAACGTCATGCTTTTAAAACAGATAATACTCACCCAGGCATTACTCGGTGACACCATTGAAGTATTAACACCTGACGATACGGCAATTAATTTAAAGATCCCTGCTGGAACAAATCACAAAGCCAAAATGCGAATTCCTAACAAAGGGATTCCCGATATGAAAGGAAATGGTTGCGGAGATCTTTTTGTTGTGATTAATATAAACATACCCAAAGAGTTAACTGAGGAACAAACACAATTGGTTCAACAATTAAAAAAAGCAGGGTTATAAACCATATTATGCCAGAATTTATTCCTGTAATCTCCCGAGAAGAGATCGATGAGCAAGTCCAAAAAATTGGACAGCAAATTGCTATAGATTACAAAGACAAAGATCTAGTTTTAGTGGGTGTATTAAAAGGATCTTTTATTTTTATGGCAGATCTTACCCGGCAGATTAACATTGACCATGACATTGACTTTGTCGGTGCATCTTCCTACGAAGGGACATCTTCAAGCGGACAAATCGTGTTCACTAAACAGCCGGATTTAGAACTGGAAAACAGGGATATCCTTCTAGTGGAAGATATTGTAGACACTGGAAATACGCTGCTTAAAATTATCGAATTCGTTAATTTGTTAAACCCTAAATCAATTAAACTATGTACGTTGATTGACAAACATGAGCGACGTGAGGTAAATATTAACGTCGATTATTCATGTTTTTCACTTGATAAAGGATTTATTATTGGTTACGGATTAGATTATAATGAAAAATATAGAAATCTTCCTGCCATTTATGATCTGAAACTATAGGAATAAGGGGAATCCAATGATTATCACCTGTAATAAGTGTTCAACCAGTTTCAACCTTGACGATTCTCTTGTCAACGAAAACGGCTCAAACGTTCGCTGCAGCGTCTGTAAAGATATTTTCACAGCATATCCAACGCCTCCTGAACAAGACCTCGAAACTACCACCGGCCTAGCTTTAGACCCGGATATGGATAATGACTTCAACCTTGAACAAGGCGCTGATGATAACTTGAGTCTTGACCAAGACACAGACGATGACTTCAACCTTGGCCAAGACACAGACGATGGTCTCAATCTTGACTCTGAAATGGACGAAGATTTAAGTCTGGAAGAGCCAGATGATTTAGACATGGATGACAGTGAATTTTCTATAGATGACTCAGAGATGGAGCTGGAAACTTCTGAACTTGAATTAGACGATGACGGCCCTGATATGGGATTTGATGTCGAAGATGATGACGATTCAGATTTAGAAATTGAGGATGACGATTCTTCCCTTGATATGGAAGATGAAACAGATGAGTCAGCACTGGAACTTGAAGATTCAACACTTGAAATGGAAGATGACAATGATTCAGAAGAGTCAGATATAGAGACCGACGATGACTTTTCTTTTGGAGAAAGTGAATTAGAGCTTGATCAAGACCTCGAAAGTGATAATGGGGATGACCAAATAGAATTTGAAAATGATGGCATTGATTTTGAAGATGACGATGATG
The DNA here is from genome assembly GCA_033852015.1 of Desulfobacula sp. Lineage (GTDB taxonomy): Bacteria > Desulfobacterota > Desulfobacteria > Desulfobacterales > Desulfobacteraceae > Desulfobacula. Next base: position 5,602 of record JAWSVH010000040.1, read on the forward strand.
ATGACATGGGTGGTTTAGAATTCGAGCCACTTGACGACGACGATTATGACGCAACCGATGATGATGACATCAGTGTTGATGATGACTCTGAAGATCTTGATTTTGAAGACGATGATTCTTCCCTTGAAATGGAAGATAAAACAGATGAATCAGACCAGGAAACACAAGAAGACGAAGATGAATTTGAACTAGAATTTGATGTCGAAGACGAGGAAGATTCAGATTTAGAAACCCAGCCCCAAGAAGAAACCTCTTCTCTGGCCTTTGAAGAAGCGTCTCCAGAGAATGATGAACCCGAGGTAATCACACCGGAAAATGATTTCAGTGAATATGATGAAGCTCTGGAGCAGAATACTGACGCAAAATTAGATACCGAAGAAGAAACAATAGAGATTGATGATACCCAAGAAAAAAGTCTGATGCAAGACAGAGATTCCAGTTTGCGACCACCACCTATACCCAGAAGAGAAAAAAAGAAAAAGTCTTTAATCGGCATGCCCATCCTTATTCTGATACTCATTCTCTTTCTAGTCGCAGGGGCCTGGATTGCCAGCGTAATGACCAGTTATAAGATTCCTTATCTGTCAGACATAAAAATCCCTTTTATTGAAGAACTATTAAATAAAAACACACCACCACCAAAACCTGTGACAAAAACCAAGACAGAAATAAAAGGCTTAGTAGATTCTGAGTTTATTGATAATGCAAAGGCTGGTAGATTATTTATCATCACAGGTAAAGTGACAAACGTATCCAACACAGTATTGAACCATATAAAAGTTAAAGGAATACTAACAACAAAGGCCAATAAATCAGCCAAAACAAAAGAAGTTTATTGTGGCAATATTATTTCCAAAGAGATTCTTAAAAAAGGAAATATTGAAAATATCAATATTCAACTGGCAAAAAAAGAGGGCATTGGCAATTCAAATGTCGACATAAAACCCGGTGCCAGTGTTGACTTTATGATTGTATTTCATGATCTGCCTCCTGATCAACTGGATAAATATTCAGTAGAGGCACTATAATAAGACAATTAAACGTTGACAATAAAAGATCATCTATGATATCTATTGCGGGTTTTTGGCGACGTAGCTCAGTTGGTTAGAGCATGCGGCTCATATCCGCAGGGTCCGGAGTTCAAATCTCTGCGTCGCTACCAAAATAATACAATGCCCCCTACTTAAGGGGGCTTTGCTGTTTCTGGGGCTGGAAGGAGCCATTAGACTATAATTACAAACCTTCAACAAAGGTTTTCCCATACGCCCTGCATGCAAGTTTGCTTTCATCGTCTGGAACCCAGGTGAGTCGAAGTCCTTGGTCAATGACATCAAAACCTGAGTTATCCAGCCGCTCCAGCATTATTTTTACTGCCTCTCCACTCCATCCGTAACTGCCAAAGGCTCCTGCCTTTTTATTTTTGAATTTTAAGCCCTTTATCTCCTCAAGAATTGCTGCCACATGTACCAGAATACCGTTGTTAATGGTTGATGAGCCCATCAAGATCGCCTTGGATTTAAAAATCTCAGTAATGGCATCATTCTTGTCTGTTTTTGCCAGGTTAAAGAGCTTAACTGTTATCTGGTCATCCCCCTCTCTGATTCCAGCGGAAATCTCTTCAGCCATGATCCGGGTGCTGTCCCACATGGTGTCATATAATATAGAGATCTGGTTCTCCTGGTAGCTATCTGCCCATTCCAGATACTTTTCTACGATTTGGGCTGGGTTATCCCTCCAGATGATGCCATGACTGGTACAAATCATATCCAATGGTAGATTGAACCCCAGAACCTCTTTTATTTTCTTAATAACAAAGGGACTGAAAGGAGTCAGTATGTTGGCATAGTATTTAATGCATTCCTGAAAAAGCTCAGCCTGGTCGACACGGTCATTAAACATGAATTCTGAAGCATAATGCTGACCAAAGGCATCATTGCTGAACAATACCGCATCACCGCTTAAATACGCGAACATGGAGTCCGGCCAGTGGAGCATTGGCGCTTCTATAAACGTCAGTTCCTTGTTACCAAGGCTCAGTTTATCTCCGGTTTTTACGATTTGAAAATTCCAATCCTGATGATATAGCCCTTTGAGAATTTTAGCACCGCTTTTAGTACAATAAATCGGCGTGTCAGGGATATGGCTCATCAACTCAGGTAAAGCACCACTATGATCGTTTTCTGAATGACAGGCAATTATAAAATCAATTTTTTTAAGATCAATAACCTTTTGCAAATTCTCTACATATTCCTTTGCAAATGGCCCCCAGACGGTATCAATCAAGGCTGTTTTTTCTTCCTGTATGAGATACGAATTATAGGATGATCCTCTATTGGTAGAGTATTCATCACCATGAAATTTTCGCAATTCCCAATCAATTTTCCCCACCCATTGAATATTATTTTTGACAATAAATTCCATTTGTTTCTCCTTATACCAAATTTTAAGATGATCTAATATACGCCACATTGGAAATTTTTCTGCTGCAAATTAGCCGAATTAATTTACTTTAGACCTATTATACAGAACAAAATGAATTGTATCATTGATTTAGATCAACGTATACTTTTTCTAATTTTCACGGTTTTCAAAAAAAGAATTATCTTCTCATAAAATTAACATGAGCAATAATGAAATAATTATTGAGTTGTAGTTTTTGATTCAACCGATAAGGCCAGAATTACACTCTATTGGAGAGAATGCCGATTAAGATAACGCTAGTAGTCTTGAATTTTAAATATTATTTTTTTTAGATTAAAACTTTGCGTGTTATTCAAAACAATGGTACTAATTTTTTGAGTAAAAATGAGGGATTATCCTGGCCGGATATCATTAATTTCAGAAGATTATCCAGATACATATCTAAATTTTGAACGATATACAGAACCATACAACTACTTGTCGGCAATACTATAATCAAAGGATTGAAATGAAATCAGATAGTGAACATTGGGACAATATATTTTGCAAAACAGAAGATACAAAATTGGGGTGGCATGAAAAAGATACCTCTCAGACTTTTAAGTTACTGGGTGAAATTCCTGATTTAGAAAAATCCACTATATTTCTTCCAGGTGCTGGCACATCAATTCTAATAGAAGAGCTTATTCCCAGAGTGAGCAACCTGATTCTTAATGATATTAGCAGTGAAGCATTAAATCGTTTAAGGCAAAGATTAAAGGATGACTCTGAAGAAATTGTATGGCTTTGCCAAGATATTGCTCAGTCATTTCAAGAGTCCATACCGGAAGTTGACATATGGATTGACAGGGCTGTTTTGCATTTCTTAACCAATGAAAATGATATCAAAGGGTATTTTGAAAATCTAAAGTCAATTCTTAAAATAGGTGGCCATGCAGTATTTGCAGAGTTTTCATTAATGGGTGCGTCTAAATGTGCTGGCTTGACGCTCCATAGGTACTCCATTGAAGAACTATCAATATATTTAGGTTCATCCTTTAAAATTATATCTCATTTTGACTATACGTATATAAATCCTTTTGGTGATCCAAAACCATACCTTTACGCTTTATTCAAAAGAGAAAAGCAACAACATTTGCCAACAAATAAATCCAACGGACGCAAAAAAACGCGCCGCTGATTAAAACGCTATACCCTTCAGGAAGGATTGAAATAATAAACCGTTTCACCAAATGTTCTCAAAGCATCAAAGAGGGGATTTAAAAATGAAGACTTTTGCTGATAAAGCATACGATCTTTTAAGAAAGGTGCCTAAAGGACGCGTAACGACCTATAAAGAAATTGCCCATGCCCTGGATTCCAAAGCATATCGGGGAGTCGGGCAGGCCATGCGAAAGAACCCCTATGCGCCAGAGGTTCCCTGACACCGGGTTGTTGCCACATCCGGTCGGATTGGGGGATTTCAAGGAAAGACATCGGGAACCGCAATACAGAAAAAAATAAAAATGCTCAAAGATGAAGGAATCAAGTTCGACAAAAGAAAAGTAAGGAATTTTGAACAAGTTCTTTTTCGATTCTCATCTCAACAATAATCATATTTGCCTTATCGGTTTCAACAAATGGCATAGATTAAATTTTTATTTACAGGGCTCCTTTTTTCCAAAACCCAATATTTTTTTTGCAAATTAACAACAGCAAAAGGAAGTTTTGCAAGGTCGGTCATTAACCTTTCCTCTGTTTGTCTGTTAATGTGGTCAAAATTTAGAAGTATTTTCCCTCTATCAGACAATTTTTCTGTCAGCTTTTTTATAATTTCATACTTTTTATTTATAAAATGAAGAACATCGATGAGAAAGATATAATCAAATCCATTTTCTTCAATATCATCTATCTCTTTGATTAAAACAGGTTCAATATTGTTCATACTAAGAGACTTTGCATCCTTGGCAAGTCTTGATATCATCATTTTGCTAATATCTGCGCCAGTTATTTTTCCCTCCTCGCCCACTATTGCGGATGCTTCCAAAGTGTAATTGCCAATACCGCAACCATAATCAAGAATTGTCATCCCTTTTTCCACACCAGCGTCAAGAAGGATCTTTTTGTGATCTTTTAGTTTTCTTCTCACTGTCAATACCATCTTCATGGCAAATCGCTGAAATTTTGACATTTTTATGTAGTTATCAAAGTAATAAAGTATTCTGCCTCTCATGGACAACGGGATGAGAATGACGCCGACCACAATCGAAACAATTGGCCCATATATGGTGGGAGAAAATTTAGAAAAATGTACTATGCTATAATACATTATGGAAAACTGTCCCAGAATTATTGAAATTGAAAAACCCGTTATGATATTTCGGTTGGTCAGGATAAACAGAGCCATGAAAATTGGTATTGATAATATGGTAACATATTCAAAACGTAAATGCGGGGCAGTTGTTTCAAGGGAGTATGAAGCAGGCAAATCAACCATAATCAACCATATTATTTTGAATATGATAAGAAATGCTATGGGAGATTTGATCATTTTTAGAAAAGATTTGGTATTTAGTTTTTTCATAAAGATTGTTCTGCTGCAAAACAAATACAACATCAATAAACCCTCTGTAATCATGATAGCGTACTGGATTTTTCTTTCTGAGAACCACCACTCCATTCCGCCATGTAATTGGCTGGTTGTAAGTTGTCCATACGACATGACAATAATAAACAAAAGAGGCAGTATCAGGATTGTGTGGTCTATTATCCCCTTTACTGTTTTATCTCTGATTTTATCTGAGATTGATACTAAAATAATTATCAGGCCATAAAACATTCCATGCCCTATTAGGGTGGATTTACAAAAAAAATCTATTGTAAATAAAAGAAAGGCCCCTATAAAAGAACTAAGGCTCAAACCAATTATAACCTTTTTGCTTATTAAGAAATTCATCTAATTCTCCTTGTTTAAATCCAGATATTGATAAAATTAACCTGCTCATAAAGATATATATTCATATAACTATATAGTGAAAAGCTTATATATGAGAGTAAAAAAAATCTACCTGCTATTACATTTTGGGAAATCTCCACATTTTGTACTAATTATATCAAACATATTGTCAATCTTTTGTTTATACTTGTTCAGCACTTCGATATTAACATAATAAAAAACATGGTATCCTTCTTTTTTGGGTTCTAAGATACCAATGGAATTTAATATTTTCAGATGTTGTGAAACCGCAGGTTGACTAATGTCAAGCCTTTCCGACAATTCATTGACACTTACTTTATTCACCATACCCGAGGCAAGCATTCTAACCAACTGCATGCGTGCAGTATCCCCCATGGCTTTAAAGAAAGTCACCAATTCATTTCTTAATTGTATCTGGTCTTTATTCATCGGCATCCATATAAGTAAATAATAATATATTGATATATATGATAACATCATTTATGTTGTCAATACATATTGATGAAAATCATTAATGAATCGTAAGTTCAACAAAAAACATACTGGCGGGCAAGCTGCAGATGTTCAAGTTATAATACTTTTTAAAAAGTGTTTTGACATCCTCTGATCTACTCAAACTATATTAGAGTATTTATTTTCTCTTTGCATAATCCAAGGCCTCACGCAGAAACGATTCGTATGCTTATTAAAATCCAAAGGAATCAACACCCATTCCTTGAACCGCTTCTTTGTCAAATTAAATTCCATGCCTTTGCCATCGTCGATCAGCTCCTGCTGCGCAAATGAGAGCGCGTAACGAGGGTCTCCAACTGAATCAATCGTGGCAAGATGGACAACGTTGTGGCCCCACAATTACTTCGTTCATGGTTGTATGTGCAGACATTTTTTCCCTCCTATTTTTCTATTTTGATATTCCGCCCGAAGATAAGCCCCAGGGCGGCGCCTGAAATGGTGAACTGCAAAAATTGAAAAATGGTATGGTAGGTCAGAAAGGTTGCAATCGGTTCGATATTGAATTTGGCCACCGTGGCAGGACCCATGACCGAATAGATCAGCAAACCGATAGTCAAGGAAAAACGGATCCCGGCCCAGAGGGGATTACCGCCTCGGTACCAGAAAGGGTAGAAATAGGCGATCACCGCACCTTGGATGAACATGGTCAACACCCCCAGCGCTAAGATCGGTTCGGTCCGGGTGAAGGCCCCCATCCCCACATAGAGATCATGGAATAAGACCAGATGCCACGGGTAGGCAATAGCAAAACTAAGCACAACATAACTAATGGTAGCCATTATTATTTTTTTCAACATGCACACCTCCAATTAACTTTACATTCTGGATAATCAATTGTATTATGCAAGTAAGATAAATTATAATCGGTTTAATTTTAAAATGCAAGTAAAAAACGTCAAGATTATCATGGCTATAATTAAGTTGGGAATGGCTCATCAACAAAATAGGGGCTAATCTGGTTGTGATACAAGAGAATGATATCGAAACAATAAATGTGGTGGTTTAGGAGGAGTCATGGTTCAAAAGAAAATCCATACCCAAACGTCCGGCTGCCCGGTGGCCTGCGCCCTGGATATTGTCGGCGACCACTGGACGCTGCTTATTATTCGCGACCTGATGTTTCAGGGGCTTCATGAATACAAGGAGATGCTGGCCGGTTCCGAGGGAATATCCAGCAACATCCTCACAGACCGTTTAAAAAAACTGACACAAAACGACCTCATTGCTTCAGTTGTCCATCCGCGAGATCGCAAACGGAAATTATATTTTCTGACCGTCAAGGGCAAAGCATTGCTTGACACCATGGTCCACCTTATTCGCTGGTCTGAAAAGTATCTTTCTGAACATCTTGAGATCCCTCCGGAAAAAAAAGAGCTTCTGGTCAACGATCCAGGCCGATTTATGGAATTGACTTTGCTGCAGATCAAAGAGTGGGAAGACGCAAACCTGACGACTCGTTGACAATGCTTTGCTGGTCTCAGAAATGAGGAACAACAAGAATCCCCATGAAGCGAGGCGGTTGAAGCTGATCGCAGGGGCTGAGCCGTTTTGAAATATTATAATTGTGCAGAAGATCTTGGGTTTTTAGGGCATTTCTCTGCATCACTACCACAAAACGTTACAACACCCCCTGTTTAAGGTGCTATTTTTAAACATTTATAATACTTTTGGTACTTGCCATTATCCATGAGCTGTTCTATCTTTTACCTATGTATAAACTCAAAAAATGGGAGTTATCTTATGGACAAAAAATATCTTAGGACGCTTAACCCCTTTTTAATAATTTTGACCCTACTCTTTTTTGTTTTTTTTTTAGAAGCCTGTACAAGTAAAAAACAACCCAAACCTATCACTCCTGAACAAATCCTGACTGTTAAATCCAAGGATCTTCAACCGGGCCTACCCGCCCTTTATAAAGATGGATTTTGGCGACATATATATCATATGCCCAGCAAGGATGAATTTTTAACGGGTCGTTCCTCTGCAAAACCCATCACAAAAATTGACCATCGTTTCGGAGATAATGAAATATTTGATAGTGGTCAAACGCGTGGTGTCGGTGTTCAAATGACAGGCTATATCCATTTAGCACACACTGGATCATATGAATTTAAAGCAAACTCCAACGACGGTGTCGATATTAAAATCGCCCAGGTCCAGGTGGCTTATGATCCGAGTGTACATTCTGATCGTTTTACCAAACCTATAAACTTTTCGGTAACCAAACCCGGCTGGTATCCAATTGTCGTACGATATTTTCAACGCAAAGGCTCGGCAACTCTTGAGTTCCATTGGAAGCTTCCAGGAGAAAGCAAATTTACGATCATCCCAGAAAGTGCATATTGGCATATTCCCAGGTTGGTAAAATAAAGACTGGTTTGGGAAAATAACGACTGGTTTGATAAAATAATTTCTGGAGCAATCTTAATTCTCTGTCCTTTGAGTTTTTTAATTACAAATAAAGTTTATAGTGGTATTTAAAATACCTGAGCAATCATTTTATAAGGAGGCTTTATGCCGGGTGTCTATGAGGTTTATGTAAAAGACCATTTTGCTGCCGCCCATGTTCTAAAAGGATATGACGGTAACTGTTCCAACATGCATGGCCACAATTGGGTTGTCGAAGCATATATCGAGTGCACAAAGCTAACCAAGCTGGGCATAGGTATTGATTTTATGGATGTCAAAAAAGTGCTCCAGGACATCTTGAGCAAACTAGATCATACCACTTTAAATGATGTTGTAGAATTTTCCAGTATTAATCCAACTTCTGAGAATATTGCTAAATTTTTATACACCGAACTGTCCCGACGCTTAAATACAGAACATATTTTCGTAAAAAAAGTATCGGTATTAGAAAGCCCGGGATGCGGCTCTTCTTATAGGGAAAACTAATTTGCATCTCGACGTTTGTGAAATCTTTTACAGCCTTCAGGGCGAATCTTCTTTTGTCGGTTTACCCTGTATTTTTATCCGTCTTTCTGGATGCAACCTGAATTGTTCCTGGTGCGACACAGCGTATGCAACAGATGAAGCCATGGCTATGAACTTTGATAACATTTTAAAAAAAGTCACCGCTTATAATTGCAACTTAATTGAGGTGACCGGTGGCGAACCTCTGATGCAAAAGAACACACCTGCTTTGATAACATTGCTCATAAAAAATAAGTATCAGGTTCTACTTGAGACCAATGGAAGTAAAAGTATCCAAAATATCCATCCGGATTGCATAAAAGTATTAGATATCAAATGCCCTTCCAGTAATGAATCTGATAGTTTTTTATCTGAGAATATTAATTTTTTATCCCCAAAAGACGAGATTAAATTTGTCATCGCTTCCAGACAGGATTATGAGTTTGCTAAAACTATTATTGAAGACAAACTGAGTAAAATTTCTCCTAAAAAAATTCACCTTTCGCCCGTATGGGGTGCGATAACCCCAAAAACCATTTGTGAATGGATGATTGAAGAGAACCTTCCTGCACGCTTGTCTTTACAACAACATAAGATCATCTGGGATCCCAGCCAGCGAGGAGTATAAACAGACCACATGACTAACAAAGCCATTGTTCTTTCCAGTGGAGGAATCGATTCAACTACCGCCATGGCCATCGCAAAATCCACAGGCAATCAAATATATAGTTTAAGTTTCAACTATGGTCAGCGGCATTGCGCAGAGCTTGAGGCTGCAAAAAAAGTAGCCACCTCTCTTGGAGCAAAGGTCCATAAAATTATTGATATTGATCTTAAACAGTTTGGGCACTCGGCCCTGACCGATGACATTGATGTGCCCAAACATGACTGCGTGGAAGATATTGATACCGATACCATCCCTATCACCTATGTGCCGGCAAGAAACACCATATTTTTATCCTATGCCATGGCCTGGGCTGAAGTTTTAAAAGCCTCTGCGATATACATCGGCGTCACTGCTGTTGACTATTCAGGATATCCTGACTGCAGACCCGTCTTTATTGAAGCATTTGAAAAAATGGCCAACCTTGCCACCCAAACCGGGGTAACAAACCAAATCCAATTAAAAATAAAGACACCGCTGATTCATCTTTCAAAGGCACAGATTATTCAGACCGGAACAAATCTGGGTGTGGATTATTCAATAACCTTATCATGCTATGATCCGGATATAGATGGCAGATCCTGTGGCCAATGTGACTCTTGTCTTCATCGGATAAAAGGATTTAAAGAAGCCAATCTGCCAGACCCAACTATTTACTATTGAGTTTAAGGCTTTGAGCATACAGCTCAATGGGATGCTTTACCACAATATCCTGATTTGACTTTGCCAGCATATCCGAGATCTGCATCAGACAGGCAGGACACGAGGTTGCAACGATTGAACAGTTTGTTTGAATGATACTTTCGGCCTTTTTCAAACCAATAGCAGAAGAAACATCATAATGCTCAAGATTAAAACTTCCTCCCATACCGCAACAGGTATCAGCGTCTACCATTTCTTTTAGAACATGCCCGGATGCCTGGATCACCTTTCTGGGCTCAATAGATATACCCAAAGACTTTTTGAGATGACACGGATCATGATAAGTTACAGCTTCAAGTACATCTCCTTTATTTGAGATTGCTTTTGATATATCAAAGCGTTTTTCTATCAACCAGGAAATATCCACGGTTTTCTGTGCAAGTTTGGTCACCTGATCCAAAAGCACTTTATCCTCCGGGTTCACTAACGAGGGCCACCGATTGATAATCGTCGATGAGCAGGTGGCACAGGCCGTAACAAGATAGTCAAATTCATGTTCTTTCAAAAGATTTATATTGAGCCGAACAAGCGTTTCAAAGGTTTTCTGATCTCCAGCTGCCGCAGCAGGGATTCCACAGCATCCTTGATTTTCAGGAATAAATACCTGTGCCTTGAAATGTTTCAAGACATCCACCACACTATGGGCAATGTTGGGAAATGCTTTATCAATAAGACAACCCACAAAAAAGGCTACTTTTACACCTTTTCCATCTACTCTGTAATCCAAATTTAAATATGAATCCTCAAGCGAGGTATTAAACGTTTTTCCCTTTAAAGAAACAAGTTGGCGATGGCGAAGCAAAGGAGAAGCAATTCTGGCACAAGAAGTTCCCTGGGGATTGAGCTGCTTTTTAAAAAATAGCGGCTGAAACGGAGCCACCATTTTTGTGACCATGTTAAAGGTTTGCGGGTTAGCCAGAATTTTTGAGAACACCATTTTTTTTACAAATGGCAAACCAAGATATCTGGCAATGATGCTTCTGGCCTTTAGAAAAATTTGCAGGGTATTCACATTGCTGGGGCATGAATGGGCACAGGATCCACAAAGAAGACAATGTTGAAGCCGTTCATTTACACCATTTGCATCCTTGAATATTTCTTGGATCAAACCATTTAACAGCGCAATTTTTCCCCTGGAGACATCTGCTTCTTTCCGGGTCTGGGCAAACAGCGGGCAACTGGCCTGACACATGCCGCATTGAGTGCATGCAGCCAGCTGATTTTCAAGTTCCTGCACATCACAGGCAAGCTGATGCATTTTACCCATATGAGCGCTCTGAGTTTTGTCGAACTTCCTGCTTAATCTCACGCTCATGAATGCCAATCAGATATAACAAGCCGTCAAGTCCCACGCTTGAGATAGCATTAGATGCTTTTTGCCGAACCACAGGTTTCGCATTAAAAGCCACCCCTAATCCGGCAATACTGATCATGGGCAGATCATTGGCACCATCTCCCACAGCAATGGTCTGCTCAAGGGCAATATTTTCCTTTTTAGCAATTTGACGCAGTAACTCAGCTTTTTTCTCACCATCTACAATCTCACCCACAACATTTCCAGTCACCACACCATCTTTGACATCCAACGTATTGGCATACACATAATCAAAATCCAGACGATCCTTCAAATATTCTCCCACAAAGGTAAATCCCCCGGACAATATGCCCAACTTATACCCCAGACCTTTCAAAGTTTTAGCGACAAGATCTGCGCCGTCAGTCAATGGTAAGTTTCTTGATATTTTAACCAACTCTTCTTGTTTGATTCCCTTTAAAAGCGCTACTCTTTTTCGAAAGCTTTCTTTAAAATCGATTTCCCCTCTCATGGCAGATTCTGTAATTTTAGAGACCTGTTCCCCCACCCCTGCAAGTTTTGCTAATTCGTCAATAACTTCAGCCTGAATGAGTGTCGAGTCCATATCAAAAACCACAAGTTTTCGATTTTTGCGATAAATATTATCCACATGAAATGAAATATCAATCCCGGCTTTTTGAGAAATATCCATGAATCGTTTTCTCATATCAAGAAGATTCAAAGGTTTCCCACTCACTGAAAGCTGGACGCTTGCCCGTGGGTTTGCCTGGGGTTTATTTATAGAGATTCTGCCTGTCAGACGTGTAATACTATCAATATTTAAATGATTATCCGCTATGATGGATGCCACTGCAGAAATTTGTTGAGCCGTCAATGTTTGACCAAGCAACGTTATAATCCGTCTTTCTTTGCCCTGGGCATGAACCCATGTTTCATAGTTCTCAGAATCTACTGATTTTATGTCCACCGAAAGCCCCATATTATGGCCTTCAAAAAGCATGTCCTTAAACATGGGAGAAAAGTCTTTTGCATCCGGAATCTCTGCCAAAATTCCAAGGGAAATATGTTCATGAATAACGGCCTGACCAATATCCAGAATATTCACATTATATTCTGCCAAAATCCCTGTAAATTTAGCATCAAGCCCTTTTCTGTCTTTACCGGTAATATTTATCAATACAACATCACTCATTGTAGATATCCTTTAATTCTTTTTGTATGTTAAGCATTTATATCTTTGGTGAACGATGGTTGCAAGTAATTTAAGACAGATGAATATTTTGGATTAAAAATCAACTTTCTTTACTCTTAAAATCAGCATAGATGAGACAAAATAAAAGATAGCAAACAGACCAAAGACCATCATATAATTTGAATCTGTAATATCAAGTAAGAGACCGGATAACCAAGGGCCTATAAATCCGGCGACAAAACCATATGCTGTGAATATCATGCCGAATATTTTACCGAAATTTTCAAGGCCAAATACATCGGTGACCAAAGGCGCAGATACCGTAAACAGAGCACCAAAAGAAAGGCCGATAAAACAAGCCAGAAAGCTGATCATATAAAGATGGGTAAACCAGGGCATCAAACAATATGCAACAGCCGCCATCAAAAAAACCACGTGAAGTATTCTATTTTTCGAATATACATCCGACATACGACCACAGACCACACGACCAATTCCATTCAGCACATTAAAACAGATCAGGATATAAACAGACTGAGTAATATCATAACTTAAGTGATCCCCAAAAGAAGAAGACAGCACGATCAAAGAAACTCCAGCCGCACCAGCCAGCGCCCAGACCCACCACAAAAACCAGAAAGCTGGCATCTGGATAATCTTCTTTAATAACAACGTCGGTTTTGTCCGGTTGTTCTTTTCATCGTCCGGGTTTGGCATCCGAATAAAGAATGCGACGAATGTTCCTAAAACCAACGCAAGAACCCCGGCACTTATGCCAGCAAATCTGCACCCTTTTGTCACACAAATCCAGGCAAAAAGAGGGGACATAACCGCAGAAGCCCCACCAAAGGTCAAGTTCAAAATCCCTGTAACAAAGCCTTTATTTTCCGGGAACAGTTTCTGGAAAAAGCCCATACATGGCAGATAAACAAACCCACAAAAAAAGCCTTCTGCAAAAGCCCACAAGTACACATGATTCATACTTTGCGCATATCCCACAGCAATCATAGACACCGCACATAAAAAAGCCCCTGCAAATACAATATAGGCTGTCTCAAATTTCTCCTGAAGTCTTCCAGCCAAATACATCGAAAACCCTGTTCCAGCCAGAACAAAAAACATTATTCGCCCTATCTGTGCTTGATTCGCACCAAAAAGAGTCTGCCATTCCACCGCCATGACTCCGGGAAATCCAAAGACAAAAGAACCTGGGAAAAAAATACACAGACAACCAAAAAGCAGGATTATTTTTTTATTTTCAATTCGAGGCATATTTGCTCTAAACTCTCTTCATTATTCAGATATGGATTATCCAATACTTTTTGGAAAATGCGTTCCTTTATCTTTCCAACCTCAGGCCCCGGTTTAATATCCAAAATTCGAATAATATCACTGCCTGATATTTTAAGATCTTTAATACTGAAGGCATTCTGACTATTTATCTGATCAAGCAATTTTTCGAGACGGACACGGATTTCAGACATAGTATATGGCGGTTTAGCACGATTGCCTTTTTTATCTGCAATTCTCATCCGCATAAAGTCCTGATAACTGAGCTGGAAATCTTCCAGCATCCGCAAAAGTCTTCTAACCGCTTTGGGTGTGGATTCATCCGTCAATGGTCGCATATGAGACTGTATCAATACCTTGATATACTGAATGTCTTTAATGGAAAAACGCAATGCTTCTAAATCCTGAATGGAATGCTGATACTTCTTTTCATGGCCGGCAAATGTTAATTGTCCCTTTTTGATTATCGCTGCATCAAACTTGCCGGTATCATGCAGATAACCGGCAAGCCGCAACATCGGCATCGAAGACGGCAACGCATCCCCCACCAACATACAGTGTTCAAAAACACTCTCTCCATGATGCGGCCCGCCATCTAAATCATAACAACGATCAAGGCTGGGGAAAATCTTTGACAACAATCCTGTCTTGAAGAGTGCATCAAAAAACAAAGAAGGCTTTCTGAGTTCCATGGCTTTTTTAATTTCATACTGGATTCTCTCTTTTGCAATATTTTCATCCAGCAAATCCCTATGAGTGACAATATTTTCAAAGGTAGAATCAGCCAAACGGCCTTCAATCATGGCCAGGAATCTACACGCCCGGATCATTCGGATCGGATCTTCTTTAATTCTTTTTTCAGGATCTTTGGTAAATCGAACAATCCCTTCTTCCAGATCTTTTCTCCCGCTAAAAGGATCAATAATAATTTTTTTTTCCGGATCGCAAGCCATGGCATTAAAGGAAAAATCACGCCGGGCAAGATCTGAATCCGGGAACCCCAAGGAACCAGATTGAACGGAATTAGACCGGCCGGAAGAAATTTCAATACCATTAACCAGGCAAATGGGAAATGCCTTACCAACAATTTTTACTCGCTGATCAGAAAACAAACCCGCAATCTGTTGGATACCCGCATTGGTTAAAAGATCCACATCACCGGGTGACCTTTTCAGCATCGCATCCCGAACCGCTCCGCCAACGATATAAGCCTTGAATTGATGTTGCTTTAGTCTATTTAGAATATATCGAACAGCCTCAATATTTTCAGACTGCCTCACGAATTCCACCGGGGGATCAAGTTATGAGAAACACCAAGATGATCCAGGATTCTTGCCACCACGGTATCAACCAACTCTTCAATGGTTTTTGGCGAAGTATAAAATGAAGGACTTGGCGCCAGGACTACAGCCCCTGCCTGATGCACACGTGTCATATTTTCAAGATGAATCAAATTATACGGGGTTTCGCGTGGTACAAGAATCAACGGCCGTTTTTCCTTTAAACAGACATCCGCTGAACGGGTGAGCAGATTATCCGCAAATCCTGAAGATATCGCAGACAGCGTTTTCATGGAACACGGCGCCACCACCATACCAGAATGCACAAACGATCCACTGGCAGAAGCTGAAGAAATTTGATTCTCAAAAAATATCTCCAAACGAGTTTTATTATTTATTGGTATCCCATATGAAATTAAAAAATCTATAAAATCATCTTTTTTATCCTTATTTTTATCATAGCCCATCTCATGGGCAAGCACATCCAGACCCGAATTCGAAAGGATAACCATCACCTGGGCATTTAACTTTAGCAATGCCTTGATCAACCGGATACCATAAATAGAACCGGATGCCCCGCTGATCGCCACAATATATGGATGTTGTTTCATTTTAAAACCCCCTGAATAAGCACGCCTATAAATAAAAGAACTGAAATCACAGAGTTCATATGAAAAAATGCCATATGAATATGCGTCAGATCATCAGGTTTCACAAGCCTGTGCTCTATAATTAAAAGAATACCAATCATGACAAGAAAAATTAAAAACACCGGATGCATGCCAAAAGTAAAATACATGATCAATAAAAATATGATGGTACTTACATGCAGAAGTGATGAGATCAACATAGCTTTGGGAGGCCCTATTTGAGAAGGCAAAGAAAAAAGGCCTTCCTTTTTATCAAAATCAATATCCTGACATGCATAGAGGATATCAAACCCTGCAATATAGCTCATTAAAGCCAGACTCAAGAAAACAATACTCCAGGACAAATTCCCGGCAAGGGCCACCCATGCGCCTATCGGAGCAAGTGAAATCGCAAACCCCAGATAAAGATGACAATACTTCGTAAACCGCTTGGTATACGAATAAAACAACAATAAAAACAGTACTGGAAAAGAGAGCCAGAAACAAAGGGACGACAACATGGCTGCACTGAAAATAAAGAGACAAGAAGAGCCTGCAACAAATATGAGGGACTGTTTTTCAGACAATTGCCCCGAAGGAATTTCCCGCATGGCAGTGCGTTCATTTTTTGCATCAATCTTTGCGTCCACAATCCGGTTAAACCCCATGGCAGAGGACCTTGCCGCTACCATGGCCACCAGAATCCAAATCAAATCCCAGGGGCTTGGCGCTTGGTTTTCCCACGCCATTGCCACAGCAGACATTGCAAAAGGCAGTGCAAAAATAGTATGGGAAAATTTAATCATTTTCCCGTAGACCTGTATTTTATTTTTTAATGATCCATTCATTTATATAAACTCTTATATCTTTTAATTTTTTTTAATAGTGTCCAGAAGCTATTGTACCACAATTCGGACATTTGTTTTTATCTTTCAAATAATTTTTAACGGTATAGCCATGCCGCTGAATCAAAAGTTGGGCACAGGAATGGCAATACGTGTTTTCAGCAAGTTGACCTGGAATATTTCCAATATAGACATATCTTAATCCGGCCACTTTACCTGCTTTGTATGCCATCTCCAACGATGCTAAAGCAGTTGAAGGGCGATCGGTCATTTTATATGCCGGGTGAAACCGGGAAATATGCCAGGGAATTTCAGGACCCAACTCTTTTGAGATAAATTGAGCCATGGCTTCAATATTAGTTGGATTATCATTGAGCCCTGGAATCAATAATGTCGTAATCTCCAAAAGGATCCCCATCTCTTTCATTGTCTTTAAATTCATTTTTACCGGTTCAATCCGCGCTTTGCAAAACGTCTGATAAAAGTGATCATCAAATGCCTTTAAGTCCACATTGGCTGCATCCATATACGGTGCAAGCATTTCAAGGGCCTTAGGACTCATATAGCCATTGGTAACAAAAACATTCAACAACCCTTCTTTTTTTGCAATTTTTGCTGTTTCAAGGGCCAGTTCAAAAAAAACAGTGGGCTCCGTATAGGTATAAGATATGCTCTGACATCCACTTTCCAACGCTTTTTTAACAATGGTTTTCGGATCTACTTTTTGGCCCTGAATTACCCCATCTGTCCCTGCAGGCATCTGGGCAATGTTGGCATTCTGACAAAAACTGCATTTAAAATTACATCCTGGTGTGGCAATGGAATAGGAAAAAGAGCCCGGTTTTAAATGAAATAATGGTTTTTTTTCAATGGGATCAACACTGGCGGCAATCAGTTTGGGATATGTTAAAGACAATAACTTACCAGCCACATTTTCTCGAACGGCACAAATCCCTTTTTTCCCGTCTTTAATCACACAAAAATGATTACAGATCCCGCACCTGACAGTATTGTTTTCCTGGCTCTCATAAATCAAGGTCTCCATATTTTCACCTTAAACACCTACTGTCTCATACGCGTGGCCATTCCCGGTGCCTGGTTATATCCTTTGGGCTTTTTAACCACAATGGTTAAAGGCCGGGTCCGAAATTTGGGAACAGGTTTGATCTTCATGCAGATGAATGTTCCCAAAAATGATTTTTGAACAAGACTTAAATTTTCAAAGAATGCTGCCATTTTCCCACAGGCAAAAGGAAATTGTAAGGTTGTTTTCCATTTCACCGGAACTTTTCCCAGAATCGCTGATAAAATCCGTTTGAGTTCCCAAATAGTGAAAAAATGAGCATGGGTATAAATACTAGGGATGAAAAAACTTTTAAATCGATTCCACAGATTTAAGGGAGCGTGTCGATTGAGAACACACAAAATCACCGTATCTTTTGTAACTCTACAAGCCTCTTCAATGGCCTTTGCTGGCCGATCCGTGAACTCAAGGCTGGTAAAAAAAATAGCACTGTCAAATTCATTATCTTCAAAAGGAAGTTCTTCAGCAAAACCCCGGTGGAGATCCACCCGTTGACCCAGGCGCTTTTTTGCCAGATCCAGCATATACAAAGATGGGTCAACCCCGGTTAAATGAAAGCCCCTGTCCAATAGAGGCTCAAGAGCAATACCCGTCCCACAGCCAATATCCAGAATCCTTTGACCTTTTTGGGGATCCAGAAGATCCAGCATTAATTTGATTTCAAGATCCAGACAATATCTATTCTTTGCCTGATCAAACCAGGCATCATATGATCCAGCATCTTGAAAATCAAATACATATCCCATAATCAATCCCGACCTTTAAGCCCGATTTTTAGTCAATGGTCTCTTTAACCTTTTTCATCATCTGATTTATGGCTTCAACTGCGGGAGAATCATCTTCCAATTCAATTAAAGAACGTTGTTCCATATCAAACTCAAGCAAATTATTATCATCGGGAATAATACACAAAATTGGGATACCAATGCGTTCAACCTCATCCAAGAATGCTTTTCCCAGCGTTTCGGGTGCCCGGTTTACGATCAGGCCTTTATGCATTACATCCAGCTTAAGATCACCTAACATATCATTGATTCTACCAACTGCCCGAAGTCCTCTGAGGGCATAATCTGTAACCATCAGCAGCATATCTACTTTCCCGCTAGTCCTACGGCTCAGATGCTCCATCCCGGCTTCATTATCCACAAGAAGATATTTATAATTTTTTTCCAGTTCATCGGCGAATCGATTCAAGATATTATTGACCATACAATAACACCCTTGGCCTTCCTGTCGTCCCATTACCAGAAGATCATACTCTTTTTGCTCAATTAACACCTGGTTCATCAGCATCTCAAGATAAACGATTTTATCCATGCCAGAGGGGACCCCCTGGGGATCTTTCATGAAATTTTCTCTGATGTCACCCACTGTTTTTTCAATATCAAGTCCAAGAGTTTCACCTAAATTACTATTGGGATCTGCATCGATTGCCAGAAGGGGTTCATTTTGATGTTTTGCAAAATACCGGGTAACAAGTGCCGAAACTGTTGTCTTACCAACGCCACCCTTGCCAGCCATTGCGATTGTTTTACTCATATATTCTCCATATCTTTTTATTAATTTTTATGTTTCACTAACATAACGCAATCTTTGGAAAATGCAATTAAAGATATGAAAAATGAATAATTTTATTTTCTCTTTTTAAACCACTCTTTTTCTCCATAAAGGTCTGTCAAACAATCCGGACATATCCCATGCGTAAATGTAATTTGAGAATGTTCTTCAATATACAAATCCACTTGTTGCCAAAATCCCTCATCATCTCTTATCTTTTTACACTTGGCACACATCGGCAACAAACCCTTAAGTATTTTTAGTTCCACCTGGGTTTTTATCCTGGCAAGCAGTTCGGGTGAGTTAAAAGGCTTGGTCACATAATCGCTTCCTCCCACCTCAAAGCCTCTTACAACTTCGTTTGAATCACTTTTGGCTGTAAGAAAAATCACCGGTATATGCTGAACGCTGAAATCAGCTTTTAATTTTTTACAAACTTCAAACCCATCCATATCCGGCATCATAATATCCAAAAGAATAAGATCCGGTCGACTCTTTTTCACAAAATTCAATGCCTGTTGACCATCTTGAGCCATACCGACTTCATACCCACTGTCTGACAAAAGTTTTCCTAAGAATTGAAGATTATGGGGTTTATCATCTACCGCAAGAATTAATGGTTTATGTTTACGCATAAAAGGACTCCAAATTAAATTTTTGTTCCATCTTTTTTAGTTTCAATGGAAATATTGTTAACCATCACAGGAAAACTCTTTAACGTTGCCGGCAATTGTTCCATATCAAATTTATCTGCCTGCTCATTAAGATTTTGCGCATATAATGCAAGTTGTGAATATTCGAAAGTAATTGAAAGAAGCTTCAAACTCTTTGCAAGAGTTTTAACCTCATCGATTACCATGGCATCTTTTAAATCACTCCAGGTCGTTTGTTCAATCGTTTTCAATTCCTCATATAGCTGAACAAGCTGCTCTCTTCTTTTTGGTGACAACTTTTCATTTTTGATATCTAATGAGGTGTTCTCAGATTTATAAGTTTCATCATCAGGATGGCTTAAGGGTGGGTTCATGACTTTACTATGATCTGTTACAGCAAAAGGTGCCGGCTGAACATTTTTAATATAAATAGTGAAGCGGCTGCCTTTACCCGGGGAAGAATCCACAAAGATATCTCCACCCATTATTTCCAGAAGCCGTTTCGATATCGTTAACCCAAGCCCTGTCCCACCATATTTATTATAATTTTGTCCTTCTTGCTGGGAAAATACCTTAAAAATATTTTCCATCTGATCATTGGCAATACCAATACCTGTATCCTCTACACAGATAGCCAAATCATGCTGTCCTTTTTTTTCACCCTTGGTCGTAAAATCCACATGCAAGGTCACAGCACCGCCTTTATCTGTAAATTTAATCGCATTTCCTACGATATTTACCAGCACCTGTCGCAGTCTGATTTCATCCAAAATAATAATTTTTGGCAACCGCTCGGATATATCAATTTTAAAATCCAGTTCATCCTGCTCAACCTTATTGGCAAACATTTGTTCAATTTCAATAAGAAGCTGATGGATATCAAATGCCTGATACTCTACTTTATATTTATCTGCCTCAATTTTAGATAGATCCAGGATATCATTTAAAAGTGTTAACAATGTCTTTCCACTGGAGATAATCAAGGATGCATATTCTTTTTGGGTATCATCCAGAATTTCTCTTTCAAGCGCCTGACTAAATCCTAAAATCAAATTCAAAGGTGTCCGGATTTCATGGCTCATATTGGCAAGGAATTGTCCTTTTGCCTTATTGGCTGCCTCTGCTTGTTCTTTCGCTTTTTTTAGTTCATCGGTTCTTAGCGCAACCATATGCTCTAAACCATCACGATTCTTTATCAATTTTTTTTCAACAACCCGTTGCTGCTCAAGCAAATCCGCACGCATCTTATCAATATGACGCAATTGACCGGAAATTTTTCTTTCCTTTTCAAGTCTGGTCTCAAAGTTTTGCATTTTCCACCATGAGAAAAGAAGAATGATACCTATAAACGCAATGATATAAATCGATATCGCCCACCAGGTTTTCCAGGGTTTAGTCTCCACATGAATAATGATAGAAGCGCCACTGTAATTCCAGAGTCCATCATTATTTGATCCAAATATTTTTAAAACATAGCTGCCGCCGGGGATATTGGTATATTTTCCATATCTACGATTTCCAATTACATTAACCTTTTCTTCAAACCCTTCCAGAAAATAAGCATATTGATTCTTCTGGGACTGCGAAAAATTCAAAGCCACAAACTCAAACTCAAATGAATTATTTCTCCAACCCAAATTCAACTGTTCCAAAGTGTCAGGACTTTGTTTTCCAGAAAGATTCTTACCGCTTTGAGTGATCGAGACAAACATGACAGGAGGGATATAAAGATTAGATTTTATTTTAGAGGGATAAAATGCATTCACTCCGTTTAGACCAGCGAACCACATCTGCCCATCACGGGTTTTCATGGCACTGGTTGAATATAAACTGAAATTATCACCCTGAAGTCCATCCTGAGAATTATACACTTGAACAACTTTTTCAGTTTTAATATCAAACTTTATCAGTCCAGAGTCCGATGTTATCCAAAGCTGTTGTCTCTCATCCTCAAGGATAGATTTAATATACTTTGTAGTAAACCCGTGATCTTTCCCATACCGCTTAAATGTACCTTTGTCCCTATCAAATTTATTCAAACCACCATCAGCCGCAGAAACCCAAAAATTATCCAAACTATCAATAAAACAGCCAAGCACGGTATTCCCACCAATGCTTGAAGGATCACCAACCGTTGTTTTGAAATGTGAAAACTGCTCATTTTTTCGATCAAAGAGGTCTAACCCTCCACCTTGGGTCGGCACCCACAAATTGCCCTTATCATCTTGAAACAGGCTGATCACATTATTTACACTTAAACTGTTTGGATCATCAGGCTGATTTACAAATTGTTTAAAATAACCCGTATCCTTTTGAAATCTAAACAATCCATTTGTTTCTGTACCAAACCAAAGAATATTTTTATCAAATCGATCTTCAATCATCCCCCTGGCAACGGCATTCACATATGGATTTTTGTATTTTTTAACAAACCGCCCTGTATCTGGATCAAAAATCCCGTGGTAACCATCATTCATGGAAACCCATATATTTTTATCACTATCTTCAAGCACGCTAAAAACATAATTATTACTAATACCCTCTGGGTTATTTTTATCTTTTTTATAGTGTTTAAACTCTGCCTTATCTCTATCGAAACAGTTCAGGCCCCCCAATTGTGTTCCCATCCATATTTTACCTTTGCTGTCTTCCATAATAGTGGGAACTACATTGGAACTCAAACTATTTGCATTGCTTGAATGATGAGTAAAAAGATCAAACGGCTTCATGTTTTTATCATATTTATCAATGGTTCCGGTATTCTCAATTATCCATAAGATACCGGATCGATCTTCATAACAACTCATAACGATATTTCCACTGATAGAATCAGAATCTTCCGGATCATGTTGAAACAAAACCGCTTTTTCATCTTGGGGGTTAAATTTTTCCAGACCCACAGCCACAGCATAAGACCGCCCCAGCCATAAATAGCCCTTTTGATCCCGGGTAATAGAATATACCTCATTATGTGCGATGCTACCTGGGATATCTGGATTATGAGTATACCGCTTAAATGTATTTGTTTTCAAATCCAGACGATTCAGCCCCCCCTGACTGGTACCGATCCAAAGAACATTCTGATTGTTCCCCTTTTCAATGGCATAGACTTTTCCTGCACCAATACTCTGTTCATTTTTTGGGTCGTGAGCATACCGAATAAACTGCTTTGTTTTTAAATTATACGAATCAAGACCTGCATCTGTACCAATCCAGATGATCCCATTTTCTCCTGCCATAACCGTCCATACTGAATTATGACTGAGGCTATTTGAATTATTTGGATGATGAGAAAAACCTTCAAACAAGTTTGTTTTCTTATCAAAACTATTCAACCCGCCAAGCGTTCCCAGCCAGATGATTCCCTCTTTATCCTGGGTAATGGTTTTCGGTGCCCAGTTGAATTGATCACTATTAAGGCTGGAAGGATTCCCTGGATTATTTTTGTAGTAAGTAAAGGTATTGGTTTTTTTATCAAATACGTTTAAACCTCCGCCCATGGCACCAATCCATAACAAACCTTCATCATCCTCAAAAATACCCGGCGTATAATTAGAAGATAAGCCACCCGGTCCTGCCTTATATGCTTTAATTTCATAGCCATCATACCGAAGAATCCCCTTGGAACAACCAATCCACAAAAAACCATCTTTGTCCTGGATCATGCTATTATTATACGCGCCAGTATTCAGGGTATGCTGAAATCTTATTTTTTGGGGTTTGGCTTGAACAACGATACTGAAAAGGCCAGTAACAAACACCACAATTAAAAATATTTTTATTCTCTGTTTCACCAGGCTCCAATTCATCGTAAGAAATATTACACTTCTAATAAAATAAAAAACCTTAAAACACACGTGTGCGAATGGACACCACCGTACAAGGCCAGCAAAAACTATGCCCCTGAAAATGAAATATAATCCTAAAAATCTACGAAAGTTATTTTGTCCATTGCAGTCAGTTCTATATAAACTTTTTTCAAATAGCAGAATGCGAAATAATAAACAAGTGATTTATTATCCTTAAATCATTCAAGAAATATAGATACTGTCTCAAAGATAATTCCTTAGCGAAACTATAACGGGAGGGTTACTTATATATAGAAGAATATCGCGTCTGTTTTAAAAACAACAAACGCGATATTTTTTTTGAATTTGATATTCTTGTGATAGACCAAACCTAAACCATGGGGATAATTTCACCATCAGCATACAACGTTGACTCATCAAATATATTAAATTGATAAACATCTTCAACATTTTTCCACCCGGCCTGAATCATTTTTTCCCCACGGTCAATTTCTTGATTATACCTGATCTTTATATTTTTAATGGGTTTGGAATTCAATGATCTTATGTGATAGTATAACGTCTCTAAAAAACTAAAATAAACCGTATTATTCACATGACCATTCACATCAAAATCAGAATATCTAAGGCTGATATCGATCTGTTCATCCATTTCAACCTTACCGCAAGAGTGCCATGCATCTATCTCATGATCAAACCCTTGTTCAGTTTCAACCCCGTACCGATCCAGAATATCTGAAGGAATTTTAGAAATCCGGTTGCGTTTGACATCGAAAAAGATCCAGACACTTGTACCCCTGGCAATCTCTCCTTTTGAGGATGTCATAAGATACTCTCTGAATCCTTTATATCGTTTAAATCCTCTTGACCAGGTCGTAACTGTAATATCCTCATCCAACGATGGATACCGTAAAAATTCAATCTCTAAACGGTTTAAAAACCAAACCACCCCTTTTTCAAAAAGCACTTCCGGCCCCACTCCAACAACGCTTGAGTGATGTGTTGAAATTTCCTGAAAAAAACGGGCAATCGCCTGTGCTTGAGATATAGATTGAAAATCGACATCAAAAAGACTGATCTTATGCGGTTGTTCTACTTTCATTTTCTACCTTCCATACTATCCGCAGCAACCTGAGTCACAGTCACATCCAGCATCAGAGGAGTCAGAATCGCAACCGCAACCGGAATTACAAGCCCCGGATTGACAAGAATGAACATCAGGTTCAAGACCCGTTTCCACAATGGCAATATCAAACTCAAGCGTTTTGCCCGCCAGAAAATGATTAATATCCATCCGGACACTTGCTTCCCCGATTTCAACGATGGTTGCCGCCACAGGATGTCCCTGGGGATTTTCCAAATCCAACTGCATACCCACTTCCGGCTCAAGCTCCTGGGGAAAATCAATTTTCGGGATCTCTACAAAAAGATCTTCATTTCGCTGGCCATACCCATCTTCAGGTTCAATAACCACACTTGTTTTTTCACCTGCTTTCATTCCAATAACCGCCTGATCGAATCCTTTTATCAACATCCCAGCACCCACAGTAAATTTTAAGGGTGTTTTGCCTTCGGAAGAATCAAAGACTTTTCCACTCTGAAGTTTACCTGTATAATCTACTGAAATGGTGTCACCCACTTTTATTTTATCCGTCATTTTAGATATCCTTTTGGAGAATTCTCCTATCTTTGGCCACAGCCATTTTTAAAATTATTGGACAATATAATAATCAACGAGTACATTGTCCAACAGTTAATTATTATCTTTTAACAAAAAAAGGAGATGCAATGGAACTGATTAAAATTATAATTTCAATTATTCTTCCGCCGGTAGGTGTTTTTTTGCAAGTAGGGATTGGCAAACATTTCTGGCTGAATATCATTCTGACACTTTTCGGATATTTCCCCGGAGTGATTCATGCCATTTGGGTAATAGCAAAGAATAAATAATGTTTTAGGCGCTGACAGTTACCCTGTTCCGACCATCTATCTTGGACTTATAAAGAGCCTTATCTGCTTTAGATATAAGACTTTGGCTCTTTTGTCCTTGATTTGGAATACAGGAAGCCACCCCAAGACTCAACGTCGCTTTTAATGAATGCCCGTTATATTCAAGACGATATTTTTCAAATCTTAACCGTATATCCTGGGCTATCTCAAAAACAATTTCTTCTGATTCCCCGGGCATCAATACAATAAACTCCTCGCCCCCATACCGGGCAACGATATCAATTTTACGTTTAAAAACCTGTTTAAACGAATGACCCACTGCCTTTAAATATTCATCCCCGGCCGGGTGACCATATTCATCATTAACCTTTTTAAAATGATCAATATCAGCAATAATTATGGATATGGATTGTTTTTTACGGGCTGCCCGGTCCCACTCAAATGCATACATATCATCAAAATGTCGTCGATTATAAAGCTCAGTCAAGCTGTCTATTCTACTTATTTTTTCGAGGGCCCATGATTTTTTTTCCAGCAGATATTCATTCTCCAGAGCATTCCAATACTCCCGGTTTCCTCGATATGCCATAAAGCACAGATACATAAACATTAAAATAATTGCCACGGCCAACGGCAAATTGATTGAAAAAAACAACATCACAGCGATCGCCGGAACCAACATAAAAGTAGAAAACAAAAAAGATATCCTAAAATCCGGAATAAATGCGACGGCAGCACCTGAACTTAACCCGATGGTACACATTACCATCAAAAGGTTTGCATTGGCCTCACCATCCTGAAGCATGAATACGGCAAAGCCCACTCCCCATATCAATGCAGTTATAGGCACACTAAAAAAGAAAACCCAGTTATTAGATTTAACGAATCTTGGTTCCAACCATTTTGCGACAAGTCTATGGAAAAAACGAAACATGCAAATACTGCAAACTGAAAAAGCAAGCCAGTTTGAAAACTCGGGATGTCTATCATAATAATCACCGGTAAACAAAACAAGATAGAGAACCACAAGATAAAAGAAAATGCCGATAAAGGATCTTTTTTTCAGGTCATCAACAACCCGTGGATACAACGTATACTTTTTAAAAGCCAACTTTCCTCCTATTTTAAAAAAAGACCTTACTTTACCTATAAACTTTTTCAAGTATCATAGCAAAAAGAAAAAATTATTTTACAATAAATAAATTTTGTTTGCATTGACTAACATTTTTTACGCCTTAACTTAAAGATCATGAGAAAAACATGTGTGAAGAAAAAACATCGACCCGAATATATATAAGGATAATAACAATGAGACATATGCCATCAAGAGATATTACCGGGGAATGCCAGGGTGAGTGTAGAAATTTAGTTAGAGAAGGCGAAATACAACGCCAGAAAAAAATAGATTTACATTCTTATAGTGGAAACTCAACCAGGAGTGTCCCCTGGGCAAAAAACAGAAGTGAGCAGCCAGGATTTTTTGGCGGCCATGTATAAATAATTATTACATTAAAAAAACAACCCGGAAAACATCTATAATTTTGATGATGTTCTCCGGGTTTTATATTTTTAAATTGAAATTTTTTCTCCGGGTTTTGGAATAGTGACATCATATCCCAATGATTCAAGTCGTTTTGCAAACACTGCACTTTGAGACTCTTCGCCGTGAACAATTCCTATTTTTTTAATTCGCAGATTCGACCCGGTAATTATTTTTTCAAGTTCATGTTTGTCAGCATGGGCACTAAATCCACCGATCTTCTCCACCCTTGCTTTTAATGGATATTTTTTCCCAAGAATTTTAATCTCAGGGATATTACCATCTTTTGTTGATCCGACTTCCTCAAGCCCCAGCTCCTCTATGCGTCGTCCCAAAGTATTTTGAGCCATATACCCTACCAGTAAGATCGTATTTTTTGATTGATGAACCTTATAACGCAAATGATGCAGAATTCTTCCGGCTTCACACATTCCTGAAGCAGAGATAACAACATGGGGCGAATCATCCTGGGTCAACTGCATAGACTCCTGAACCGTCTGAACAAACTTGATCTTATCAAAATGAAACGGGTTTTTACCTTTTTCCAGAAACGTTTCATGGGTTTCCCTGTCATAGGTTTCCGGATGCTCACCAAATACTTTGGTAATATTAGATGCCAATGGACTGTCGACATATATCGGGCGTTTGGGGACCCTGCCACTGTCATAAAGCTCATGGAGAATATAAATCAACTCCTGGGTCCTGCCAAAAGCAAACGATGGGATAATTACAGAACCACCTCTTGCGAATGTTTCATTTAATACCTTTTCCAGACTGGAACCCAAGTCCTCTACGGGCTCGTGTTCCCGATCACCATATGTACTTTCTGTAATAAAAAGATCAATGTCCCTGTCTTCTTCGTCAAACATCAAGGTCGGATCTTTTAAAATGGGTTTCCCAAAACGGCCTACATCCCCGGTATATAAAATTCGATACGTTTTCTCCGGTCTTTTAATCGTTATCACACTAAACGCAGAGCCGAGAATATGGCCAGCAACATAAAATTTAACCGTTGTGTCCTTGCCAATGGTCACAGGATACTCAAATGGATATCCATCAATAAAGCCTAACGACTGCTTTGCCTCATCCATCGTATACAAAGGAGTTACAATTTCTAAGCCATGCTCTTTTTGAAGTTTATTAATAACACCAATATCCAGCTCAAAGGCATTTTTTTTAAGCAGTTTTTTGATATCATTTTTTTGTTTTCCTGAAACCTTTTCTTTTATGTTGTTTTGCTCCAACTGATATAAAAAAGAACGAAGGGATTTATAATTCAGATAATGGGCATCCGACTCCTGGATATGACCACTATCCATCAGCATATAATTAAGTGCATCTGCTGTTGGACGGGTGGTTACCACACGACCTGAAAAGTCCGAATTTGTCAAAACAGGAATACGCCCGGAGTGATCGATATGCGCATGGGATAAAATCATGCTGCTGATCTGGTTTTGATCAATCGGAAAGACTTTGTTTTTCTTTTTACTTTCTTTTCGATGCCCCTGGAACATACCGCAATCAAATAAAATTTTATCCGTGTCCGTTGTCAAAAGGTGCATAGAACCGGTTACTTCACCTGCTGCACCCAGAAATGTCACATCCATAAGTACCTCAACTCAGATTCAAAGGTTAACAAAAAACTCATTATTATTTAGTAAACACTTTTTTCAAAAGCTCGGTGGTCCGCTTGACCGGGTCCTTTCTAATAGCAGCTTCTTCTTTAGCCATATAATAAAAAATCCCATCCATACCTTTTTGAACAACATGGCTTGTGAGATTGGCCTTTACATCCGGTACAAAGGGAAGCGATGTATATTCTTTCATCATATTGTCATATGCGTTTACAGCCCCCACTTCTGATAAGGTATTATCAATCACAGGCTTCATTTCCAGTGCAAGCTGGGGAGACATTTTCCCTTTAAAATATTGTGTCGCTGCATCATCAGGGCCATTATATATCCCCTTAACATCCACAAGAGTCATCTGAGAAATTGCATTAACAAACAATTGTTTCGCCTTAGGCGTTGCGACCTCTGCTGCCCGGTTTAACTTTAATTCAAGGTCTTCGAAAAGCGATGCCATGCCCACCTTGTTGAGCACATTTTTCACAGTATCAAGACTCTTGGGCAAAGGAATATGGATATTTGAATCTTTATTAAACCCGTCAGTCGCTCCCAACTGGTTTACCACATTTTGTGACCC
>JAWSVH010000206.1:0-5966 GCA_033852015.1 Desulfobacula sp.
TTCTTCTAAATTTACTAAAAAAAGACTTCATCCTATTTTTAAAGAGTATCGCCCTCATCCAGGAGTGGATTATGCTGCCCCAAAAGGAACACCTATAAAAACTGTGGGAGATGGTATTATTACAAAAAAAGGATTTCAAAAGGGGTTAGGAAACTATATTACTATTCGTCATAATAATGGGTATACAACCTCATATAATCATATGTCTAAATTTGCCAAAGGTATGAAAGCAAAGAAGCGAGTTTTACAAGGAAATGTTATTGGTTATGTTGGGATGACAGGATATGCGACAGGGCCTCACCTTGATTTTAGAATGAAGAAAAATGGAAAGTTAATTGATCCGCTTAAACATGAATCACCGTCTTCAAATCCGATCAAATCTGATGAAATGAAGCAATTTCTTGTTCGAATATCTGAATTATCTAGAATGATAGTGATGGCTGATCAACTCGCTTTTTTGGATAAAAAAGCAACATAATAGTTTAGATACGGCGTTTTAAAGAAAGCGCTTCTTCATTTCCAGGTTCTCTGAGAAGCACCATATTTAGATAATTATCTGCCTGTATAGGTTTCTTTTTATCAAAAAATATTTTGGCAATTTTGAGCTTTACATCAACGCGACTACTTTGGGCTTTTTCTGTGGTAATAAAATATTGAAGCGCTTTGTCTATATCTCCCAGCATTTCACTGACAACGCCTGCTTTATAAACAAGTTCTTTATTTGAAGGATGGTCTTTTATCGCCTGATCTACGATTCGTTTAGAATATTCAAATTCTTTGTGTTCAATACAAATTTCAATGATTTGTTCTTTAATTGATAAATCTTTTCCCGCGCTTGCAATCGTTTTTGAAAAAATATTTTTTGCTAATCGATTACTTTTATTTTCCAGCAATAGCGTTCCAAGTCTTATGGTTTGGTGGGAAAATTTTGGGGTCATTGAAATGACTTCAATAAAATATTGTGCAGCAGCAATTAAATCATCATGTTTCCAATAATGTTTTGCTAGAAGATATCGGGTAATCACATCCCGAGGATTTGCTGCAGCAGCTTTTTGAAGACACTTTTTCATGGCCTCTTCATCCCCGTTTTTCTTATATAGTAATCCTAGGTTTCGTAGTATTCTAGAAGCTGTGGGTCGATGTTGGACAGCGCGTTTCATATGCTCGATGGCAGCAGGATATCTTTTGTTTTCTTCTAAAATCCGCGCTTTTTTGATGTGGATTGTTGCTTCATCTGGATGATTGAGCTGATCAACAATATGATGGATGGTTTTTTCTAAAATTGCCGGAGTTAGTGGTTTTATAAGATATCCATCTACCTCGATTTCAGCAGCTTCTAATACAATATCTAACTCGGATTCACCACTGACGATTAAAACAGGAGTATCTCGTAATTGTTTATCATTTCTAATCGCCTCTAAAAGACCTGAACCATCCATTACTGGCATTTTCCAGTCAATAATAGCAAAATCAATTCGGGCTGAATTTAGTATTGTTAAAGCTTCTATTCCGTTTTTTGCCATATAATGCATTCTACCCAGGTTCAAATTTTTTAACATTTTTCGAACAATAGTACGCATGGGTTTTACATCATCAACAATTAGAATGGACATATTCTCAATAGAGATCATTTTTTTATCCAGAAAACTTTTTTTAAATCAAGCCAAAAGAATGTATGCCTGTATTTAAGCGTATCCTAATACGATCAAAATAATTTGTAAAACTAAAATTATATACTTTTTAATATTTAATTTATATATTTCCCAAAATAGTTGAATTTTTTACAGAACCATACGCTTTTTGGTTCTGGTTTTTAGTATCGGGTAACTTAGTATTATTTTTTGTTTTTCCAAAATCTACCAATACCATGCCGCAGAATTTTTTGGATTTATAGACTTCTATTCTAAAAAGGGTGCCTTTCTTATCTATGGAATACTTTTTACGGATGTTATTTTTTGTCACAGTCAGACCGGACTCATTGCTAAAGGTGGTGTTGGTGAAACCAATAACATTAACCCTGTGGCCTTTAAATTTTTTTACTAAAAAAGTATGCTTTACCGGTACAACATCTCCAAAGGAAACCTCTTTAAATTTACCATCTATTATCATTTCTATACCGGGCAGATCAAAATCATAGTCAAAGTATTGGGCGGATAAATGAGTCAGTTTTCGGTTGCCGTGAAAGACGCTGTAAACATCTCCAGAGGGTATCACGGTCATTAAGGGATTGTTTACCTGAAATTCAACAGTACTGTCTTTTTTTAAAGGAATAAAATTCAGGTGTTTTCTGACATTTTCTATTTTTAAAAGAATTTTTCTACTGTTAAGCGCCACATGGATATCTTTATCAATGGCTTTTTTAATGGCCCACTCAGACAATTTAAATTTGCGCCTAAAGGCAATTCCTGCCTGGTTTAAAAAAGATTCTATTGCCAATAGATGGTAATAGACCCGTTTGGGTGTTAGGAATGATTTGCTGGCCTCAATACCAAAGGCGCTTTTTTGATTTTTGATGGCAAAGTAGGTCAGGGTTTTTTCCATTTCCATATTGCCTTTAGGGGTTTGAGTATTGTTAAAATGAAATTTGTCTTCTGGTTTTAGAAGATGTTTGTTTACATGGTTTATGGTAATTTTGGCCATCTTTGAAATGTTGGGAAAAATAGATGTCTTCAAATGGGTTTGATCAACAATAATACATTGTCCCCAACGTTTTGGGCTATGAAGCTTATCATAATAGATGTCCCGATAAAACCCTGAGCCGTCATGAAGATTTAATACAAGGTCTACCTTAGGATCCACAATTAATTTTTTTATTCGGTGGATGGTCTGGTATTCAGGATCTTGAGGATGAATTTTGTCAAATTTTCTATTCAAATCTCCGTAAACTCCACGAGAACGCTTAATGATACTTAGAAAATTTAGATTTGGCACCACCCAGACATTTCCAGATAAAATTTCATATTGTGTAACAATAAGGGAGGCTGCGTTAAACCCACCGGGTTCATCGCCCTGAATGCCACCGATAATTAAAATGGTATTTCCATCAATCTTGGATTCTATCTTATGGATTGAAAACCCTAAGCTGTCTTCCCAGTGATCCATGGAAAAAACAGGGGTGCAGTTAAAAAAAGAGAGATTAAAAAAGATTAAAAACAGCCAGAGTTGAGTATAAAGTTTAATTTTAGACGACCTCAATATGCCAGGGTTCAAATCTTACACCAAGATTGTTATCCTGTTCATATCTAAATTTCATATATCCAAGATGGGTTAGTTTTTCATATACGTTGGTTTGGGTAAATCGTTCAGTAAAATTATGAATGCCATATCCTTTTTTTCCCACATCAAAATCTCCGACACCATGAAAAGAGTATCCAGGCGGAGCAAGGGACCTGGAAGCCATGGATAAGTTTCCATGGCTATTTTTTGCCTTATTTAAGAAAAGTAAAAATTGTTTCATAATGCTACGGACACCGGAAGTGAGGATAACATCTGGCCCGACTCCTTTTATAATTTTATTATACATTTTTATGGGTTTTCCACGGTAAAGATAGTTACCGGTATAGGCTATTTTTTTCACTTCTTTTTTAATGATTTTACCGGTGATGTTTTTGATGGGTTTTTCGCCTAAAAAGCCGTATTTATTAACCTGAGAGTAAAAAATCATCTCTAAAAAATCAAGCTCTTGTTTTGCAAAAGGACCTACTTTTGAGTATGCTTTTGAGATTTTGATGGCATCATCAAAATTAAGCAAAGAAAAATTACCATATCCCACAATTCTCTGCAGTTTTTTTAAGCGGTGTAACGATGTATTTAAAATGGGTAATTGATGGCGACCTATAAAAATATCGTCACTATAAACTTTGTTGAAGTGTCGTTTATTTATAAGCTGATCTTTAACGTGGGATTCAAATGTTGTGGAAGAATTGTCAATAGCCTTATTGGAGGCGGCAAAGACCATAGGGGTCTTTGTGGAAACAAAAATAAATGCTGCTTGTTTTAAAAAGTCTCTTCTATGCATTTGCTGATATCTTTAAGGTCTTATTAACCTTTTTTTACATTAAATAAGTCCGAATAAAAAAAGTAATATACTTTGCACCAAGGTTCAAGCTAAAACTTTAAAGGCAGTGCATGAAAATTGTATCATATACAGATGCGTGCTATATTCAGTTGCGATAAAAAATAAAGAAGAAAAGGAAAGATAAAACGTGAATACCAGAAGGTTTGAGTTTTTGAAAACAGATTTTGTCCAGGGATTTCCTGCTTTTTGCGGTATTGAAGTGGGCAGGGTTGATCAAGGGAATTTTGAATCCATATTGATCGTACAAGCCCAGCATAAACAGCGGGAAGGCTTTGTTCATGCCGGTTTGATTTCTACCATGGCAGATCATACCGCAGGGTATGCCGCCTATACTCTTGTGCCCCAGACCCAGAGAATTTTAACCATTGAGTTTAAGATAAATTTTTTCAAACCGGCAAACGGGGAGAAAATTATATGTCAGTCCCGGGTGTTAAATCAGGGTAGAAAAGTCATTGTATCGGAATCTGAAATATATTCACAAATAGGTACTCAAAAAAAACAGGTCTCTAAAGCTACGGTAACATTGATGGCTGTCCCGGATAAAGAGTTGTTGCCAAGTTAAGTCTATGAAAATAATTGATGTCCAACATCTTGATATTCAACTTCTTGTACAAACCAGTATAAAGTTTTTTTCAACCTATGGTACGCGTGGGCTTTTAGGGGAACCGTTTTTCTTGGATATGGAGTTGAGAGAAGCTCAATGCCAGTTTGAAACGGTTATTGAAAAGTGTGGGTATAAAGAAGATCCTGCCAGTTTCTTTTATGCTTTTTTTTCAAAAATAAATGCTAAAGAAAAGAATGTCACGACTCTTCATGGGATTAAGATTCCTGTGCTATACGCATACTGCCTTCTTGAAACCGTTCTTTGTGGTAATCAATTGTATGCCGTGAAAACCACAGAGCAGCTTGAAAAAATAGCATTTATTATACCCAAAGATACCTCAAAGGTGCAAGAGGTGATGGATCAATTCCCGGTTCGGCTTTCAGATCATGTGATTCGGCAGTCTCTGGTTTCCAAATCTGTCGCAAAACAATATTTACCCTTTGCTGAAGAATTGGATGATACCGGACACATCCTTACCTTTGACGGTCATTTTAAAAACGGGGTGTTGGAGCAGATGTATCAGAATCGGGTGATTTTTCTTTTGGATAAACACTGCCCGGTTTATTGCCGGTTTTGTTTTAGAAAACATAAAAGTACCCGAAAAGAAAAAAATCCTTTACCCGATGATGTGACGGCGGCAGTTGCCCATGTTCAATCCCATCCTTTAATTCATGAAATATTGATCACCGGTGGAGAGCCATTATTAAATAAGCTTAATATCGATACAGCCCTTAATGGATTGATGCATATTGACCATGTCAATACCATACGAATCGCCACGCGATCCATCGCCTATTATCCGGATTTATTTTTAAAGAACGATAGGGCGTATATTCGCTATTTGATTGAAAAGAATATTCAATGCCAAGGACATGGTAAGCGAATAGAAATTGGTGTTCATTTTGTCCATCCAGATGAGGTTTCAATTCAGAGCCTTGATATTATTTCACAATTTGTAAGAAATGGCATTCAGGTGTATGTTCAGACGCCTTTTTTAAAAGATCTGAATACCAGCGGAGAAACGCTTGCCAGGCTTTTTTTACTTTTAAGACAGGCGGGTGCACAGATCTATTATATTTTTACTCCGTGTCATACGATTCATGGCACAAAGGAGTATTGGACTCCCATTGACCAGTCTTTTCAGGCACAAAGATATCTGAGGCAAAATGTCAGCGACCGGTGTGTACCCAAATTATGTACAGCAACAGCACTTGGAAAAATAGAATGGAACACCAGTGGCTGGGCTGTTGAACAGGATTTAAAGGATCCGGCTTACACCTGGAT
>JAWSVH010000041.1:0-29515 GCA_033852015.1 Desulfobacula sp.
CTGCAAAAGCGTTATTTTTTTAGATAAAAACTGCTAAAGAAGGTAAATAAGGAGGAGACATGGAAGTTAAAAAATTTGGTGTGATCGGTTCTGGTCAAATGGGAAACGGGATTGCCCAGGTGGCTGCCGCAAGTGGTCTTGAAGTTGTCATGAGCGATATTAAAGCAGAATTTTGTGAAAAAGGTTTGGCTGCGATTTCAAAGAATCTGGACAGGATGGTGAAAAAAGAAAAAATTTCATCAGAAGAGAAAACGGCTATTCTTGGCAGAATCACTACGACAACTGATTTAAAAGATATGGCGTCTGTTGATTTTGTGGTTGAAGCTGCCGTGGAAAGAGAAGATTTAAAATTTAAATTGTTTGAAGATCTGGACGCTATTTGCCCCCCCCATGTTATTTTGTCCACCAATACATCTTCGATTCCGATTGGACGAATAGCCGCAAGGACATCAAGACCGGAAAAAGTTATCGGCATGCATTTTATGAACCCGGTTCCTGTTATGAAACTGGTGGAGGTGATCAAGGGGCTTGCCACTTCAAAAGAAACGTTTGATCTCACCTGGAAATTGTGTGAGGATTTTGGAAAAACACCTGCCGAAGCAAATGATTTTCCCGGCTTTATTGCCAATAGAATATTGATGCCCATGATAAATGAGGCGATATTTTGTCTGTACCAGAGTGTTGGAAAACCTGAAGATATTGATACGGTTATGCGATTGGGAGCCAATCACCCTATGGGCCCGTTGGCCCTTGCCGATTTAATTGGACTGGATACCTGCCTTGCTATTATGGAAACCTTGTATGATGGATTTAAAGATTCCAAATACAGGCCTTGCCCATTGTTAAGAAAATATGTGGAAGCCGGATGGCTTGGAAGAAAGACGGGTAAAGGATTTTATGATTATAAATAAATTATAGTCACTTATATTTAGACGTTAAAAAGCCATGAGAGTATTATTTAAAGCTCTCATGGCTTTTTTTATGTTTGTTAAAATAAGGGTATATAATGTCTTATCTTATAATTGTTTAAGAATACCCTTTGCATCGTCAGAGCCTTTATAGTCTTTTTGAATTGCCAAGGATTTTTCTAATGATTTTTTGGATTCCTGGTTTTTGCCCTGTTTGTTATAGGCCAGCCCTAAATGGTAGTGGAAAATTGGGTTTTCAGGTTCTTTTTTAATACAGGTTTTAAATTCCTGGGCGGCACTGTCATAGAGTTCTTTTTTTAAATAGACCCAGCCTAAGGTATCTATCACTGCTGTTGAATCGCTTGCTAACTCCTTAGCTTTTCTTGCAAGATCAAGGGCTTTGTTCAGGTCTTTGTTTTGTTCAGCATATAAAAATGCCAGGTTGTTCAGGGCAGGAAGATACTCCGGTGTAATTTCCAGTGCTTTTTTATAATGTGTTTCCGCTTCATTAAATTTGTTTTGGTTTTCATAAATTATAGCTATGAAAGCATGAGGGGGCGCTTGTTTGGGGCGTTTTTCAATTAGCGAAGTGTAAACAACTATGGCTTCGTCTGATTTGTTTTGATGGCTCAATACACGGGCCAGAGTCATATAGGGAATAATATAGGTCGGGTTTTTTTCTATGGCTTGCCTGAACAAAGCTTTGCTCTGTTCGAGTTTCTGGGAATCAAGAAGAAGGTTGCCTTTAAGGTTCAGGATAATCGAACTGATCATTGGGGAATCTTTGACCTTTTCAAGGTGAGTATCACACCGCTTTAACGCGATGTCATATTTTTTTTCTGAGCCATATATCCCAATAAGGTTGGTAAATACATCCATCAGTTTATCATTAAGTTTTAAGGCGATGTTAAAATTGTTCAGGGCGGCTGGATTGTCTTTTTGTATACGGTTTATCAATCCCAGTCTGAAATAAGCAGTCGGATTTTCTGGAGCCAATTTGATCATGTCGCTAAAGATGGTTTTTGCATTGTTGTATTGTCTGTTGGTCATGTTAATATTGCCAAGAATAATATTGGCACTGTAGTTATCAGGGTATTGATCCAGAATTTTTTTGATATTTTCTTGGGCAGAATCAAGATTTCCTAATTTGTATTGTATATCTGCTGTCATAAGTCTTGCCTGGAAAAAGGAAGGCTCTTTTTCAAGGGTTTTTAAAAGAAATGTTTTGGCTTGAGCATAGTCCTTGATTTCAAAAAGGGTGGATCCAAGAAGGAAATTTAGTCTTGCAGAATCGGGCTCGTCTTTTAGTAAAAAGCGGAAGATTCGGATTGCTTCATCATGTTTATTTCCAGCGATATAAATTCTTCCTTTAAGGATATTTGAAGGTAAATAGTTTGGGCGTTCAGATAGAATTTCATCTACTATTGTCTGGGCTTTATCTATTTCTTGGTTGGTAAAATAAAATTCTGCGTAGGCATTTTTCACGGCAAAGTTTTTAGGTTCAATCTTTAACGCGTCCTGGAAAAATTTTTCAGCTTCATCTGGTCTTTTCTGGCGAGCCATTAATTTGGCCAGAACCATATACGTATTGGTGTTTTTTGAATCCACATTAAGGGCTTTTAAAAGTACATCTTCGGCTTTTTTATACTCATTTTGAGCCAGGTGAAAATTGCTTAAAAGGATGAGCAGGTCAGCATCATCTTGATGCGTTTTGATAAGGTCGTTTAAAACAGTTTCCGCATCGGAAATTTGTTTTCTGGAAAGATAAAACCCATATAAAGCTTTATAATAATTTTTATTTTCCGGTTGAGTTTGTATGGCTTTTTTTAAACGGCTCTCAGCTTCGGAGAATTTTTTTTGAAAGTTATATAAACGAGCCAAAAGAAGGTGGGCTTTGGCTTGTTTATTGTCAATGTCTAAAATTTTCAGATAATTATTTTCAATTTTGTCCAGTGGTTCATTTTTATTGGTTAATATCCCACCCTGAAGAAATAGAGCCTCAATATTTTGGGGATCTTTTTCTAGGACTTCAATCACTCTTTTTTCGGCTTCTTCCACATTCTTTGCCAGAAGAAAAAAAGATGCCACCTGTATTTTATTTTTAAGATTGTCAGGAGAGAGCTGCTCAATTTTTAATAATGCATTAAATGCCTCGCGGCCTTTTCCTAATTTTAATTTGATTTTTGCCAATAGTTCATAGGCTGGAATCGATTTGGGATCTAATTTGAGGGCATTTTTAATTTGAATATCAGCTTTGCTGTATTCTCCGCTTTCAAAATATGCCTGGCTTTCGATTTGGAATTTTTCTATTTTTTCCTGGTCAGAGGCACACCCCGAAAAAATAAGAAGTGCGAAGAGAAATATAAATATAAATTTAATGCGAAAGCAGTTCATTTTAGTCCTCCAATAAGTTAAAAAGAAGTCAGCTTTCTTTTATCACCTAAGGATTGGGTTTTCAATGTTCTTTTTTTTATCTGCCATATCGGTCATCAAAAGAATTCCAAAAGGATCGATCCTTATTTCTCCATCCTTTTCCAAATGTTTTGTCAAAAAGAGGTTTGAGTGTTGAAAACCAGGAGCCATCTCCCGATTTGCCTTTTATACGGGTTCTGATAGCATCAGAAACATGGTCGGCAATATTTGCCAGCTCGTCTTTGGGGATATAGGCATCTGCACCTTTTTGGATGGATTCTTTTAAATTTTCGGGTGTCAGTGCATGGGCGGTGAGCATGATTGAAACGATCTTTTTTTGGGTGGTCATTTTTAAAATATCATAGCCGCGGACGCCCATGATATCTAAAATTGCAGCATCGTATGCGTTGCTTGCGATCAGTTGTTTTGCTTCATCGAAATTGTTAGCAGTGTCAATTAAACTATTGCCCAGCAACTCTTTAATGGTTTCAAGAACGTCGGGTTCATCGTCCATTACCAGAATACGTTGGTCCTTTAAAAGGTCCTGGGATTTGATATCTTTGAGTTCAAACTTTATTGTGGTGACAGGGCATGGTGCTTTGAGAATTACATAGCGCGCCGTGGAGCCTAATATGGCCTTTTGTGCCCGGGATTTTTTTTTGATGCCTAAAAAGATATGATCGATCTGATTTTGGGTTGCGAATTTTATAAGGTCTTCACCAGGGGAAAAGCCCCTTACGCTTTGTATGGCTTCGCATTCTACCCCCGATCGTTCCATAAGCGTGCGGGCTAAATCAAGCCCTTCTTCTGCTTTTAAAATATCGGAAGGCTTTTCTGAGGCGCCGCCTTCCATTGAAGTGATGATATAAACAAAAGCATTGTTTTTTACAGCGCTGTCCCGGGCTATAGATAAGGCCATTCTACCCACCTGACCGCCATTATATCCAACCAGTATTTTCATTTTTTAACTCCCGTAAACATATCGTTACTACATCCAGCGTTTTCGTCTTTTATATGATTTAACATCTTTAAAAGATTTTCGGGTGCCTCCCTTGGTGATTCCCATATAAAATTCTTTTACATCTGGATTATTTTGTAATTCCTTTGAAGGGCCTTCTAAAACAATTTTTCCAGATTCCATGATGTATGCATAATCAGAAACGGCAAGTGCGATTTTTGCATTTTGTTCAACCACTAAGATGGTAGTTTTAAATTCTTTGTTAATTTTTTTGATTATATCAAATATCTCTTTTACTAAAAGTGGTGCAAGGCCTAACGACGGTTCATCCAGCATCAGCATTTTTGGGGCGGCCATCAGTGCCCTTGCAATGGCAATCATTTGTTGCTCTCCTCCAGAGCTGTATCCGGCCATCCGATGGGTGACTTTTGCCAGTCGGGGAAAATGTTTGTACATGCGTTTGTTGTCTTCTTGGATAATGGCTGTGCTCTCTTTTCGGGTGATGGATCCAACCAGGATATTTTCGTTTACGGTGAGGTGTTTAAATACGCGTCGACCCTCGGGCACCATTACAGCCCCAAGTTTTACGATGTCCGTTCCCATAAGTTGTGTGGTGTCTGTATTGTTAAACTTGATATATCCTTCTTTAACAGCACCGTTTTCCGGTTTTAATAAACCACTGATGGCTCTCAACGTGGTGGTTTTACCAGCACCGTTTGTGCCAAGTAGAGCCACAATCTTGCCTTTAGGGACATTTAGACTTACACCGCGCAGAACCTGGATAATATCATTGTACACGACTTCTATATTATTGACTTCAAGCAGATTTTTTTCCATATGCACTTTTCTTTTTTTGAGCTGGAAGGCAGCTTTTAAAGGATTGAAAATTTTTAAAGCTGCCTTCCTTGGTTGGTGTTTGTCTTCTTGCTATAATTTCTTCATGTATTCGGACTGTATTGGAACGCCAATTTTTTTAAATACACCGCTTTGAACGCTGTAGATTTGAAGCATATCAACGCCAGCCCGATCAGTTGGAGAATAGGTTACCGGTCCCATGGTTGTGTAAGGATGATAGGCATTGGGGCCGTTCATGCTGTTTAGCATGCTGTAAATATTGGCTTTGGTTACTTCAAGACCTTGATCTTTGGCGCGCTTAATGGCTTCTGTGGTCACCTGGGCAACCATAATGCCGGCGGCGTAATTATGGGAATTGGCAGCTTTATTATCCCGGCCATATTTTTGGGCCAGAGCCAATTGCTGGGTGGTTCCTTCTCCCATTTCAGAGGTCAGGTTAAACGAACAGGTCCACAGATATCCTTCGCAGGCATCTCCGGCAAGAGCGACAAGGTCATTGCCTCCCGTATAGTGAACCCCTAAAAAAGTCAGTTTGCCCTCTTCGCCATAAGTGCTGGCAGTAAGCCCTAATTGGGCAGAGCCTTTAAGCATTGTGGCCACTGGCGTCTGTACGGTATGACACAATACGTATTGAACCCCATTACTTGCCAGACGCTGGAGCATGACGGAATTATCCAGATCATTTCCGTGTTCCACAACTTCTACAATTTCCATATTCAAACCGGCTTCAATCGCTTTTTTAACATCATCCACCGGTCCACGACCAAAGGCGGATGGATGGATGAACATCGCCACTTTGGGTTTCCCCTGGCTATGATTTTTTACCACGTATTCAGACAGGGTCACCAACTGTTCGGAATAGGAAGCCACGGGTAGAAAAATGTAGTTGGAATCGTCTAGGTTGCCCGCATGATAGGAGGCGGGCAGAACCGCAATTTTTTCTTCATCAAAATCTCTTTTTAACCCAAGAGTGGAGCCTGTTGAATAGTTTAGGTACATGACGATACCATCCGCTATAAATTCTTCAAAATTCTGTTTGGTGACGTCCGTCTTATATTGATCATCTCTGATCATGCAATCAACGGTATCATCTCCGAGTATTTTGGTGTCATTAACATATTTAAAATAATCTTCAACACCTTTAGAGTATGGATTTCCGGCATCGGAAGTGGGGCCTGTAATGGCTAACGACAGGCCCAGTTTATATGTTTTTGCTTCTTTAACTGCGATGGCAGTAGTGGGCTGGGGCTTAGTTTCGGCTTTTTCTTCGGTTTCTGGTGTCTGTCCACAGGAGGTGATTAAGATCATTAAAAATACAGTCATCAAAAAAGAAATTAGCAGTGCTTTTTTGGTTTTCATAGGTCCTTCTCCTTCTTGTTATTGGGTTTAGAAAAAATGATTAATATTAATACCTAAACGGCCATAATTTTGTGTATGACTTTATGATTCTCCACCAGTTTGCAATCCCTCTAGGCTCGAACATTAAAAATAAGACAATGACCAGTCCAAATGTCAGGGGTCTTAGAGCTGTGGCTAAATTTAAATTTGGCATCAAGCCCTTGGCAAGTTCAGACAGATTTTCCACTCCAAGGTCTAACAGTTTGATAAATACAGGTCCCCAGAAAGATCCGTTTAATGTTCCAAGACCTCCAACAATGGCCATGGCCAAATAAGATATAGAGTGATGAAGTGTAAAAGATTCAAATCCCACACCTCTGTATACGTATGCATGCAGCGCACCTGCGACTCCTGCAAAAAAGCCGGAAAGGGCAAATGCATATACCTTGGTAAGGCCCGGATGCATGCCCATGGCATCCGCAGCTCTGTCGTTGTCTCGTATGGCTATAAGGCATCGACCGTATCTGGTTTTTAAAAGATTTCTGATCCCAAATCCTAGTAAAATGGCAATGGTTAATATGATAAAATACCAGAAAAGATAGTGATCTGCTCTTTGTATTTGTCCGGAGAACCAATGGACACGACCCACATAAATGGTTTGTCCCTGGTTAAAGAACGTGGAAAAATTGATAAACCATTCAAAGATCATCTGAAAGGAAAGAGTGGCAATAGCTAAATATAGATGTTTAAGCCTAAGTGCCGGAAGGCCAACAAGTGCGCCAAACAAGGCCCCCACAAAACCGCTGCACACAATCATCACCGGCCATAAATGGGTGATAATGATATGTGAATCTCCCAATATTCTGCAAACAGATGCCAGAGTATATGCACCCACTCCCATAAATGCAGCATGACCGATGGAGATTAGTCCTGCAAAACCGGTGACAAGATTTAAGCCCATCACGGCAATAATAGCGATCAGAATATTATCTATCACAAACATGCCTTTATTGCTTAATGGGAAAATAATGGGCCAGACAAAAAGTGTGATTAAAAAAAAGATAAAGACAGACCGGTCAAGGGTTGTAAAAAAAGTGCGTTGCTCTTCCTTGTAGGTTGAGAAAAAATTACCAGTGGCTAATAATCGATTTGCCGACATAATTTACACCCGCTCAATTTCATGGATTCCAAACAACCCATGGGGTTTAAAC
This sequence comes from Desulfobacula sp., assembly GCA_033852015.1. Taxonomy (GTDB): domain Bacteria; phylum Desulfobacterota; class Desulfobacteria; order Desulfobacterales; family Desulfobacteraceae; genus Desulfobacula. Next base: position 7,683 of record JAWSVH010000041.1, read on the forward strand.
CAAAGGATAATTAATAAGATAACATAAGGTACAACCTCTCCTGTTCCACTCAATCCCCAGTTGCCATCAAGATAACCGCTTGCAAATTGCTGAATCAGCCCCATGATAATCCCGGCAACCACAGCGCCTAATATGGAATCCAATCCTCCCAGTATGACCACGGGAAACACAACAATGCCAAAGGAATGAAGGGTATCAAAATTTAATCCGGTTATATTACCAATAATACAACCGGCAGCGGCAGCAGAAAGGCCGGCTGTGGCCCAGGCAAGCCCGAAAACCTTTGGTACGGAAATGCCAATAGACATGGAGCCCAGTTGATCATCCGATACCGCCCGCATGGAGATGCCCACCGTGGATTTTTTAAAAAACCAGGAAAAGGCTCCGATTAAAATAAATGTGATAACGACACCTAAAAGCCGGGTCCAGGAGATGGATACTCCGGCTAAATTTATTGATGTTGCCGGTAAAAATTGTGGGAAAGAAAAATTTTCACTGCCAAACGGGGTCAGATATATCAACCCGTCAAGAATTGAACCCAACCCGATGGTGACCATAATGACCGAAATGATGGGCTCTCCGATCAGACGTCTTAAGAAAATCTTTTCAACACTCATGGCAAGGAAAAAAGAGATGACCATGCCCAGAAGAAAAGAAAAAAAGATATGAATGCCTGCCCATACGGTTAATGCATAGGTGATAAATGCACCGGCAGCAATAAGTTGGCCATGGGCAAAGTTGGCGACCCGGCTTGATTTGTAAACCAATACCAGCCCCAAGGCTGCCAATGCATAGATGGAGCCGATTGCAATGCCACTGGTTATAATTTGGAAAAAATTTACCATCAGACTCCTTTTACTGTGTAAAATGCAATGTGGGTTTCAACGGTTGCTTTTTGTCCGTCCTGGTATTGGAAGGATGCCTGAACCTGCTTTTGATTAATGGATTCGTCGTATAGCGCATCATATAGGTCTTGATACCGTTCCTGTACAAAATTTCTTCTTATTTTTCCGGTTTTGGTTAATTCACCGTCGTCCATATCCAATAACTTATATAGCAACGAAAATCGTTTGATTCTGAAATGCTCTTTTTCTGCTCGCAGATTTACATCTTTTACCTGTTCCATGATGAGTTCAGCAACTTGAGACTTTGCTGCAAGATCCATATAGGTGGTAAAAGAAATGCCCTTGTCTTCGGCCCATTTGCCAACGACAATGGGATCAATATTGATCAGACAAGCGATGAAATCTTCTTTGTTTCCATAGATGACGGCCTCTTTTATATAGGGACTGAATTTTAAGGCATTTTCTAAAAACATGGGAGAGAACATTTGATCTTTGGTGTTGTGCATGACATCGGATAAACGGTCGATGACCACCAGATGCCCATGCTCATCAATGAATCCGGCATCTCCCGAATGCAGCCAGCCACCCTCAAGCAGTTCCTCTGATTTTTCAGGCAGTTCATAATATCCAGGGGAAACCGAAGGGGATTTTGACAGGATTTCTCCGTCTGGTGCAATCTTACATTCTGTGCCGGGCAAAGGTTTGCCAACCGTTTCTGGCCGGACATCCCCGTCTCTGTGCATATAGGCGATTCCGGTTATTTCAGTCTGCCCATATATTTGTTTTAGATTGACACCAATGGCCTGGTAAAAGGTGAACAACTCAGGTCCTAATGCAGCACCTCCGGTGTATGCTCGGCGAAGTCGTAAAAGCCCGATTTGATTAATCAGGGGGCGAAATATGATTTGGGTACCCAGCCAGGATTTGATTTTTAAGCCCAGGGGCATCGGTTTTCCTGCCATTCTGTATTTTGCAGCGTTTTCTCCTATGGTAATGAAATAGTGATACAATAATTTGTTCAACGTGTAGGATTGGTCAATTTTCAGCCAGATTTCAGAACGGATGGCTTCGTAAATCCGAGGGGCTCCAAACATAAAGTGGGGACCGATTTCCTTTAAATCGGACATGGCGGTTTCTACGGATTCAGGAAAGTTAATGGTGATTCCCGTGGCCATAGCGATTCCAAAAGAGTTCATCTGTTCACCAATCCATGCAAAGGGAAGAAAAGAGACATACTCGTCAGTGGATTTTAAGGGGTCGACCTCGGTGATTCTGACTCCCATATTGATGTAATTTTTATGGGTCATGATGGTGCCTTTGGGTAACCCGGTGGTGCCGGATGTCAGGCATAAATGACAGGCATCATCAGGTTTGCCTTGATCCACAAGAGTTTCAAATAGGTCCGGAGATTTTCGAATTTCTTGTTCCCCTAACAGATAGAGATCCTTGATATCAATAAACCAGTCATCCACCATATATTCTCTCATGCCCCGGGGGTCTTCAAAAATGACTTTTTTTACCAAAGGAATCTGTTCCCGGATATCGATGAGCTTATCTACTTGTTCCTGGTTGTCGCAAAAGACCGCGCTGACTTTTAAGTATTGGAGTATCTGGGCGATTTCAGCTGGCATACTGGTTTGATAAATCCCGGCTGAAATTGCACCAATGGACTGGGCTCCGATGGCAATAAAGAGCAATTCTGGAATATTGTCACTGATAATGGCAATGGTGTCTTTTTTTTTAAGACCAATTGCTTTTAAACCAAGTGCTGTTTTTTTTACATAACGCCAGTAATCTTCCCAGGTATAGGTATTCCAGATGCCAAAATCTTTTTCTCTCAATGCCGGTTGTTTTGGGCTTGTGTTCACCCGCCAGCGGAGCAATTGAGGTATAGAGTATTCAAGCAGTTGATGATCGGCAGTCATTTGAATTAATCTTCTCCAATATAGGCATCTATTACTTTGGGGTTTTGGGCCACTTGTTTTGGGCTTCCTGAACCAATCACCTCTCCAAAGTCGAGAACATAGATCTGGTCTGAAATATCCATGACCACGCCCAAGTCATGTTCAACCAAGACGACGGTGATTCCTTTTTCTTTTTGAATATCCATGACAAATCGGACAATATCTTCTTTTTCTTCCTGGTTCATTCCTGCCATGGGTTCATCTAAAAGAAGAATGTCTGGTGCCAGAGTAAGCGCCCGTGCAACTTCTACCTTTTTTTGAACACCATAGCTTAAATTGGCGACAAGGCTTTTCCTGTAAGGCTCAAGTTCCATAAAATCAATGACATCTTCAACAAATGCCCGGTTCTCGGCTTCGATCCGTGACGCTTTTCCATAAAAGAAAAGTGCTTGGAAAAAACTGTATTTTAAATTCTGGTGCCGGGCTAAAAGCAGATTGTCCAGCACAGACAGCCCTGAAAAAAGTTCAAGGTTTTGAAAGGCTCTGGAAATACCCATATTGGATACCTGGTGTGGAGACGCATGGGTTAGTTTTTTGTCTTTATAAAAAATATCGCCGACCGTTGGGTGATAAAATCCCGAAATACAATTAAGGATACTTGTTTTGCCTGCGCCATTGGGTCCGATAATGGACGTAATCAACCCAGGTTGTATGGACATATCTACATTGGATAATGCTTTGAGCCCACCAAAGGACAGTGTGACACCTGAAATTTCTAATTGTGCCATATAGAGCCTAAAACCTTTTTATCAGTTAAAGAAAAACCAGTTGAGCTTTTCAAGCGTATTCTGTTTTAATTTTTTCCCGATCAATGGTACCGCTTTCAGTTTTTGGTAATGTGGTTATAAATTCTACATATCTTGGTTTTTTGTAGCCGGCAATTCGTGATCCGCAAAATGAAATTAAATCTTTTTTAGATAGCTCATACCCTGGATTTAAACTGCATACAGCTTTAACACCTTCTCCGAATTTGGGATCTGGTACGCCAAAGACACAGGCTTCTTTTATTGCATCATGCTCACAAATAGCGTGTTCTACTTCCGCTGGGAAAACATTTTCTCCGCCGGGTTTGATTAACTCTTTTTCAGGTTTTCTGCCTTTGAAAAACAAGAAGCCCTCATCGTCGATCATGCCAAGGTCTCCAGTGTGGTGCCAGCCCTGTCGAAAAGTATGTTCATTGAGTTTGTCAGCATTCCAGTAACCGGAAAAAACCAGTGGGCCGCGCACAACTATTTCTCCGGTCTGGCCAGAAGGTAACAGACGATCTGCATTATCTGCAATTTTGATATGGGCAAGTGAAGATATGGTTCCGGCTGATCCTGGTTTTTGAGAATATTGAGCAAAAGAGATCAATCCGGATGTTTCGGTTTGACCATACATGGTCCAGAATTTTGAATGTGTCAACGTTTCCCATTCTTTCATTGTATCAGCAGTATCAATTCCTGCAGTGGTTTCAAGGCTGGATAAATTATGGGTACTCGTTTTTGCAGCTTCGATCAGAAGAGTGATCATGGGAGGAAAGGAACCTATCATATTAATAGATTGATTTTCGATTAATTCTAAAACAGCAGGGGGATCAAATTTTTCTATGATTACATTATTGCCGCCAGCCTGAAGGGTCCCTAATCCTAAGTTAATTCCCATAATATGGAACAGTGGTAAAATATTCAAATAGGTTTTGGTGTTATCCAACCCAAAGGCGGGTATGATCTGAAGATTTGATAAAATGATATTTTCCTGGGAAAGAACAGCGCCTCTGGGTTTTCCCTGTACTGCGGCCGTATGGATGATAATAAAAGGGTCATTCTTTTTGAAGGGCACAGGATTCTTTAAGGGAGTATCATCATAAAGATTTGATAGATCGTTGGGGCCTTTTTGATCGACGACATAACATCGTTTTAAAAAGGAAAAAGAGTCACAAAGCTCCTGGCCCATTTGTGCCATTTCACCGTCGCAGATTAAAAGATTCGGCCTGGTATCTTCGATAATATAAGAAACTTCATCACAAGTGAGTCTCCGGTTGATAAGAACCAATACAAGGTTGAGTGCACAAGCGGCTCCAAACAGATGAAAGAAAACTGGATGGTTTTTGCATAAAATAGCAATTCGGGCTCCGGGAGCCAGGTTTAGTTTTTTCAGACCATTGGCGAACCGGGCGGTCTGGGAAAAAAGCTGTGCATGGGTGATGTTTTTATTATTATGGTGAATAGCACAGGAGTTGGCTTTGTGAAGTGCATTTTTTTCGTAAAAATTGAAAACGCTTAATTCATGGGAATCATTCATAAAGCATGACCTTTATTTAAAAAATAATATCAATAAACTCAGATAATTACATAAAATAAATGGTACAAAAAAAGAGGTATTTCAGTTTCAGATCAGCTTTAAGCATCAAGAGGAGCATTCAGTGTGAGCATACCAATGTAACTATTTAATTTGCCCGGGTTTGTCAAAACTTTTTTTGATTATTTTTTTGCAGGGAAAAACAGACTGAAAATCGAGTGGCCTGAATTTAAACAGTCTTGTCGGGTATTGCAGAATTTGCACTCTTTAATATCTCCCGGGCATTCTGATTCTTGATCTTCAGCAAGGAAGCGACAGCGTTTTGATTCCATTTTAAGGGTAAGAGCAAGGCGGTCCGAAAATATCTTAATTCTGAGCAGATCCGCTCCTTTTCCACCGGCATTAAATGTGAAGGGGGTTTTGGTTGAATACAAAAGCATATCCTGGGTGTTAAAAAAGCCTTCAAATATTCTCTGTTGGGAATCTTTTTCAATACCGACACCAAAATCATGGATGATTACAAGAATACCGGATTCTTCTTTTAAAATAGAGATATCAATTCTGCCGCTGTCCGGGGTGTTTTCTACGGCATTTTTAATCAGTCCTGTAATCATCTTATCCAGGATTTCTTTTGGCAAGAAGAGTTCTGGTAAGTCCGGATCTATCGTGGTTTGTATATCAAGGGACCGGGATGAAAATTCCGGTTCAAAGGACGCATACAAGGTGTTGAAATAGTCGCAAAATTTGATGGTCGTATATATCATAGACCGGGGTCCGAATTTTTCATCAATGAGTTGTCGTACCGTTTCATCAAAATTAGTGGCATCTACATTTTGATGGATCAGGGTTTCCAGTTCGTCCTGGCAGGCTTCAAACATATTTAACAACAGTTTTTGTGCCGAGTAAGTTTTGTCATCCATGATATCTGCCACTTCGTCCTGGATTTCGACAATTCGATTCAGGTTCCTCTCAATCCTGTCTAAAGTGGTGTCGTCACTTTGGCCTGTGGCCATGACCATTTTTTTTCTTAAAATCTGTAAAGATCCTATAAGAATGGCAACCGGGGTTTTTAATTCATGGGAGAGATGGTTGATGGCTTTACCTTTTGCCCGGTTCATGGATGCGACATCCCTGTATGCTTCTCGCACCGCTTCTGAAAAACGTGCATTTTCAATGGAGATGGCACAGGTCCCAGCCACCATAGCCATTAATTCCATATCATTATAGTCAAATTCATTTTGCTTTTTGTTAATGGCGCACAATACCCCGATAATATGATCGTCATTTTTTATGGGAACTTCTAAAAGGCTTCTTGTTTTATAGCCTAGAAGCGTATCTCGCTCCGGATAATCTTTTTTAAGCTTTGCTGTATCATTGACAAGGGCATATTCTCCAGTTTTGATAATTTCTCCGGCAAGAACTGAATCCACGGGAAACCTGAATTTTTTTGCTCTTTTTTGGGTATCAGAGTTGTCGTAAGCTGCACCGGTGAAGAATAACTCTTCTTTGATTTCATCATGTAAAAGAACTAGCGCTCCTTCTGTATTTAAAAGGCTTTTTATCTCTTTTGAAATATAGCTCATCAGGTCTTCAAGCTCTGGATATTCAGGAAGAACTGCACTGATGCGCATGATGGTTTTATTATTGGCTTCAAGCCGCTTTTCTTCTGTGATATCTCTTAAGATAACAAAATGTTCAGCTTCTTTGGTCTTAAATTTTGAATGGGATTCCGCCCAAAGAACGACATCAAGGATTTTGCCATCTTTTGTCAGGCGTTGGGTTTCATATCGGGTGAGGGTCTTATCCTTTTGGAACTGGTTGAGCATGTCATAGGTATCACTTTCAAGTCCCCGGGGGATAAATGGAACGGTTTTTCCTATCAGTTCTTTTGCACTCCATCCGAAGATATCGGTAAAAGAAGGGTTGATATAGGTTAAAAGTCCCTGGTTGTTAAAAACCATGATGGGGTATGGGATAAAATCCAATATGTTTTGATATATACGGGACAGTTCTCTGGTTTTTCTTTCGGCAATTTTTTCTTCTGTGACATCTTGCAACGTTTCCACAGCTCCGGCGATATTTCCATTGGTATCTGTGTAAGGCGAGGCGGTAAAAAACATCCATTTTCCTTCTTCTCCTAAATCCGGGAAAAAGTCAGTGGCCATATAACGGTCTTTGTTCTTGCTGGAACTTTTATATTTGATTCCATAATGTTCAAGAATTTGTGCATCAGAGGATTTGTCAACAATAAGGTCTGCCATGACGGGCCGATGGGTGGAGTAAAATGCTCTCCACTGTTTTTGGGTTCCGATCATATTTTCGGCAGACAAACCGGATAATTGTTCAAGGGCTTCGTTGAAATGGGTAATGGTATGTTTTTTGTCGATTACGAAAATAGGAATAGGGGCTTTTGAAATAATATTGTTGAGCGTTTCGTTCTGTTCTTTTAATTCTTTGATTTGTTTTTTAAGTGTAGAAACAGATGCATCATCGTTTTTCATAAGTCGCCCCCAAAAGACTTTACAAGATTGGTTGATCCTCGTATAACAAACTATGATTTAAAACGACCTTCAATGCTTGTACTATAAAAACCATCGGTTTAAATAGCAAGGATTTTAAAGATTGAAAAAAATACCAGAGAACTCAATCCAGACTGAATTTCTCATCCACGATTTAAAGGTTCCCGTTGCTGTAATTGATGCCGGGGCTAAATCACTTTTAAGCCGGCCGGAGATCTATGGGCCATTGACAGAAAAGCAGATTAAGGTGTTAAAGCGAATCCTTCGCAGTACGATGACCACTCAGCGTCTTATTAATGATACTTTGGAGTTGGGTAGATCCCGGCAAGGGGTGGTATCTGTTTGTGACTTTACTATTTCTTCTTTAGTGACCACTGTTTTGATGGAAATATTTGACCTTTTAGATGCTACTATATCAGAGAAGATTATTGCTGCCCGAACATATGATGATTTAAACGCAGCAATTCATGACGGTGGAACAGGACTTTCTTTTGATCTGGATCTGTGGCAATCTATGGTTTGTCTGGATGAAACTAAAATTCGGCAAATTCTAAGAAATCTTGTGACCAATGCATTTAAGTATCGTGTCTCCCAGATAAAAATTGGTGGAGCGATTGAAGGAAACTTTCTGATTCTTACAGTGGAAGACGATGGCAAAGGCATCCCTAAGAAAAATCAACATCAGATTTTTGATAGTTATTTTAGCACAGGGTCATCTTTGAATGATGCAGTCCAAAGCCATGGGTTGGGGCTTGCAGGAGTGTTGGCTCTTCTAAAGGATATGGGGGGAGCGCTTAATCTTGAATCTGATATAGGAAAGGGTGCCAAGTTTATCGTAAGTATCCCGTTGCAGTGCTAATCCATTTTTTGTATGTCATCCCTGGAGGATATTTGTTTGGTGTCAAAGTCGTCCCAGAAATCTTGATCTGTTTTTCGCCATCCTTCTCCGAATAGTTTATCAAAGATAGGTTTTAGAAGCGAAAACCATTTTACATGCGCTTTTTTTCCTTCTTTCCTGGCATTAAGAATATCTGCGACATACATTGAGATATCTGCCAGCTTGTCTTTTGGGACATAGGCATCTGCTCCAAGTTCAATGGAATCTTTAAGATTTTCCGGGGTCAGGGCATGGGCGGTGAGCATTAAAGCGGGGATATCAATTTTATTGGTTATTTTTAAAAGATTATATCCCTGGACTCCCATGATATCTAAAACAGCAGCATCATATGAGTTATTTTTCAGGAGGACGACGGCATCTTCAAAGGTTGCTGCAGTGTCCACCGAGCACATATAGAGAAGCTCTTCAAGGGTTTCCAAAATATCGGTTTCATCATCTACCACAAGGATTTTTTTGTTTTTAAGAATATCTTGACTGTCCATTACGCCCCCTGTTTTCTCTTTCAACCAGGTACGAAAAATTGATAATAATCCTATCTTATTTAAAATTACTTAATAATTCAATAACATATTCTATATCGGCAGATGTATGGGATGCATTAATTTGAAATCGTATGGTCTCATCTCCTTTGGGAACAACAGGAAAAGTCAGCCCCACTACCAAAACACCATGGTCAAATAAATATCTTACAAGTTTGTGGGTTCCGGGTGTTTTTCTGACCATCAGGGGCACAACCGGGTGAGGTCCGGGGATGGATTCTAAATTTAGTTTGATAAGTCCCTGGCGAAGTTGTGCAGTCCTTTTTTTGATATGTTTTAGTAATTTAACGCCTTTATCACTATCACAGATTTTAATGGCTTTTGCAGCCGCAGCACAATCGGCTACACTTAAAGGGTTGGTGTAAATATAGGTGTCAGCCTTTTGTCGGACAGATTCAATTATTGTGGGACTTGCCGCAATAAATCCGCCATTGACACCAAAGGCTTTTCCAAAGGTTCCAATAATAATATCTGAGGATGCATCACAATAATCGCAGGTTCCGCGACCCGTATCCCCATAAGCACCAATGCCATGGGAATCATCCACTGCCGTGATCACCCCGTCTTTGAACTTTGGATCAAATTTTTGGCAGATGGTATTTATTTTATCTATGGGCGCATAATCTCCGCGCATGCTGAAGATTCCATCAAAAATAACTACCACCCGTTCCATGTCAGAAGGCACTTGGGAAAGGCAATGATTCAAGTCAGTCATATCGTTGTGTCGAAAAATGGCTTTGTTTTCTTTTGGGATATTGCTGATCCGCATGGCCCGAATAATACTGTTATGATTAAGCTGGTCCCCAATCCAATAGGTTTTTTTATTTGAAATAGATAAGGCCAGTCCACAATTTGCGGTATATGCGGAATTAAAGATTTTGGCAGCGGGTTTGTCCATGAAAGCACTCACTTTTTTTTCAAGGTGTACATGGGGCATAAAAGTGCCATCGATGAAGCGTACGGCTCCCGGTCCCACACCAAATCTTATGGTGGCTTGATCTGCAGCTTTGATCAGGTCCGGATGGTTGGATAAAGATAAGTAGGAATTAGAGTTCAAACGGATAAATGGTGTGTCATTTCCTTTGAGTTTATACCGGGGGCCCCATTTGCCGGAGGGAGGGATATATTGTTCAATAATCCGTTCAGGGGGTTTTGCACGGCCTTCTTCTTTTAATATATTCAGCTCATGTTTTAAGGAGTTGTCTAATTTGTTGGTGCTCATTTTTGTTACACCTCTTGATGTATTGTGCTTTTTTGACCTGTTTTTGTTGGGGGTCTTTTATGCAATCAAGCTCAGGCGATTGGGTCATTCCAGTTTAATATGACTTTACCCGAATGACCTGAACGCATGATATCAAATCCTTTTTCAAAATCCGTGTAATGGAATTTATGGGTGATCAATGGAGAGATATCAAGTCCGCTCTGGATCATGCTGCTCATCTTATACCAGGTTTCATACATTTCTCTGCCGTAAATACCTTTGATGGTGAGCATGTTGAACACGACTTTGTTCCAGTCAATGGAGCAGTCTGCTGGCATAATGCCTAAGAGTGCAATTTTTCCACCATGGCACATATTATCTATGATTGAGTTTAACGCTTCAGGATTGCCGGACATTTCCAGTGCCACATCAAACCCTTCTTTCATCTCCAAGGTTTTTTGTGCGTTTTTTATATTCTCTTTTGTCACATCAATGGCCAGAGTTGCGCCTGCTTTTCTTGCCAGATCCAACCGGTAGGGGTTGATATCTGTTATTACCACATGCCTTGCCCCGGCATGTTTTGCAATGGCAGCTGCCATACATCCGATAGGACCGGCCCCGGTGATTAAGACATCTTCTCCCAGTACATCAAAGGAGAGAGCCGTATGGGTGGCATTGCCTAAGGGGTCAAAACAGGCCAGTACATCTGTGGAAATTTTTTTATCGCAATACCATACATTGGTGACAGGTATGGCAAGATACTGGGCAAAGGCACCGGCCCGGTTTACGCCAACACCTTTTGTATCCATACATAAATGACGGCGTCCGGCCAGGCAGTTACGGCAATGTCCGCAGACAAGGTGGCCTTCTCCGGATACCAGGTCTCCGGGCTTAAAATCAACCACGTGGGATCCGACTTTATCAATGATTCCCACAAACTCATGGCCAATATGCATGGGCACAGGAATGGTCTTCTGAGACCATTTGTCCCAGTTGTAAATATGGACATCTGTTCCGCAAATAGCTGTCTTGGTTATTTTGATTAATACGTCGTTGTGACCAATGGTGGGTATCGGAACATCCTTGAGCCACAATCCTTTTTCCGGTTTTGCTTTTACAAGTGCCTTCATGGTTTTCATGGCATTTAACCCCGCGAATATGTTCCGATGAGAGAATTTTTCTTCAAAATTAACTATGGCATAAAATTTAATAGAATGCCATGTTATAACCATTGTAACAATTAGATATTCTGGTAGATATTCTGGAAAAAAGGACCAAAAATGATCATTCAAAAAACGGGGAAAGTTGGTGATGGTATTTATGTCGTGGGATCTTCAGCTACACCGGTCTATCTTGTGGATGGGCCTGTGCCTGTGCTTTTTGATGCGGGCTTAACAGCATTTGCCTATCAATATGAAGCTGGTATCAAAGAGGTTCTGGGGGATCGTGAACCTGCATATCTGTTTTTAACTCACTCACATTTTGATCACATTGGTGCTGTGAGTCATTTTAAGCGTATCTGGCCTGGACTTAAAGTCATTGGCTCTGAGCGCTGCGGTGAAGTTTTGTTAAAACCCAATGCCATTCAATTGATGAAAGATTTAAATCTTGAGGCTGCAAAAGGTATAAAAAAAATGGGGATTCATCCCATCAATGAGCAGCCGTTTGAGTCTTTTGATCTGGATATTATTGTCAAACCAGATCAGGAAATTGAAGTGTTTGACAATCTTAGTGTAACTGCTTTAAATACACCGGGTCATACATGGGATTTCATGAGTTATTGGATATCTGAAAAAAAAATTCTGATTGCGTCAGAAGCTGTGGCGACCTATGAACAAAAAGGATATCTTCAACCTGAATTTTTGGTTGATTTTGATGCATATCTTAAATCTTTAGAAAAAATTCAAGCCTTAGGGGCAACAATCTTATGTGCCGGGCACCATGCTGTTTTGACCGATAATGATGCCACAGATCATATCGGTGCTTCTTTTAAGGCTGCCAATGATTATCTGGTAATGACCGAAAAATTTCTTGTCCAGGAAAAAGGGGATATTGACCGTGCTGTCTTGAGAGTTAAGGCTGGGGAATGGGATCCCAGACCGTGGCCAAAACAACCCGAGTCTGCATATCTTTTGAATACCTGGCAGCGGGTGAATACCATATCCAAACGGATGAACTCAAAGACGAACTCAGGTCAGGAATAGTGTCGGATACCGGTTTCAAGTAATTTAAGCAATTCATCTTTTTGTTCGGGGAATTTATATCCTTCGTAGCTTTGGCTAAGCAAAAGTCCACCGTTAGGAGCTGCCCAGCCGTTTCCGGCATGGTCAAAACAGACTTTTGATGTTAAATCCAGCGCTTCAATCATTTGTTTTATTTCTATAAGTTGTTCTTTTGGGGTGAGCAGATCCAGTTCGTTTTTCACGGCTTTCTCATAAAATAAAGTTCCTGGATATGGTGTGAAAGGCCGGGATCTTATGTAATGGGGATTTATTTTGTTTAAAACATCGGCAGTGTTTAGAGCATGATCCTCTGATTGGGCTTTGCCTCCCAGGCCCGGCATCCAGTATTCAGATACTTGAAAACCAGCAGACAGTGCTTTTTGGCCGCCTTTGATATGGTCTTCCGGTGTGGCGCCTTTTTTAATAGATTTTAGCAGTGGCTCGTCTCCGGTCTCAAGGCCGATATGTACTCGGTTCAGTCCAGCTTTGCGTATCCTTTCAAGATCAGCGGCAGGTTTTCTTGCAATCGTTCTGGAACGGGCATAGGTGGTGATTCTTTCAATGTTGGGAAAACAGGTTTTAAGATGGGTTAATACCTGAACCATGTTGTCGGTTTTCATGATCAGGCTATCACCATCCTGTAAAAATGCGGTTTTACCGCCGGCTAAAATCCACTCAAACAGCATGGATGTGCCCTGGTGAAAACTCGCTTCCGGGGTGTTTTGGATAAATGTTCTGATGGCGGTATGGGTGATCTTTCCTTGGGGACTATTTTCTTGAGCGATTTTTTTTATTTGAAGGTATATGTTATTCATTGCATCAATGTCCTGGATGATTTCTTCAGGAGATCTTAGCTCAAATTTTTCGGTTTTATACATGGCACAGAAGGTACAATGGTTCCATGGGCAATTACGGGTCATTCTTATTAACAGAGATGAACTGCCACCTTCGCTTGGGGGACGATAAATTCCAGTTTCAAAGTCATATGTCTGTTCAGATTGGTTTTTCATTATATCTCCAAAAGAGTTTAAGCTTTATTTAAAATTGATATTTGTTTTTGGTGAATTGATTGGTTTGAATGGCAGTAAATTAATTTGTTTGTTCATAGACAGATAACAAAAACAGGGTGGCAAAGGGCTGTAAGAATAAAAAACCAATAAATGATGATCCCCCAATGGCAGTGAGTGCTGAAAAAATAATAAAAACGACAATATGATCTGTCATGTGGGAGTTGGTTACAATGGAAATGCTTTTTTTGATGGAATCCATCAGGCCGTATTTTTTGTCTACCATGATGGGAAGCATGTAAAGGCCAATGTAGCCAATAATGACGGAAAATATAATCCCGGGGATAACAAACAACGTGAATCCAATAAAAGTGATTGTAATGACAATCAGACCCAATAAGAGTAAAGGGAAAAACAGCCCAAGTTGTGAAAAAACATCCTGAGCCTTGGGTTCTCTGTTGTATCTTAAAAGTTGGAAAAGTGAATGGGTATAGCCGGCAAAGGCGACCGGGGCCAGAATGCCGATGGAAAAAAAACTGACCGCTGCGACCACAAGTGTCAGAAGAATCAGTGGTAGGATGTTTTCAATACAATGGTGCCAGGCCGTTTCAATGTGATATTTCATATCCATATTTTTTTTCTTTGCTTCATTTATTAAATAAAATAGTATATTATTCAAAAAAAAATGAGTTCGTCAATACAAAGAACATAATTGTCTTGACAAAAAATAGATTTGCCGCTCATATTTTTTGAATAGAACTGGAAATTGAACAGATACTTACGGAGGAAAAAATGGAAATTAAAATTACCCTGTCCCAGACGAACAGAACACGGCCAGAGGATTCTAAACTGGGTTTTGGCCAGTTGTTTGCAGATCATATGTTTGTTATGGATTATACTGAGGGCAAAGGGTGGCACGATGCGAAAATCGAGCCGTATTCAGACTTTTCTCTTCCACCGTCAGCGATGGTATTTCATTATGGCCAGGCTATTTTTGAAGGGTTAAAAGCCTATAAAACACCGGATAAAAAAATATGTCTGTTTAGACCTTGGGACAATTTTAAACGGATGAATCGTTCTGCCCAGGGGATGTGTATTCCACAAATTGATGAGCAATTTGTTTTTGAGGCGATGAAAAAATTGATTAAAATTGAGGAAAAGTGGATTCCGGAGACGCTTGGAACCTCTCTTTATATTCGACCCACTATTATTGCAACTGACCCGTTTTTAGGTGTTCGGGCATCGTTTACCTATAAATTTTTTATTATTCTTTCTTCTGTAGGGGCGTATTATGCAGAAGGATTGAATCCGGTTAAAATATGGGTTTCAAAAGATCATGTTCGATCGGTTCGGGGTGGTGTCGGTGAATTTAAAACTGCTGGTAATTATGCGGCAAGCCTGATCGCTTCGGAAAAAGCCAAAAAAGAAGGATATGCCCAGGTATTGTGGCTGGATGCCATTGAACGTAAATATATTGAAGAAGTTGGAGCCATGAATATCTTCTTTCTTATTGGTGATGAGATTGTTACACCTGATCTGAATGGAAGTATTCTTGCAGGAATTACCCGGGACTCGGTAATTAAACTGGCTCAAAAATGGGACATGAAAATTTCTGAAAGAAAAATCAGTATTGATGAGATTTTTAATGCCCACCAAAATGGAGATCTTCTCGAAGTCTTTGGAACTGGAACTGCTGCAGTGGTTTCTCCTGTTGGTGAAATTCGCTACGGTGATCAAGTGATTTCCATTGGTGATGGTACTCCGGGTAAGACAGCTATGAAGTTTTATGATGCATTAACCCATATTCAGTATGGAATGGATGAAGACACTGAAAAATGGGTTTACACTATGGATTAATTCTTTTTTAAAAATGTATTTTATCGTTTTTTAGATCGTCCTGATATTTGATCGCTCGTTCAATGTGTGGTTTGTTTATAAAATCAAATAATTGGAGAGGATATGGGCAAAAAAAAGGACATCATCCCCATTGGTACAAGGATACGGCGGGAAAGGGTAAAAAAGAAAATTACCCTGGATACCATGGCCAATGAAACCGGGTTGAAAAAAGATGTCATCAAAGAGATTGAATCTGGAAAAATGCGTCCATCAGTAGGAACGTTGCTTCAGATATCAAAAGTTCTGGGTATTGATTCAGGTTCTTTGTTTAAAGGGCAGGGCGAGATTTGCCAGAAAAAATCCCAGGCAAGATCCAGGGCGTATACCAAACGGACAGACAACTATGCCTATACTCCTTTGGCCACAAATGTAGAGAACAAACACCTTAAAGCGTTTAAAATCGTTGTGGGAGCTCAAAAACATCATGGTGGAGTGGGCTTCCAGCATGAGGGTGAAGAGTTTGTTCATGTGTTAGAAGGTCAGGTGGAAGTTAAGGTGGGGGATCATGTTAATGTCTTGAAAAAAGGAGACTCACTTCATTTTAACTCTGCTGTTAAACATGATTTGCGAAATACTGGTAAAATAGATGCACAATTGATTGTTGTGGTCTATGCACCCTGAAAGTTTTGGATAAATATAAGAGAGGGTAATCGAACCATGTTATTCAAACTAACTGATGAACAAATGATGATTCAGAATATGGTCCGGGAATTTTCGCGTAAAGTTATAGCACCCACGGCAGCTCAAAGAGATAAAACCAAAGAATTTCCAACAGAAAATTTTAAGCAGATGGGACAGTTGGGGCTGATGGGAATGATGATCCCCACCGAATATGGGGGGGAGGGTGCAGATGTGATTTCTTATGTTCTGGCATTGTTGGAAATCGCCTATTCTTGTGCATCGACGTCTGTCGTAATGTCTGTTCAAAATTCTATTGTTTGTGAGACCCTTTATAAATTTGGCACTCAAAAGCAAAAGCAAGAATATCTAATACCTTTGGCTTCCGGTAAAATTATTGGTGCTTTTGGGCTTACTGAACCGGATGCCGGGTCTGATCCGGTTAGCCAACAAACCACCGCTTTAAAAGATAAGAATTATTATATATTGAATGGTACCAAACGATTTATTACTTCGGGTAAGCATTCAAAAGTTGTTTTGGTTACCGCTAAAACAGACGCGAGTAAAAAACACAGGGGTATTAGTTGTTTTGTTATTCCCAAAAATACCCCAGGTCTTATTGTTGGACGTATGGAAGATAAGATGGGCCTGAGAGCTTCAGATACTACAGATATTATATTAGACAATTGCAGGATTCATGCATCCAATATGGTGGGAAAACCAGGAGATGGATTTAACATTGCCATGTCCGGTCTGGACAGTGGAAGAATCGGTATTGCAGCCCAATCCTGCGGCGTTGCCATGGCTGCGTTTGATGCGGCAGTAAAATATGCAAAACAACGAAAACAATTTGGTTCTTCCATATCTAAGCATCAGGCGATTAGATTCCAGATTGCAGATATGGCAACTCAGATTGAGGCTGCCAAGCAACTGGTTTTTTCAGCAGCTTCCATGAAAGATCGTGGAGAGACCTATACCAGAGAGGCTTCAATCGCAAAACTGTTTGCCTCGGAGATGGTGAATGATGTTGCTGCAAGAGCGATTCAAATACATGGTGGATATGGATTTACCAAAGAGTATGATGTTGAACGGTTTTATCGGGATGCACGGGTCTTTACCATTTATGAAGGTACAAGTGAAATCCAGCGGATCGTTATTTCTAATCAGGAACTTAAAGATCGCCGAAGGCCTTGAGCAGCATCTCTTTTTTAACGGGTTTGGCAATATAATCATCCATACCGGCATTTAAAAATTGTGTTTTGTCACCCGCCATGGCATTGGCAGTAAGGGCGATAATGGGAACATGAATGGATGTTCCTTTTTCCCGTTTTCTTATTTCACGAGTGGCCTCTTCTCCTCCCATAACAGGCATCTGAATATCCATTAATATAATATCAATGTTCTGCCCATCTGTTTCATAAAAGCCTACAGCTTCTTGTCCATTATTGGCAATGATAACTTTGTAGCCCATTTTTTCAAGCATTTTACAGGCCACTTTTTGATTTATTTTATTGTCCTCAACCAACAGGACCTGCTGGTATTTTTCATTAGCGGGATCGATAGTTTTGGGTGATTTTTTAATGTTTTTTTCTTGAGGGTTTATTTCCTGAAATATTTGTGTCAGCTTTTTTCCTTGGTCTTTTTTGGGGTCTTTTTTTGCTACAGCATCTTCTATACTATAGCGTGTGACAAAAGGTTCGTTGGCGGGTATATTATTTTTTGATATATTATTGACCGCTCTCAGGCAGTCGAATAATTGTCTTTTTTTAATTGGTTTTGTTAAAAAACCACTAAATCCAGCTTCTTTTACATGGGCTGAATCTCCTCGTTGTCCAACCGAGGATAACATGATCATGGTGGTATCTGAGATGGTTTTATCTTGTTTGATAAGCTTTCCCAGTTGTTCTCCGTTCATTTTTGGCATTCGCATGTCGATTAAAACAAGGTTATAAGGCCGTGTTCTTGCATTGGTTTTTAATATCTCCAGTGCCTGGGGACCATTGTATGCATTGCCTATATGGCAGCCCATTGCTTTTAAATAAGCTGAAAAAACTTCGTGGTTCATTTTATTATCATCCACGATTAATATACGAGTGTTTTTTATGTCATCTGTGAGTATAAGCGGTTGGGGGACTTTGTTTTGTTTGTCAAACAGGGCTGAAAACCAGAAAGTTGACCCCTTGTTTACTTCACTTTGAACGCCGATTTCACCGGCCATCAATTCAACGATCTGCTTTGAAATAGCCAGGCCTAAACCAGTTCCCCCGTATTTTCGAGTGGTGGATGTATCTACCTGACTAAAAGAGTTGAATAATTTTATTGTTTTATCTTTTGGAATGCCAATGCCTGTGTCCCGTACTTCAAAAAGAAGCTCAACTTTATGTTCTGATTCCAGGCGCCGGGAAATCTTAATCAGGATTTCTCCTTTTTCCACAAACTTGATTGCGTTTCCCATGAGATTGGTTAAAACCTGTCTTAGCCTGCCAGGATCGCCAATCAGATTTTCAGGTACATTGGGTTGAATCAGGCAGACAAATTCAATATTTTTCTCATGGGCTTTGACTGCAAAAATATCACAAACCGAATCTATAGTGACATTAAGATTGAAATCAATCTTTTCGATCTCAAGCATGTGAGCTTCCATTTTTGAGAAATCAAGGATGTCATCTATAAGAATTAACAGGGAATCAGCGCTTTGTTGAGCCGAGCATGCAAAATCTTTTTGTTCCTCTTCCAGCTTTGTTTCAATTAACAGATCCAGCATGCCGATAACTCCGTTCATGGGGGTTCTGATTTCATGGGACATATTGGCTAAAAATTCAGATTTTGCCCGTGTGGCATTTTCTGCGTGTTCTTTGGCTTTTTCAATTTCTCTGTAATTGTTAAAATAGTCTATTTCAAGACGTTGGTAGTTTAGCTGGATCAGGCACACGATTAAAATTATCATCAAGGCAATAATTATTAGTGGTGCAATATTCTGAATTGTTTTTATAGGTATAAACATCTGTTGGGTATTGATCTGTGAAAAAAGATAGAAAGCGGCTAAAACAAAGAAGAAGGCAGCGATCAAACTTGTGGTGCCCACTATGAGTAAATTTGTTTTTCCCAATAGCGTTCGAATGTCTGTTAGTAGAATCCGGGTAATCAGTATGTAATATAATGAAATGGAAAGGGAGACTAAGACAGTCCTGAGTGGCGCAGATTCAATGGCGTAGGTCAAAAAACTGTGAGCTAAAATTATGCAGACAAGGAAAACAAGATGGATGGGAAGGTTGAATTTTTTTTTGGCAAAAAGTAAAAATCCAGAGTAGGAAAACACCAGTGAAATATATACCAAACCATTACCACCAATAATCGAGATAAAATGGGGGATGATATTTCTTAAACCGATGAGAAACATTCCACAACTGAACATCAGAAAACCAATGGTCCAATTTAAGAAGCCAGGATATGTTTTTCGCGATCCCATGAAAAAAAGCATGCAAAAGGCTAAGGAGATAGTTACCACACCAATAGCCAGAATAAGGGATCGTATATCTAAAGCAATCATAATCGTATCGCTTTTTGGGTGAAATGTTTTTATGTATGGATCGTTAGTATACTGAGTTTAACTTAAAACATAATATACAATTTATACGTCAAATATATAATATGCACAACAAAAAACCAAAATAACAGGTGGTTGCAAATTCCATTTAAGCTGACTTAATACTCGTCTTCAAAGAATTCAGATGCCGTTTTCACGTCTTCTGGGCAAAATACGAAAAGGCAAGTGTCACCTGATTGTGATACGGAACCATATAGATAGTTGATGTTAATTTGTTTTTCGCCAAATTTTTGGGTTATTTTTGCAAGTTCGCCGGGTTTATTTGTAATATCGATGGTAACCACTTCTTTTGAATCAAACAGATAATCATTTTTTCTTAATAAATCCATCGCCTTTTGAGGTGGATCTGCAAGCATTCGAATCAGGGCAAAATCTGCAGAATCTCTTCGCATGGAGCTGTAACTTGCAGAAGAAGCCAATCGTTTTAACGATTTACCCCGGGCTTCGAAAAGATTCTGAACATAGGCAGATGCATCCTGGATGGTAATGGCATCAATATTAACATCGTTTTTGCCAAGAAGGTCTGTTAACTGACCTAATTCTCCCGGGATATTTTTTAAGAAAAGGGATATTTCTATTCTGACCATGCCGTCCCTCCTTATTTTAAGATATGGATATTATTAATGCGCTGCTGCTATCTCCACTCCTTTGTCAAAGGCTTTTTCATTTAAGGAAATTAGTTTCGGTCGCTCAGAAAATTCATCTGCGACGCATTTTTTTAAAAGTTCTAAGTCAATGATATTAATCTTTGCTGCAAAGGCACTTAAAGCAATGATATTGGCACATTTAACGCTACCTAATTCTATTGCGCTTTCATTGGCCGGAACAATGAGTTCAGTGATATCATCTCGTTCACTGCGGGAGGGAATAAGTGAGCTGTTAATTAAAATGATACCATCTGGTTTTATATCCGGTGCAAATTTTTCAAGTGATGGACGGTTCATTGCCACAAGATGGGCCGGGTTTCTAATAATGGGGGAACCCACCCGTTTATCACCGATTACGACGGTACAATAGGCAGTTCCTCCGCGCATTTCCGGGCCATATGAAGGCACCCAGGCCACAAAAAAATCTTGTTTCATTGCGGCATATGCTAAAAGTTTGGCACTGACCAGAATACCTTGGCCACCAAATCCTGCAAATTTTATTTCGGTCTGCATAATTTTCTCCAAAAATTAGTTTCAAATATCCAGATATTATCAATCTCTATTCCGGGATTTTGTAATCTTTAAGCTCATAGTATGGAATAAGTGTGTCCTGGGCCCATTCTAACGCTTCAAGGGGGCCTAGGCCCCAATTGGTAGGGCATGTACTGATGACTTCCACAAAGCTGAAACATGTCCCAGCTATCTGATATTCAAAGGCCTTTTTAATGGCTTTTTTAGCCTTGTTAATTTGTTTGGGATTTAATACCGCCTGGCGGGTAATATATCCGGGAGTGACAAGCTCAGACAAGAGATTTGCCATCCGAAGGGGCATTCCCGTTTGGTCTGTGTCTCGTCCGGCAGGGGCAGTCGTCGCTCGCTGGCCCGGCATGGTTGTGGGTGCCATCTGGCCCCCGGTCATACCATAAATGGCATTATTGATAAAAATAGTGGTGAATTTTTCGCCTCTGTTTGCCGCATGGATGATCTCTCCCATTCCAATGCTTGCCAGATCTCCATCTCCCTGGTAGGTGAAAACCATAAGATCCGGCCGAACCCGTTTTATACCCGTTGCCATTGCAGGTGCACGTCCATGGGCCGCTTCCTGGAAATCACAGTTAAAATAATTGTATGCCATTACAGCACACCCTACCGGTGCGATACCCACGGTGTTATCCCGAATTCCAAGCTCATCAATTGTTTCGGCAACCAGTCGGTGAACAATGCCATGGGTGCAGCCGGGGCAATAATGTGTCATCTCATCGGTTAAGCTTTTTGGTTTAGAAAATATTTTTCCCATTATTTTATTTGCTCCTGAGTTTAGCGTTTAGAGAAGGGCTTTTATGATTTGAATAATCTTTTCAGGGGTGGGGATATCCCCTCCGCACTCACCATAAAATTCAACTTCTCTTTGTCCTTTAACGCACCGTTGGACATCTTCAAGCATTTGTCCCATGCTCAGTTCAATGGTGATAACGGATTGACAGCTTTTTTTGACCGCCGCATCAAAAACGGCTTTTTCAGGGAACGGAAATAAGGTTTGAGGACGTAAAAGTCCCACTTCTATTCCTTCCTGTTTCATCATGTCAATGG
>JAWSVH010000207.1:0-1469 GCA_033852015.1 Desulfobacula sp.
TACGGTGGACCCCAAAGTCTGAACAGGTTCAATGCTAAAATAAGCTCCAAATCTATTTAAAAAAAATTAAAAATAGAAAAAACTGCAACGTCTGGCCTTTCTTTTTATGCGCCCACAGGGCGTGAGAAAAGTCAGCCAGAAGCCGTAGGGTTTTTCATGCCACTTTCTTTAACGCTTGTTTCATAAAATATATTTCATCTGGTGTCCAGTCCTCCAGGGATTGATGAAACCGTTCCTCGTTATAATACTGGAACCATTTTTTCAGTCCATTGCGCAACTCAGACCCGTTCTCAAAGGTCCTCAAGTAAAAATAATGATACTTCAATGTCCACCACAATCGTTCAATAAAAATATTATCTTGAAAACGGCCACGACCGTCCATGCTGATTTTTATATCATTGTTTTTGAGGGTGCCTGTAAATTTATCACTGGTAAATTGGCTGCCTTGATCTGTATTAAAGATTTCAGGGCAACCATAATTGAGGATCGCTTCCTTCAGGGCCTCAACACAAAAATCACTTTCCATTGTATTTGATATTTTCCAGGACAAAACTTTTCGACTGTGCCAGTCCATTATGGCCACCAGATACATAAATCCCTTCTCAAGTGGAAGATAACTGATGTCTGCCGCCCATACTTGATTGGGGTGATCAATACACAGGTTGCGAAGCAAATATGGATATATCTTATGTGCTGGATGGGGCTTGCTGGTTTTCGGTTTTGGATAAATGGCTTCCAAACCCATTAATCTCATTAGTCGTTGAATCCGTTTTCGATTATTGTCATAACCCAGTCTATTTAAAAAAGTTACCATTGATCGGCTCCCATAACACGGTGTCTTCAGGTATTGTTCATCCATGAGTCTCATCAGCTTGAGATTTTCCAGCTTTTCCCCTTGAGGATTGCAATAAACCGATGTGCGGCTGATTTTAAGCAATTTGCATTGCCGAACAATACTGATCTTTTGGTTTTGGGATTCAATCATATCTTTTCTTTGTTTACGTCCTAAAGACTGAGCTTTCGTGACAAAAAATCGCGTTCCACCTTTAATTTGCCAATATGCCGATACAGTTCATCCACCGTGACTTCTGACTGTTTATTTGTTTTATGACCTTTATCAAAAATATCTGCTGCACCTTCAAGTAGATTTCGTTTCCAAGTGTGGATCATTGTAGGATGGACCTCATAACGTGCTGCTAACTGGGCTACTGTTTCTTCATTTTTCAGGGCTTCCAGGGCAACTTTAGCCTTAAATTCCGAACTGTACTGCTTCCTTTTCCTGCTCATTGTCAACTCCTTTCATTGTGTTGATTTAGAGCTTAGCACATTGTTCGTTTTTTGGGGACCACCGTATATGAAGAGTTTTTGTGACATTTTTTTAACACACAGACCTGACTGCCGTAGTCCCTCAGAATCGTAATGTACAATACAAAAGACAGTGTTAAAGCCTGCGAGGGTTCAAGCAGAGA
>JAWSVH010000006.1:0-116686 GCA_033852015.1 Desulfobacula sp.
GATTATATTTGCAGCGCATGTACCCATTGCCAAACGCAATATGAAACCACCCAGTATGAAAGTACCATCAAGACATATGATCTTAAGCCTGTTTTATTTACACAAATTCTGGAAGCTGCACTGGGAATAAAAAATAAATTATAGACCATCGTGTAAAATCATAGATAAATCCGATACGCTTAATTGGCATGGGTTATTTTTCTGACCCGTTGCTGCAATAATTGAATCAATATCATCCGGTGTTATTCCATAGGGCTTAAGTTTTGGTATGTTTAATTGATCTTGCCAATTGGCAAGAAGATCACCAAGATGTTGTGCCGCTTGGATTGAATCTTTATGAGAATATAATGGGTCCAGAAGACAAGCTGCCTGGCCATATTTTTTTAGGGCAGGACCATCCGGATCTGTACAAATCAAGGTTTGGATATTTTTTTGGGTGACCTGTGCAAGCAGGGTACCGCAAACCACCCCATGGGGGATGTCAAATTGTCCACCGATGGTCGCGGCAAATCCGTGTATGACACCTAAACCTGCATTTGCCAGGGTTAGTCCTGAAATATAACTTGCATAGCTTATGTTTGATCGAAGATCGATATTGTTGGGTGCGCGCATGACTTGGGGCAAAGAATCTTTTAAAGCTTTTAAAGCCCCCATAACAAGAGAATCGGTCATTGGGCTGGCCTGGGTTGAAACAAATGATTCTAATAGTTGGGTTAATGCGTCCATTCCACAGGCAGCCGTGACATGTGGTGGGCAGTTCAGCGTTAATTGCGGGTCAACAATGGCGATGTCCGGAATAAAATTGTCATGGCGAAGTGATTTCTTAAATCCATGTTTGCTCACCTGGCTGATTACGGCATTTTTAGTGGCTTCACTGCCGGTGCCGGCTGTAGTCGGTATTGCAATAAAAGGGATCTTAGTACCACCATGGGATGTATCTCCCACACCTTCCAGATAGTGGATAACAGATTTGCTTTGGGGAATCATGGCGGAAATTGCTTTCCCAGCGTCGATTACACTTCCGCCGCCAATACTAATAATAATACCAATCTTTGTTTTGCGGTATTGCTCAACAATGCAGTCGATCACATCCACAGAAGGTTCTTTTGTAATGCTTTCTATATAAAGTTTTTTATTGGATTTTTTGAACGTTTTTAAAAGATCTGAAAATTGGTCGGTTTTCTGAAAGGATCCAGATCCTGTAAGAATCAAACAATTTTGGTTGTATTGTCTTGAAACTTTGAAGATGGTGTTAAATAATCCGGGTCCAAAGATCAGTTTTTGGGGTGAATGATAATTGAATCTCATGATTAAAATTTCCAAAGGTTAATGTACAAAGCATATTATTTTTTGTTTGACACATAATTGTATATATTACATTCTACTATTGATAACAAAAAAAATCATAACTTTTTTTCAAAAATGGGGATTGCTAGTGATAGCTTCTACCATTGTTTCATATGCAAATATAGCAAACCTTATTAAAATGACGATTCCTATGGAAATAATAAAAAAACATAAATTAATCCTCAGCTTTTTACTTATTATTGTGTCGTTTTTTTCTTTTGGTATTTTTACTTTTAAAGGATTGGTTACATTAGGTAATTTCACAAAAAAAATACATAATCATCCACTTGTGGTTTCCAATGCTGCGTTGAACGCAGCCGTTGAAATTACAAAAATGCATCGCTGTATGAAAGATGTTGTTTTGGCCACAAAACAAGGTGATATTAAAATGGAATTGGCTAAAATTGCACAAAATGAAACTAAAGTACATCAGCATCTGGACATTATAAAGGAAAATATTCTAGGCAAGCAAGGTCAGATGCTTGAAAGACAGACGCACCAGCTTTTTGTTGAATGGCAGCCCATACGAGATGAAGTCGTTGATTTGCTAGAATTAAATAATAAATCACAGGCTATTTTGGTAACACAGACAAAAGGTGCTGATCATGTTGCAGTCCTTGAAAGTAAAATGCTGGAACTGTCTTCTTATGCAAGGGCAAAGGCCAATTTTTTTCTTGCCCAGGCAGAAACAAAACAAGCTCATTTAGAAAAAATAACCATTATCTTGACCTTGTTTGGAGTATTAATATCTATAATTATTGCCTTTATTACAACATTTCTAGTGCTGCAAACTAAAAAACAATTAGTGGAAGAAAGAAATAATCTTGTTGAAGCATTTGTAGAGATTAAAACATTGCGTGGTATTATTCCAATATGTTCGCATTGTAAACAAATAAGAGATGACAAGGGAATGTGGAATAAAATAGAAGAGTATATTCATGCGCATTCTGAGGCAAGTTTCAGTCATGGTATCTGCCCGAGTTGTATTGCGAAATATTATTCAGATGATTAGTTGATTGTATTTTCTATAAGAAAAAAAATCGTTTGAAGAAAAAGATTAGAAGTAGATGATAATTAATCAGGATAGTTTTGCTGCTTTGAAAACATCGTTGCCCGCAAGCCACAGCTTCGTAGCCTCATGATTTTGAAATAAGATTTGCAAGGCTTTAATAAAACCCACCTGGAAAGAGTACAATCCTTTATCAGCCATTGTCTTAATAAATACACTGGAATACATATCTGTAAATGCACGGTAGAGCGGGAAACACGGTATCTGAGTCTTTTGGGCAGTTTCAAAACCTTTCTGGCAAATATCCGCATCCGTTGAGTGGTATGCTCTGCATGAAAAAGGTCGAATTTCATAAATCAAGCAGGTGAGTTGACCTTGAGTATCTAAAAAGGGGCAAGGTGTTTGGGATTTAAGCCACCAGGATTCTTTTGTAATATTATTGCCATCTCCGGTTTGAACTGTTTTTAGTTTGAAAAATTCAAAGCCTTCTTTAGTGGCATTTGATTTGATTTGATTGAAAATTACGATGGCCTCAGGAATAGATACACCGACTCTGAGATGACAGCAATACGCACATGTTTTTTTGCAAGCTGTACCGTCTGGTAGAGGAAAAAGAGATTGGGAGAATTGGACCAGTGATGTCGTTAAAACGGGTAGGGTTAGCCCGTTTGCATCTATAGATGCTGATAAATTATGTATGGCCTGGTCCATATATGACGCGAGCATTTCTTTGGAACGTGTTGCATCCTGGCTGTCTTCCAAGGATAATGTAAACTTTGTCGGGTCGGTTTTCATGGTATTTTCCAAAAGGTTGTCATGTGTGGACAATCTGTGATTCAATTTGGCGAGCCATATGGACAAGCCGGGGACCCACATCAGATTCGATGACATTTCGACTGAGTTGAAAGGCCGCAGCTCCACAGCTGATTGTCATGATATTTGAACCGGATATCGGACTTATAACGGGAACGGAAATTCCGTGGACTCCCTTGCTGTAATCTCCTAAAGACAAACAATATCCCAGATTTTTATAATCGATAAGCGCCTGGTCAATTCCTTTCTTAATATCTGACCATCCACTTTCATCTCTTTGACGAATCTGACCCATTAGATATTCTCTGCTTTTGGGGTCAATCGCGCATAAATAGGCTCTGCCAGTCGAGGTAGTTGCCATGGGGATTTGATCTCCTACTCTGTGGCGCAAGACAACAGCATTTGTATTTGGATATATATTTTCCAAGTAAACCATGTTCAAACGGTCCTGGGCACAGATTCCGACGGCAGCCTGGGCATAATCAGCTAATTCCTGAAAAAGTGGCCGGACAATTTGAAGGATTTTCATATTTGTTAAAAGACTATATCCAAAAGATAATACCGCAGTTCCCAATTGGTATTTTCGAAGACTTTTAGAATATTTGAGATATCCAAGAGTGGTTAATGTATATGTCAGTCTGGAAATAGTCGGTTTGGGAAGTCCTGTTTTTTCTGCAATTTCCTGGTTTCCCAGCAAGGGTTCTTCGGTTTTGAAACAGCGTAATATTTCAAGTCCCCGAGCCAATGCTGTAACAAATTGGCGATCTTTTGGCGTCTTGGATTCAGACAGGTTTTCTGATCCCATCTGAAGTTCAATATTACTCGTCTCAAGTTTTATCGCCATGAATTTGTCCTTTACTTTTTATTGCCCTACATTTATATTTTTCTATTATATTTCTTATTCTATTCAAATAAAATCAGCCGCTGGGTAAATAAAATCAGCAACTGGATGGATTGTACCTGTTAAAATTTAAAAATTCAAGAAACAAAAACGAAAGAAGGTTTCACTTAGCGAAATAATTTGACAAAATTTTTTATTGTCCTTTTAAAGGTTAGTGGTTTCATATTTAATTCTTGACGAGTATTTGTATATGATGTAATTATGCAAAATATAATTTTGCATAGCAGAACAGATCGATTCAACATGAAAAAGGAGAAAAATATGTCTAACGCATATATTTACGATGCAGGGCGAAGTGCTTTTGGTCGTCATGGTGGGGTTCTATCTCCCTTGCGTCCCGATGATATTATGGCCCATGTAATTAAAACAGTGGTCGAACGAAACAGTTTCGATAAAAATATGTACGAAGATGTGATCATTGGTACCTCTAATCAGGCCGGCGAGGATTGTAGAAATGTTGCTCGTTTTGCATCTCTTTTGGCTGGTATGCCCATAGAAACCGGTGGTATAACAGTCAACCGTTTATGTGGTTCGAGCCTGGCAGCAATATTAGATGCAGCACGGTGTGCAAAGTGTGACGAAGGTGATTTGTTTATTGCCGGTGGCGTTGAATCTATGAGTCGAGCGCCTTTAATTGTTTCTAAAGCCAATACAGCTTTTGCACGAAATCAGAAAATTGCTGATTCCACCATGGGTGCTCGATTTACCAATCCTAAAATTGAAGAACTATTTGGTGCAGACTCTATGCCTCAAACTGCTGATAATATAGCTGCAGATCTTGGAATAACAAGAGAAGAAAGTGATATTTTTGCACTGGCTTCCCAGACAAAATATGAAGCGGCGTGTAAAGATGGTTTTTTTAAAGATGAAATTATTCCCATTGAAGTACCACAGGGTCGAAAAAAACCACCGATTATGGTGGAGACAGATGAACATCCCCGTCCAGGTAGTAAAATTGAAAATCTTGTAAAACTTCGGGCTCTATTTGAAGATGGTGTGGTGACTGCAGGAAACGCATCTGGCATTAATGATGGTGCATCTGCTTTAATTATCGGAAATGAAAAAGCTGGAGAAAAAGCCGGTGTTAAACCACGAGCACGCATTCTTTCCGGGGCGATTGCCGGAGTTCCACCAAGGGTTATGGGACTTGGACCTGTTCCTTCCAGCAAAAAAGCTTTAGAACGGGCAGGGCTTACATTAAAAGATATGGATGTATTAGAATTTAATGAAGCGTTTGCTACCCAGGCATTGGGATGTATGAAACAATTGGGAATTGCCTTTGATGATCCTCGGGTAAATCCAAATGGTGGGGCTGTGGCAATTGGCCATCCATTGGGAGCCAGCGGTGGAAGAATTGTGATGACTGCATTACGGCAACTGGAACGTACAGGTGGACGTTATGCTCTTGCAACCATGTGTATTGGGATCGGTCAGGGTGTCGCCACGGTAATTGAACGGTTATAAAAAAAGAATCAGAATACAAGGAGAACACATGTCAGTAGTTAAATATGAAGTGAAAGATGAGATTGGTATTATCAGCATTAACTATCCTCCGGTAAATGCATTGTCTGTCCATGTGAGAACCGGAATTAAACAGTCCATTGAAACAGCACAAACTGATGAATCAAAGGCGGTCTTGATTGTTTGTGAAGGACGGACATTTATTGCTGGAGCGGATATTACAGAATTTGGAAAGCCGCCTATGGAGCCCAGCCTGCCAGATGTTCTAGCAATTATTGAATCTTCTCAAAAACCGGTCATAGCTGCTTTGCATGGCACAGCCCTTGGTGGTGGTCTTGAAACCGCTTTAGCGTGTCATTATCGATGTGCACTGTCCAGTGGTCTGGTGGGTCTGCCTGAAGTTAAACTGGGTCTTTTACCCGGTGGTGGTGGCACCCAGCGTGCTCCTCGTTTGATTGGTGTTGAAGCAGCATTGAATTTGATCACATCCGGAAATCCGATTCCGACCGGTCAGGCGCTTGAATTGGGTTTGATTGATAGAGTCTTTGATGAGGACTTGTTGGGCAATGCCATGGCCTATGCAAAGGAACTGGTAGAACAGAAGGCAGAGCTTAGAAGAGTACGTGATATTACCATTGAGCCATCTTCCATTTCAGCAAATTTCTTTGATGATTACCGTGCGATGGCAACCAAGCGTTTTCGAGGTCTTTTAGCCCCTCAGAATATTATCTCCTGTGTGGAAGCGGCGGTTAACCTTCCTATGGATGAAGGACTTGCAAGAGAACGTGAACTGTTTATCGAACTGCTGACTTCAGCTCAGTCTGCTGCGCTTCGACATATGTTTTTTTCAGAACGAATGTCAGCCAAAGTTAATGGTCTTGCCAAAGATACTCCTGTCAGGGATATAAAATCTGTTGGAATCATCGGTGGCGGAACAATGGGTGGTGGTATCGCCATGAATTTTGCCAATGCAGGCATTCCGGTTACCATTCTTGAAATTAGTGATGAAGCGCTTGAGAATGGAATGAACATTGTTGCGAAAAATTATTCAATTACAGTTAAAAAAGGTAAATTGACTGCTGAGGCTGCAGCCAAGCGTCAGGCGTTGATCGGCGGAACCCTCGATTATAATGATTTTTCTGATACTGATCTGATTATTGAAGCGGTTTTTGAAAATCTGGATCTTAAAAAGAAGATTTTTACCAAATTGGATAGTGTCTGTAAAAAAGGCGCGATTCTTGCCACCAATACATCCTACCAGGATGTTAATCTGATAGCAGATGTTACAAATCGTCCTGAAGACGTTATCGGGCTTCATTTTTTCAGCCCGGCCAATGTTATGAGACTGTTAGAAGTTGTCAGGGCGGATAAAACTTCCGATGAGGTTTTGGCCACTTCCATGGCTCTGGCCAAGAAAATTAAGAAAGTGCCCGCACTGTCCAGAGTATGTTACGGTTTTATCGGTAATAGAATGCTTCGTCCATACGCAAGAGAGGCTCAATTGTGTTTGATTGAAGGCAGTTCTCCTGAACAGATTGATTCGGCCATGCAGTCCTTTGGTATGGCCATGGGACCTTGTGCTGTCGGGGATTTGGCCGGTTTGGATATTGGGTATAAAGCACGTGAAGTACTCACTGATGAACAAAAAGGTGCACCTAAAACGTATAAGATTGCTGATACTCTGGTTGAAATGGGTCGGCTGGGTCAAAAAACAGGGGCTGGATACTATACGTATGACCCTGCCACACGAAAACGGTTATCAGATCCAAAGGTGATGGAAGTTGTAGAGCAAGTGGCAAAAGATCTTGATATTTCCAGACGAAAGATTGAGGATGAAGAAATCGTTAATCGAATAATGTTTGCTTTGATTAATGAAGGGATAAAAATTTTAGAAGAAGGCATTGCTCAACGCCCCAGTGATATTGATGTGGTATATGTATATGGGTATGGTTTTCCCGCATATGTTGGTGGCCCCATGAATTATGCCGATACTGTTGGATTAAAAAAAGTATATGACACGATTTGTGATTTCCGAGATCAACATGGGCAAGAGTTTTGGCAACCGGCAGCACTATTGGAAAAATTGGTAAAAGAAGGCAAAACTCTAACTCAATGGGCAGCTGAACAAGTCTAATAGAATAAATAGCGACATTTCAAAGCCCGGTTGCTTTAAGCAGTCGGGCTTTGGGTGTTTTTTAAGGCTAAATTATAAAAATGGAGTAAAGCCAAATGAATGAGGCGAACCATATTCTTGTTGAACGTCAGGATAGTGTACTCCTGCTAGGTATTAATCGTCCGCATAAAAAAAATGCGCTTACACGGGAAATGTACACAACTCTTTGTGAAGAACTTTTGGGGGCCAAAACTGACCCCCAAATTAAAGTGGTCTTAATTTATGGAGAAAATAATATATTTAGTGCTGGCAATGATCTCAAGGATTTCGATAGTCGGAAATCCGGGGATAAATCTCCAGCCGAGCTGTTTTTAACGATACTTCATGAGTTTGAAAAACCAATTGTTGCGTCCGTGCCTGGTATTGCAATCGGTATCGGTGTGACCATGCTGATACATTGTGATTTAGTGTATGCTGCACCAGATACCCGATTTAGTATGCCGTTTGTAAATCTTGGGGTTATTCCGGAAGGGGCTTCCTCGTTATTGCTTCCGTTGAATGCAGGATATAAGAAAGCCGCCCGTGCATTATTGCTTGGAGACTTTTTTACAACCCAGGATGCAATTGATTTGGATATTGTTACCGAGGCAGTTACCAATGATAATTTGTTTGAATATGCCAGACAAATGGCCGTACAATTATCCCAGAAACCTTGTCAGGCCGTTTTGTTAACTAAACAGCTTTTGAAAAGTGAGACAAAAAAAAATGTTGCGGACAGGATTGTTCAGGAATGTAAACTTTTTGAAACATTGCTGCTTTCTGAAGAGTCAATTACTGCAAGAGAAAAAATAAAAAATGCTGGTAAGAAAAATTAATATTATGACCGATAATAATAAAATCCAAAAACCCTGGGAAAACAGACCAGAACCTCCTTTTAACAAACATTTGGGGTTTAAGGTAGAACAATGGAGTCCTGGGCAGGTGGTGATTGTTGCAGAAGTTTTGCCCGAGCATTGTAATATTCAGGGATTGCCTCACGGAGGGTTTATTTCCACAATGCTGGATGCCGCCACTGCATTTGCCGGAGTTTATACGGAAGATGAGAAACGGATAAGAAAAGCCTTAACATTATCATTGAATATTAATTTTTTAGGTCAAGCTCAAACTTCTGGTTTAAAGGCAATTGGTAAAGTAACGGCTTCTGGTCGAAAAATTTTTTATAGCAGTGCCAATGTATATGATATGAAAGAGAACCTGATTGCATCCGCACAGGGTGTCTTTCGTTACCGCACAGGAAGTGAGAGCGAATAAATTAATGATGGAAGACAATATTCCTAAAGGCATTGCGGTTATGCTGTTAACTTCATTGTTTGCCAGTATCGTTGCCGCCGGGACTCGTTATTTGTCCGCTTATTTTCCGATTCATATTATTATTTGCGGCCAATATTTTACAGGTTTGCTCATCACTGGAGCGATTCTCATTCCAAGGGGCACATCCGGGTTTGTCACCACTCGGTGGGGGCTTCATCTGTTCCGTGGATTTAGTGGGTTGGCAGCGCTTTATACCTTTTATTATTCTTTAATTCATATCCAATTGGTAGAGGCCACGTTGCTTAGAAGTGCAGCACCGCTTTGTGTGCCGATAATACTCCAGGTTTGGCTGAAAGTTAAAATTCCCAGTCGCCGCTGGTTACCGCTTTTTATCGGATTTGTTGGCGTAATGGTCATTTTACGACCGACTCCAGATAACTTCAGTGTATGGCATCTTTTGGCATTTATCTCTGCTGTGATGGTCGGTTGTTCAATGGTGTCTACCCGTTTGCTGGTCTATACTGAAACCAGCACAGCAGTGATCTTTTATTATTATGTTATTGCTACTATTGCCAGTCTTCCTTTGGCGGTTAAATCTTTTTGTCCGGCTCCCTGGTATGTATGGTTTGTTTTAGCGACAACAGGTGTTGGTTTATATCTGGCCATGAGTTTTTATACGATGTCTTTTAGATATGCAAAACCCAGTGTTATTTCTCCGGTAAGTTTTTTTGGGGTGGTGTTTGCAGGTTTCTGGGGGTGGTTGTTCTGGAATCAGGTGCCGGTGATCTGGACATATCTGGGTGTTTTATTGGTGGCAGTCGGTGCAATTTTGATTTTGCTTCAGGAAGGGCCCGATTCACCGGTGATTGCTGGACCGGGCAGTTAAAATAATATCTTGACTCAATTTTTATGGATGGCTTTGGTTTTTATTCACTGGGCGCATAAAAAAAATTTAGCTTTTTCCTTGTCATTAAAGGCGCGATATTTAAATGGAAGGTGGGTGGCCATAGTGATAAAAATATCTACAATAGCTTTGTGCGTTTGATTCGGCACCACGATTGCTGATTTATTGGCAAAGTTCTTTTTTTGGGGTTTGAATTGACGTAAGACCTGGGCAATTTCTTTTAAATCCCCAATCCCTAATCCCACCAGAGCTTCGGACATATCCCAGAGGGTATGCTTGTCTGAATATTCCGGATGTTGCATAAGTTCGGATATCGCAGCAATAATACTTAATTTTTTTATAACACCTGAAACCGTAACCTCTATATATTTTTCATGGGATGTATCAAGTTTGTATTCCATATCATTTCCTCATGGATTCGCTTTAGTGCTACAGTCCTATATTAAAAACCTATGACCTTTAATTGTATAGCACATTGGTTTTCGCATGAAAAGGATTGGAAAAATGCGTTAGAAACATTTAAATATGCCGGTCAAATAATTTAGGACAAGTCTCTATCTTTAATGAATCTATTGACAAAAATGAACATTTGATTTTATACTTAAGTTTTGAAAAATCTTGTTTCATCTCGCCTTGTATTGGAAATTGAAAAAGTTGATAAGATAAAAAATTGTTATCCCTTCTCTCTTACATTCAGACTCAAAGTAAGCCTATCTGGTAAATGGTCTATTTATTAGACCTTCCTGTTTTTTGAATAATTAATCACACAGGAGGTGCATGTTATGAAAATTGCACAGGTTGCCCCATTTCAAGAAAGTATCCCCCCAAAACTATATGGTGGTATCGAACGGGTGGTATCATTTCTTACCGAAGAACTGGTTCAAAGAGGTCATGATGTAACATTGTATGCAAGCGGAGATTCACTTACCAGTGCTAGATTGATCCCTGTAATTGAAAATGCAATGCGACTAAAACCTTATAGCAGTGATGTTTTAATCTTGCAGATACTCCAACTCGAAAAAGTTTTTCAGAATTTATATTATTACGATATTATTCATTTTCATACTGATTTTCTGCATTTCCCATTTTCGAGACGTCTACCAGTAAATCAAGTAACAACAATGCATGGAAGGCTTGATTTGCCGGGGACGAAACTTTTATTTGAAGAATATACAGATACCCCAGTCATATCAATTTCTGATAATCAATGTGTTCCATTACCAAACGCAAACTGGCAGGCCACTGTTTATAACGGTATTGATAAGACTCCTTACATTTTGCATACTGAACCGGGATATTATCTGGCCTTTATTGGAAGGATATCTCCTGAAAAAGGGATAGAACAGGCCATTGAAATTGCTTTGAGGTCAAATATCGAGCTTCGAATTGCTGCAAAAATTGATGCGGCTGATGAAAAATTTTTTAAAGAAAGGATACAAAAGCATTTTGATCACCCGCTTATTACCTTTGTAGGTGAAATTTGCGAAGCAGAAAAATCAGATTTTCTGGGTAATGCTTTGGCGCTTATTTTTCCCATCCAATGGCCGGAGCCTTTTGGTTTGGTAATGATAGAAGCCCTTGCCTGCGGCACACCTGTGATTGCGTTTAATGAGGGGTCAGTTCCTGAAATAATCGAGCATTCCATTACCGGATTTGTTGTTCAATCAATAGATGAAGCTGTGAATGCTGTTGGGCAACTTGGGTTGATCAGCAGGCAAAAATGCCGGGATGTTTTTGATGAACGATTCAGTGCACAAATAATGACGGATAGATACCTGGATGTTTACAATACGTTAATTGAAAAGAGTTTGGTGCTAGATAAAAATATGACCAACATCAACTAAAGGGAAAAACCAATGGAAGATGTTATTCGATTAAAAGATTCTTGGTATATACGAGCAAGTTCAGTCATGGTGGGTTTGCAGACACGGGTCCTGAAAAATGGTGAGTCCTTTGCTATTTTTGACAAGTTTGGTGACATTCAAAGAATTGGTATCGGCGAACAAGGTTTTTTTCATAACTGTACCCGGCATCTTTCATTCTTTGAGATGTTAATTAATAAAAGGCGTCCATTACTCTTAAATTCATCAACTTCTCATAACAACATTTTGCTTTCCATTGATTTGACAACACCGGATTTATATGATGACGGCAAGCTCATTATAAGTAAGGGGAAGCTGCATATCTTTCGGTCAAAATTTCTCTGGAAAGAATGCTGCTATGAACATATTCGATTTAAAAATTATGACAAGCAAACGCTCTCCTTTGACATATCTTTTGCACTTGAAGCTGACTATTCAGATATTTTCGAAGTCCGGGGGTTAGAACGCAAAAAAAGAGGAGTTTTACAGCCGGTAGAAGTCATGAAACGAGGGGTAACATTGGGGTATACGGGACTTGATAATGCGCTTTATCAAACCCATGTGGAATTTGATCCTCTCCCGGATAGTGTAAAAGAAGAACAGGTCTCTTACTCTTTTACCATCAATCCCCAGGAATCTAAAAATATCTACCTGCAGATTACCAGTAATAAAAAAAAGATAGTTGTAAAAAATAAAACATTTATAGATGCATATGATGCCAGTCGAAGAAAAGACACGGCTACAAAGAAAGCTTTTGTTGATCTGTTTTCATCAAACGAACAGTTCAATGATTGGTTAGGACGATCAAAAGCCGACCTTCGACTGTTGATTACAGATACCGGCAAAGGTCTTTATCCCTATGCCGGTATCCCCTGGTTTTGTACTCCCTTTGGCAGAGATGGCATTATTACAGCGTTACAATGCCTCTGGGTTTATCCTGATATAGCCAAAGGAGTGCTAGAATATTTGGGTCACCATCAGGCATTGGAATATGAATCACAAAATGATGCCGAGCCCGGTAAAATACTCCATGAAACAAGAAAAGGAGAATTGGCGACCTTAAAGGAAGTTCCATTCTCAAAATATTATGGAAGTGTTGACTCAACACCGCTTTTTGTATTATTGGCGGGGCGATATTTTCAGAGAACAGGTGACATAGAGTTTATAAAACAAATATGGCCAAACCTTCTTGCTGCGCTTGAGTGGATTAAAAACGATGGAGATCTGGACAATGACGGTTTTGTGGAATATGAACGAAAATGTGCTCAAGGCATTCTTCAACAGGGGTGGAAGGATTCTNNAGTCAAGCCATTGGCCCCATTGCACTGTGTGAAGTACAGGCATATGTTTATGAAGCAAAACTGCATATGTCTAAAATGGCGAGGATTTTGGGCCATATCTCTTTGGCTCAAACACTCAGAGAAGAAGTCACGGCCCTCAAAGAAAACTTTCATAAACATTTCTGGTTAAAGGATCTTAAAACATATGCGCTGGCACTTGATGGTACAAAAAAACCATGCAGGGTTCGTTCCTCTAATGCAGGTCATGCTTTGTTCGGTGAGATTGCAGACAAAAAAAGTGCAAAATTGCTTGTTCGAACTTTATTATCCCCCAAATCATTCAGTGGTTGGGGGATAAGGACCATTGCTGCCGGAGAAGCTCGATATAACCCCATGTCCTATCATAATGGTTCGGTCTGGCCCCATGATAACGCTCTCGTTGCCATGGGAATCGCCCAATATGGTTTTCGCAAGGAGGTGTCGAAAATTCTTTCAGGATTATTCAATGCCGCCATAGCGGTTGATCTTCATCGGTTGCCTGAATTGTTTTGCGGATTTCATAAACGTCAGGGGCAAGAGCCGACATTATATCCCGTAGCGTGTGCTCCCCAGGCCTGGGCCAGTGGTTCTGTTTTTATGATGTTGCAAGCGGTACTTGGGTTGAGTTTTTCCTATGAAAATCCCCAAATCCGTTTTTATCGTCCAACACTGCCAGATTATATTGATTCAATTCGTATAATGAATATGAAAGTGGGCAAAGGTGAAGTGGATTTGATTATAAGGCGAGACCAGCATGAAGCAGGCGTCCATGTTTTACGCAAAAAAGGTGATATTAATATATCCGTGATTATGTAAAAAGAAAAGGACCTGAGGATGTTATGAGTAAATACAGAATAGGAATTGATCTTGGAGGGACAAAAATTGAGGCTGTATTGTTGAACTGTGAGCAAATAGAGATTTGTCGAAAAAGGATTACTACGCCTAAAGAGTATTTTGAAATTTTAAATTCTGTACATGCGCTCATTCTGGATATGGCTCAATATATTCCAAAAGATAAGGAATATTCTGTTGGAGTGGGTATCCCTGGAGCGATTAATACGCAAACAGGGCTCGTACATAATGCCAATACGACCTGTCTAATTGGAAAGCCTTTTAAAGATGATCTTGAGCAGTGTCTGGGTAAAAATATTTCCATGGAGAATGATGCAAATTGTTTTACGCTCATTGAGGCAATTCGTGGTGCGGGTCAAAAATATAAAATTGTATTTGGTATTATCATGGGGACTGGCTGTGGTGGAGGGATTAGTATTGATGGTCAAATATTGAATGGAAGAAACGCAATAGCAGGTGAATGGGGACATTTTGCAATGGATCCCTTAGGGGTGAGATGTTATTGCGGGAATATAGGGTGTGTGGAAACTAAAATCAGTGGTTCCGGAGTTGAAGGTGCATTTAATAGAAAATTTTCACGTCATCTTAAAATGGATGAGATCGTTCAGGGATATCGAAAAAATGATCCTCAATGTCGAGTTATCTTTGAGCAATTTCTTGATGATTTTGGAAAAGCCTTAGGGGGACTTATTTCAATCCTTGATCCAGATGCAATCGTTATTGGAGGAGGGCTTTCTAATATTAATGAATTGTATGACACAGGTGTGCAACGGGTATCGCAATATGTTTTCCACAATAAGATGACCACTCCGATTTTAAAAAATAAGCTAGGGGATTCTTCCGGAGTTTTGGGTGCAGCATTTCT
Organism: Desulfobacula sp.; assembly: GCA_033852015.1. Taxonomy (GTDB): domain Bacteria; phylum Desulfobacterota; class Desulfobacteria; order Desulfobacterales; family Desulfobacteraceae; genus Desulfobacula. Next base: position 14,758 of record JAWSVH010000006.1, read on the forward strand.
TGGCTGACACTAAAACAGTATTAAATTCTTTTTTTCTATTATTTTATTTTTTTCAAAAAAGTTGTAGATTATTCTTGCATAGGGTTCCTCTCTATTATCCTTAAAAAGAGGTTGACAAGAAATTGAAGTGACGATATTATTTTAAATATGCAAAATTTGATTCTGCATAGCGAAAATTATTAATTACTAGTATAGCGTGCTTTAAAATGAGGCCATAATATGGAAATGAATCTGTCAGACAAATTTAAGTCCCTTCATTCAAATTTAAGGGATCTGGTTCAAAATACACTTGATCCAATTTCGCAGAAAGTAGAAAAAGAAAATAAGATACCTGAAGAAATTGTAGATAAACTTAGGGCGCTTGGACTTTTTGGTATGCCGATACCGCAAGAATACGGTGGTCTTGGTCTATCCACTTTAGAAGAGATCCTTTTAATAGAAGAAATCACCAAAACAAATGCCTGTTACAGGTCCCGTATCGGCACCAGCAATGGTATCGGTTCTATGGGGATTGTGTATGATGGTACGGATGACCAAAAAAAGCACTATCTTTCCACTATTGCCACTGGTGAATGGACCGCGGCCTTTGCTTTAACTGAGCCAAATGCCGGATCTGATGCAGGGAGCATTACGACCTCTGCAATTCTTGAAGATGATTTTTGGGTGCTCAATGGCAATAAAATCTTTATTACCAATGCAGATAGTGCCCATGTGTTTACCACCGTGGCGGTAACAGACGAAAAAAAGGGCACCCGGGGCGGTGTAACCTCTTTTATAGTGGAAAAAGATATGCCGGGTTTTTCCATTGGCCCTGCGGATTTAAAAATGGGGTTTAAAGGATCATTTACCCACGAGTTGATCTTTAAAGACTGCAAAGTTCCAAAAGCAAATGTAATTGGCGGTATGGAGATGGTGGGCCAGGGGTTCAAAACGGCTATGCAGGTTTTGGATAAGGGACGTTTAACCATTGGCGCCTGTGCTCTGGGAGCTTCGGAAAAAATGTTGGATATCTGCATAGCTCACATTAAAAATAAATTGGCATTGGGTAAGCCTAAATCTGAGCTCCAGGCAGCACAATTTGCACTTGCAGATATGGCCACGCAGATTTTTGCAGCAAGACAGATGCTTTATCATAGTTGTCAGCTCAAAGACCAGGGCGAAAACGTCACAGATAAAGCTTCTATGATCAAAGTCTTTTGTACTGAGATGGCAAGTAGCATAGCCGATAGTGCTGCAGATATGCTTGAAGAAGATGGCTGCCTGACTGGAAATCAAATTGAATTATTTTTACGGGATGTACGTTTGTACAGAATATATGAGGGAACCAGCGAAATTCAACGAACGATTATTTCCCGAGATCTATTAAGAAATTAGGTTCTAAAAAAGCAGTTTTAATACAGGATCTTATAAATTGTCTTATATGCAGCGGTTGAATACCATATTAGGAGAAACATGGCGACTTTTTTACAATTAGATAAAACACACAAGCAAATTCAAAAAGCGGTTAATGATTTTGTTAAAGGTGAATTCAAAAAAGAAGTATTGGATGAGATTGTTGAAAAATACAAATATCCTGAAGATATCTGGAAAAAAGCTAGTGAACTGGGTCTTATTGGTATGCACTATCCAGAAGTTTATTCAGGGCAGGGAATGGGAATATTTGAAAATGTTCTGGTTGCCCAGAATCTTTGTAGGGGGGATTCTTCTGTGGGAACCTGTCTGGCCATGGCCGGGTATGGTGCAGAATTAATCCTGCGCCAGGGCAGTGACGAACAAAAGCAAACCTGGCTGCCCAAGATTGCTGAAGGTCAGGTACTTTCCAGTATGGCTTTTACAGAGCCGGGTTTGGGTAATGATTTCCAACTTTCTAAAACAACAGCGATTGAAGATGGTGATCACTATGTAATAAATGGAACCAAGACTTTTGCAATGAATGCCGGTCCTTTGGCTGGTTTTTATATTGTTTTATGCAGGACAGATCAGGAAGCGGATCCGAACAAAGCATTTAGTCTTCTATTGGTGGAGTCGGACTGCAAAGGAATTACCTATCAGGATGTTGGTGGAAAATTGGGACGTCGTTTGATGGATATCAGCCAGGTTCAGTTTGATCAGGTTCGTGTGCCTTTGGCCAATTTGATTGGTGCTAAAAATAAGGGGTTGTCTCAACTCAAGGACTTTTTTAATGAAAATCGTGTGGTTGTTGCAGCCCAGGCGCTTGGAATAGCCCAGGGCGCATTTGATCGGGCACTTTCCCATGTGAAGCAAAGAGAACAATTTGGACAGAAAATAGTAGATTTTCAAATTACACGCCAGAAACTGGCACAGATGGCAACCAAGATTGAGGCTGCAAAATTAATGACTTATCAGGCAGCGTGGCAGTTAGAAAATGTTAAGCGTCCAGATCATAAATCCAGTGCCATGGCCAAGCTATTCTCTACACAGGCGGCCTTTGAAGTTTGTGATGAAGCCATTCAATTGTTTGGCGGGTATGGATATATGCAGGAATATGAAGTTGAGCGGTTTTACAGGGATGCTAAAATGGCTGATCTCTTTGACGGAACAAAGGTTACACAAAAAGAGATTATTGCCTCGGAAGTTGTTAAAGGCAGGGGCATTTAAATTTGTTGGGAATAAAAATATATTTCATCTGAAAAATTTCAAACGAAGTAAAAAAGGAGCAGGGCACCAGAATGGGACATTTTAAAATTAATCAAAAAGATCTTTTTTTTATATTAAAAGAACAACTTAATTGGGGCAGCCTTTGTGAGCTTGATCGGTATAAAGATCTTAATGAAAAAACATTAGATCTGTTGATTTCAGAGGCGTTGAATTTTGCCAAAGGTGTAGTAGATCCTTTAAATGAGATTGGTGAAAAACAAGGGGTCAAATGGGACAATGGAGATGTGATCTGTCCTGAAGAGTTTAAGGCGGCATTCAAACAATATGGTGAAGATGGATGGACGGCAGCCATTCGTGATGAAAAATATGGCGGACAGGGCTTTCCACACATGTGCCGCATTATTATCAATGATGTTATGTACGGCGCAAGTCAGGCGTTCAATATGGCGCCAAGTTTGACCCATGGTGCCGCACATTTGATTGAAAGTTTTGGAACTGACGAACTTAAAGATACCTACCTTAGAAAAATGTATACAGGTCAGTGGGCCGGTACCATGTGCCTGACAGAAGCAGATGCTGGTTCTAATCTTGCCAATACCCAGACAATGGCTTTTCCCCAAGGAGATCATTATAAGATTGTCGGTACCAAGGTGTTTATTTCCTGGGGAAATCATGACCTGACTGATAATATTATTCATCTGGTATTAGCCAGAATTGAAGGAGCTCCCGAAGGTATCAGAGGCATTTCTTTGTTTGTCGTTCCAAAAATGAGATTAAATCCGGACGGCAGCACGGGTGAATCAAATGATGTCTATTGCAGCAGCATAGAAAAAAAATTGGGACTTCATGCTTCTCCAACAGCAGTTCTGAATTTCGGAAATAATAACGATTGTATCGGGTATCTTTGCGGAAAAGAAAATATGGGTCTGGCACATATGTTCCAGATGATGAATGCCGCACGAATTAATACCGGTGTCAGTGGCATGAGTATCGCCAGCACAGCCTATAGGAATGCGTTGGAATATACGCGTGAGCGTCTCCAGGGTAAAGATATTGCAAAAAGAAAACAAGGTGATGTGCCCATTATTGATCATCCGGATGTCCGGCGTAATCTTCTCTGGATGAAAGCTGCAGTGGATGGGATGCGGTCCATGATTTACACCGGGGCATTATGGTCTGATCTTGCCCTGGAGGCATCAGATGATAGAGAAAAAGAACACTATTCTGATTTGCTTGATTTTATGACACCCATTATTAAAGCATATTGTTCTGATCTTGGATTCAGGGTATGTGAAACTGCGATTCAGTGTCTTGGCGGATATGGCTTTTGCAAGGATTTTCCTTTGGAACAATATTTAAGAGATTCTAAAATCATGTCTCTGTATGAAGGAACCAATGGTATTCAGGCCACCGATCTTCTGGGTAGGAAAATGACCATGAAAAATGGCGCGCCTTTCCTGGCATATAAAACTCAGATAGAAGAATTTTGTATTCAAAATACAGATCATCCAGAACTTGGTAAACATATAGAATTTTTGCAGACCGTTGCTATCAAATTATGGGAAATGGCCAATGGAATGCAGGCGAGAATGAAAGAAGATCCATTACAATGGGGGTCATATACATATCCTGCTCTTGTAGCATTTGGTGAACTGACGGTTGTGTGGCGTCTGTTGGATATGGCAGTGATTGCAACACCCAAGGCGCTAAAAAAAGGCAAGAAGAACGATTTTTATAGAGGTAAGGTCTTGCAGGCAACATATTTTGCCGACGTGACCTTGCCACATACGATTGCAAATATAGAGACCTGTATGCGGGATGGTCGTGAAATTTTAGATATAGAAGATAACGCTTATTAGCTGTTTGTAAAAATATCTATAAAATAGTAGTCGTTTTAATGACCCGTGACAGTTTTATATTAAGCTGGCACGGGTTTTTTTATAGAAAGATGGAAATGTCTAATAAAAATATGCTATTCAAATTGAAAGATTTTTTGATTATTCACAATTAAACATATGGAGAAAACAATGAGTAAAATAAGTTATGATGGAAGAGTGGCAATTGTAACAGGTGCCGGACAGGGAATTGGCAGAATGTATGCGCTTGAACTCGCTAAAAGAGGTGCAAAAGTGGTTGTCAATGATCTGGGTGTTTCCCGTGATGGCGCCGGTATGGACACATCTGCTGCAGATAAAGTGGTCGAACAGATTGTGGCAGATGGTGGCCAGGCAGTCGCTAATTATGATTCTGTTGCCACCATGGCCGGGGGAGAAAATATTGTAAAAACCGCTATGGATGCCTTCGGGAAAGTGGATATTCTGATTAATAATGCAGGTATTTTACGTGATAAATCTTTTATGAAAATGACCGAAGATGAATGGGATTTGATTGTCAGTGTTCATCTTAAAGGCGCGTTTTGTGTGACTCAGCCAGCGATTAAAGTCATGAAAGACAATAATTATGGCAGGATTGTATTTACTGCATCCACATCCGGCCTTTATGGTAATTTTGGGCAGACCAATTATGGTGCTGCAAAAATGGGTCTTTTAGGTATTATGAATACCTTGAAGCTTGAAATTTCCAAATACGATATTAAAGTGAATACCATCGCTCCAACTGCCTGGTCCAGAATGACGGCTGACATTCTTCCACCAGAATATGAAGAAAAGTTAAACCCGCAGTTTAATGAGCCCATGACCTTGTATTTATGCTCTGAAGAAAATCAAATTACTGGACAAGCGTTTGCCATGGGTGCTGGATGGTATGGTAGAACTGCTGTTGTTTCAGGAGATGGTATGTGCATTGGAGATGCCAAACGACCCATTGCTGTTGAAGAAATTCGAGATAATTTTGAAAAAATTTCTGATATTTCAAACCCCAAAGAACATGATAGCGGCTTGAGTATTTTTGGTTATATGACGCCATTGCTCAAGTAATATCCCAGCAAATCTAAAGGAAGGGCGGCTTGTTCACTGAATAGCCGCCCTTTCTTCATTTTAAAATTGCAAGGAACAAGTGCCATACCATTCCATCTATAATTTTGCTTCGGATAATACTACTTGATTTGGCTCAACCATATCATTAACTACTATGTATTAGAGAGTTGAATTGAATCTTAATAATTATGGTAGTATTCTATATCGTTAGGTGAGCCTAATGGTGAGCACTGGAAGATTTATCATAGGGGAAAAATCAAATTTCACTACCCCATAATTATAGAAACAATGTTTACGAGTCTTATCTTTATAGATCATAATTACTCATCAATTTTTTACTTTCAATGCAAGGTAAAAATCCCTTTAAAACAGCTTTTATTCTTATTTGAGACAACTTATCTCTCCTATTTTATGATGTTTTTATATGATGATAGAAAATTTTAATTGACAAAGTCAAATAAAATATTGACGGAATCAATTAAATTAATTATTCTACAATAGTTAGATTAAACTTATCTTAATGGATTGAAGAATGGAAATCAGTGCCATGTATGTTGAAAAAATAAGAGGCTTTAACCGTTTCTATACACAAATTTTGGGGTTGCTGAATCAAAAAGTTTATAGAAGTAACTACTCATTGGCAGAGGCTCGGATTTTATTTGAACTTAATCAAAATCCTAAACTTGTTTCCAAAGACTTGGTGAAGATACTTCAAATTGATCCTGCTTATCTTAGTCGTTTGTTAGCTCGTTTTGAGAAAAAAGGACTAATTAATAAACAGAGGTCATCAAAAGATACACGACAGCAAATACTTTCTCTTACAATGGAAGGGAAGTTGGAAATCCAAACTCTTCAACAAATATCAAACAATCAGATCGAGTCTTTACTTTCTGAAACTACCGGAGAAGATCATGACCAACTCGTCAAAGCTATGAATAAAATAGAAGAAATATTTTCGGGAAATAAACCAAAATCAAAAACATTTATGCTACGTTCTTATAGACCCGGAGATATCGGTTATATTTCATATCGACATGCTGTTTATTACTCCCAGAGCTATGGGTTCGACACTACGTTTGACGCTTATGTTGCATCAGGTTTGGCACGCTTTATTGAAAGCTACGATGAGCAAAAAGAATATCTTTGGATTGCAGAAAATGAAACAACACCAGTGGGATCGATTGCAATTGTAAAATCGGAAGAGACAATAGCCCAATTACGCTGGTTTTTAGTGGAGCCACGGGCAAGTGGACTCGGATTGGGAAACAAGCTGCTCCATGGAGCGGTTGAATTTTGCAAGCACAAAGGTTATCACAAAATCATTTTATGGACATTGAGCAATTTATATACAGCTCGGCATTTATATGAAAAATTTGGATTTCGTACCACAACCGAAAAGACTCACAAAATTTGGGGACAGGAACTCACTGAAGAATTATGGGAAATTGAAATATAAAAAAGCAGAGCCATTGCTGAACCCTGCCTTTAAACTGACTCTATAGATAGATGAAACTATTTTTTTCTTCTGTTAACTCCTGCAAGTCCAATTAGGCCAACTCCAAAAAGAAGCATTGTCGTTGGTTCCGGGGTAGGGGAGGGTTCTGATTCGTCAAAAGTGAAATCATCCATTACGAACTGATTCCCTTGACTGATGATTTTTAATTCATCAATTCCAAGATAATTCATCCCTTCCCATGTCGGTCCAGTGTCGACAACAGATATAAAATCAGAATATATTTTTGCTCCATCATTCCAACCTTCCAATAAAATGGATAATGTGCTGTCCCATGCTGACGAAAAATAGGCTCCGGTAAAATTAAAATCTGTTGCAGAAGATACACTTGCTGAATCATAATACCAGGCGGCATAATCTCCAGAGACCCTACCAAGATCATACCCTGTTCCAGGATGATGATTCTTGTGAATAACCTGCATTTCCCAATTGAAACCAGCATAACCATCAGGAATTGATGTATAGGAAGTAGTAGCACTTACATCATCAAAATTAATTACGGTTGCATTTACCGCAGAAGATAAACCTACCAATAGAAAACAACATAATAATAAAAACTTTTTTTTCATTTTGCCTCCTTTTATTAATGAAAATTTAATTTGTATAATGCAAATCTTGTGCCTTCGCTTGCAAGGATGTGATTTATGATAAAAAATCAGATAGTTAACATGTGAGAATGGCTTTTGTTGATTCGTTATTGTTTTCTAACTATTACAAAAACTTCTCAATTATAGGAAAAAAATTACTGAAAAATCAACTGGTTATTAATGATTTAGACTCATAAACCTTCTCAAACGTGATATCAACTTACTTGGAGAAAATTATCTCAGTTCGGAAAATATAGCAGTAAAGATTTTAAATCATAAAATTGAATCAGGGCCAATCAAAAGTCACGGAAAGTTGCTGATCTATATGTTCAAAGTGCAAAAGTATAATAGAAATCAAAATTGGGTTATTTTTTATTTGGGTTTTGTATCCCAAGTTTTTTCATCTTTGAATACAATGTGCTATGGTTTACCCGCAACAGTTGGGCAGCACCGCCATTGCCATAAATTTTCCAATGGGTTTTTTTAAGCGTGTCCAAAATAAAGCGTCGTTCCATTTCTTCTAGGGTGAATTCTCCGGTAACGGATTTCTCTGAAGATTCAAGACTTAGATCGGGAATATTGAATCGTTCATTTGCATTGAGTATAACCCCTCTTTCAATTACATTTTCCAGCTCTCGTACATTTCCCGGCCAATGATAAGTGAGCAGTTTATCCATCTCTTTTTGGGCAATGCCTTTAAAGGATTTATTCATTTTGTCAGAATGTTTTTTTAAAAAATAACACGCCAGAGGGGAGACGTCTTTTATTCGTTCACGAAGTGGTGGTACATAGATGGGGAAGACATTGAGTCGATAATATAAATCCTGGCGAAATCGTCCGTTGGCAACGGCTTTTTCAAGATTTCGGTTGGTGGCGGTTAAAAGACGAAAGTCAGACTGGATCGTTTCACTTGAGCCCACTCGCTCAAATTTTTTGGTTTGCAATACTCTTAAAAGCCGAATTTGTATGTCCATGGAAATGTCGCCGATTTCATCTAAAAAAAGCGTTCCGGTATCGGCCAATTCAAAGCGCCCGATTCTTCTGTTTGCAGCACCGGTAAAAGATCCTTTTTCATGCCCAAACAACTCAGAAGCAATAAGACTTTCAGGAAAGGCACTGCAATTGACCCGAATAAAGGGTTTGTCTTTTCGATGGCTTTGTTGATGGATTGCCCGGGCAACCATCTCTTTTCCCACACCGGTTTCCCCTAATATAAGTACTGTGGCTTCGGTGTTTGCAACTCGTTCAACCAGGGTTAATACCTTTTGTATTTCAGGGCTGGCAGCTACAAAATCTTCAAAATGAAGATGCTCCAATTGCTGCTCTTCCAGATAATTCTTCTCTTCAGAAAGTCGTTGATTTAATGACTTAATTTTTTCATACGCCTGTGCATTATCAAGGGCAATGGTTGCAAAGGCAGCAAAATAAGATAAGATTTTTAGATCTTGTTTTTTAAAAGTGCTCTGGAAAAGACGATTGTCATGATATAGAACACCTATCGTTTTGCCTCGTCTCAACATGGGGATACAGATTCTGGATTTGATGGCATCATCATTTTGAGGCTTGGTGCCTGAACTATCTAAGGTATCAAGATATTCTTTGCCGGTGCTGGCTGATTTAAGGATCATCTGCATTGAGATTTTAAATCCGGGTTTCTCCATATCTTCGGTGGAAAGATTATTAGCAGCAAAAAGTGAAATTTCAGGTATTTGTGATTTGTTGGAATATAAAAAGATAGCTCCGCGTTCAGCTTGGGTTATTCTTATGATTGTTGATAAGATTTTTTGTGCGACAATCTTTATATCTCTTGTCTCCAACACTTCCGGGCCAAAATTGAGTATTTCTTCTGCAAGATCTTCTTTAATTGGAAAATCTTTAAGCAGATGGTTTAAATCTTTTGCGACTTCCCGGTTGCCTATTTTCAAGAAAATTTTAGCGGCATCTTCCACATATGTGCGGGCTTTAGAAACATTGCTTTTTTTAAGATAGTATCGGGCAAGCGCTTCTTTTGTTTTGGCAATTTCAAACTGTCCACCTGATTTATTCAGTAACAACAAAGACATATTTAAACTTTTGAGTATCTCTTTGTCAGACGCTTTTTTATCCTCTTGTAAATTGGCAAGATATCGATATGCAACCCCTTGGTTATAAATATTACCAAGATCTATAGAGGTTTGAATTTCATCTTCTAAAGATAATCCTGGGAGAATCGGATAGGTCTTTCGTTCCATGGCCAGGCAAAATTCGAAAAGCTGTCCCCGGCTGGTAAATGAATATTTTTTTCTATCTTTTAGTGCCAGTTTTAGAAATTTATGAGATTGTTCATACTCATTTTTCTCAAAATAAATTCGAGCCTGTAAAAGGTTGGCAAAACTTTTAGTAACCACATCCATTTTTTTTGATGTTTTAAGTGCATCCTGGATTTGAAGTACAGCATTTTCTAAATCATTTTTCATGATTAAAGCAAACGCAATATAGATCGATGCTCGAGCCAATGCATCGGGGTCCTTTAATATCAGTGCATCATCACGTAGCTGGTTGAGCTGTCCAAGTGACTGTGGAATCTGCCCGACATACGCATAACTAAAACCCAGTATGATTCCTGTTTTTAAAGAAAGACGATATTCCGATTCAATTGACTCATGTTGTTTGATGGCTTCGGAAAAAAGCCCTGAATAACAATAGTGGACCAGGCTACATGCTTCCAGTGTTCGTTCAACTGCTGGGTCATTTAAATTCAGGGCCATTTTGCGACCTTTAAAGAAATATTTTTGTGCAGATCGGTATTGTATTCTTTCATATTGTACTGCTGCCATATGCAATAAAAGAATGGATTGTAATGACATGTCGTTGAGTTTTTGGGCTCGAACCAGAGAGTCTTTTAAAAGGTTTAACAGAGAAAGGGCAATTTCAGGGGTGCTGACAGATAGTCGATCTTTGGAATAGCCGATAACCGTTTTAACAAATAAAATATTTTCAGCTCTACCTGGTTTGTCCTTGAGATCTAAAAGTGCTTTGTCATAGCATTTTAATGCTTTTTTCGATAAACTTTTTTGTCGATAGCGGTCTCCCGCATCCAGTAGTATCGAACACCCATTAAGATCATTTGAAACATGGAGCAACTGACTTGCAGCGGTCAGAATAGCCTGTTCGTTGTCAGGTGCTTCGTGGATCATTAAAGTGGCAATTTTTCGATGGAGTTCCTGACGCTGTTCTATGGGGATAACAGATCTGAATTGATCTCTTGTTTTTAGATTTTTAAAGGAAAAAATACCAAGGCCGTGTTTTTGCAATATGCCTGATGTGGTTGCTGTTTCGAATGTTGTAAGAATAATCGTGGCTTTTGCCATGGAAAGATCCTGGACCCAGTCTATGGAAAATTGGATTTCGAACAAAGATGCCAGGGCCAGGATTTGCTGGTCTGAATTGTTGGTGTCAAACTCAGGTTTAAACGTGTTCATGGATGCCCCTTTATTTTAGTGCAAGATAGTATGTTACGCATAGCTTTTGTCACCCGATTAGTCAACTGCATTGTTGATATATCAATATTAATTGTTATTTAGATGGATTTTTAGATCGTTTAAATAAGTATGGATTGTATTAAGCTCTTGATTTAATACTATATATTATTGTTGTTATTCCAACGGCATAAAATTTGCATTTTAAAACACGGTAACACAGATTATTCAAATGATTATGGAGATAAATATATATGTTTAGAATCAGAGAATCTTTTCCCGATGCCGATACCGTATTCCTGTGGTTTGATGGCCGTCTGTCAGAGGAGGTTCTGGATACCGCAAAACTGATTGTTGAAAAATATCTTGCAGAAGAAAAAAAAATTATTATTAACTTGTCCAATCTCGCCCATGTAGGATGGGCTGGGAAACGTTTTTTAAGTCAGATCAAAGATCAAGTCATTATAGAAGATCAGCCAGAACATATGAAAAACATAGTCTGATGATCAACTCGGAATAATAGAATAGTTTAATTTTAGGAGGTTTTTGTGGCAACTAAATTTGTAGGTGAACGTAATTTAAAATTTTTACTCTATGAAGTATTTGATGTGGAAAGCTTGAATAAACATGAACGTTTTCAGGACCAAAACAGAAAAATGTACGACATGGTTCTAAAGGCTGCCGTTAAATTAAGTAAAGAACTGTTATATCCTCTTTTTGAAGAGATGGATCGAAAACCACCTGAATTCGTTGATGGAGAAATACACGTTCATCCTGAAATGAAAAATATTCTCAGTGAATTTGCAGATGGTGGATGGATTATCCCTCATTGGCCGGTGGAAAAAGGTGGTGAAGGATTGCCGCATATGATTGCCACTATGAGCCAGTTTATTTTTAATACAGCAAATATGTCAGCGGCAGCTTATACCGGGTTGACATCAGGGGCTGCTCATTTGATCGAATCTTTTGGAGATAAAATACTCCAGGATCTTTATCTGCCTAAAATGCTGGCTGGACAATGGCAGGGAACCATGGCGCTCACTGAACCGGAAGCCGGTTCTTCCCTGGGAGATTTAACAACTTCAGCTACACCCACAGACCAGGGCCATTACCTGATCAAGGGACAAAAAATATTTATTTCTGCGGGTGATAACGATGTCGTAGATAATGTCGTTCATTTAATGATCTGTCGAATCGAGGGTGCACCTGCCGGAGCAAAAGGAATTTCCTTGTTTCTTGTTCCTAAATTTCGAATAGGGGCGGATAGTGAATTGATTGCCAATGATCTTGCATGTGCAGGTGCGTATCATAAGATGGGATATAAAGGGACACCCATTGCCCAGTTGAGTATGGGAGACAATAATGATTGCCACGGATGGTTGTTGGGTGAGCCGAATAAAGGCCTGATGTATATGTTCCAGATGATGAATGAAGCAAGAATTATGGTTGGTATGCAGGCCACAGCCCTTGCAGAAGCTGCTTATTATGCATCTCTTGAGTATGCCAAATCCCGTAACCAGGGAAGAAAAATATCTGAAAAAGATAATTCAAAACCCCAGGTTTCTATTATTGAACATGCCGATATTAAACGGATGCTTTTGTACCAGCGGGCCATTACCGAAGGGTCGATCAGTCTGATGATGCAGGGTACAAAATATATGGATCTTGAAGCGGTTTCCAACAAAGAAGAAAGCGCAAAATATACACTACTGCTAGATGTTTTAACACCAATCATGAAATCTTATCCTTCAGAAATGGCAATTTCATCTATTAGCCAGGGAGTTCAGATCTTGGGGGGGTCCGGATATTGTGATGATTATCCTCTGGAACAGTATTTCCGCGATTGCAGGATTCATCCGATTCATGAAGGGACTACCGGTGTACAGGGAATGGATCTTCTGGGTCGAAAAGTGACCATGCTAAAAGGTAAGGGGCTGGAACTGGTTTTAAATGAAATACAAAAAGCCGTGTTGGAAGCCAAAAAAATGGAAGCTCTAAAACCTTTTGCCAATGATCTAAAGCAGCAAATTACCCAGCTTAAAGAGGTCACTGACTTTTTGACCGGCCTTGCGGTTAAAAAAGGTCCGGAAGCATTCCTGGCAGACGCAACACTTTATCTTGAATATTTTGGTATTATCGTTATTGCATGGCAATGGTTGTTGCAGGGGGTCGCAGTACAAGATGCGCTATCGAAAAGTGTAAAGAAAAAAGATATGCAGTTTTATGAAGGCAAGATGTTCACCTTGCGATATTTTTATGCATACGAACTTCCTAAAACCATGGCTTTAAAAGCCCGGTTGACCAGCGAAGATTTTATAACTGTAGAGATGCAGGCAGCTCATTTCAATGATTAGTAATTGGTATTTATGATTCATAATAATGGATATTTGTATTAAAAATAAAAGACTAATTTAAGGAGATTTTAAACCATGGCACAACAACTGACCGACAGAAGAGATGTAGAATTTGTACTTTGGGAGCAATTAGAAATTGAACAAGATACATTAAGCAAAGAGAAATACCAGGGTTTTAATAAAAAGACCTGTGATATGATTCTCAAAGAAGCCCGTTCCCTCGCGATCAAGGAAGTTCTTCCCACCATGAAGGATGGAGATGAGATCGGGGTTGAGCTTGTTGAAGACCATGAAGTTACCACCCCGGATTCTTATAAACGTCCTTTTGATCTGATTAAGGAAGGTGAGTGGCAGAACTTGAGAATCCCGGAAGATATGGGCGGACAGGGTTCTCCTCAGTGTGTAGGAGCCGCTGTTTCAGAACTTTTCATGGCAGCAAACTGGTCTTTGATCAATTATGCCACCATGGGAGCAGGAACAGCCAGAATGATCCACCAGTTTGGCACCCAGGAACAAAAGGATAAGTATGTCCCAAAATTGATTTCTGCAGACTGGGGCGGCACTATGTTACTGACTGAGTCTGATGCAGGATCTGATGTCGGAGCATTGACCACTTCCGCTGTAAAAAATGATGATGGAACTTATACCATTACCGGAAGTAAAATTTTTATCACTAATGGTGAGTATGACCTGGTGGACAATATTATTCATCCGGTACTTGCCAGAGTAGAAGGCGATCCTGGTGGAACCAAAGGGATTTCTATTTTCATCGTTCCTAAATACTTTGTAAATGAAGATGGAACAAATGGCGATAGAAATGATATTCTTTGTACCGGTATCGAAGAAAAGCACGGTATTCACGGTTCTGCTACCTGTACCCTGACCATGGGATCGAAAGGTACATGTACCGGATGGCTTCTGGGTGAAGAAAGAGAAGGGATGCGTATCATGTTTGACATGATGAATGGTGCCCGTCTGGGATCCGGTCTTAAGGGGCTGTCCTATGCCTCTGCATCTTATCTTATAGCCCTTGATTATGCCAGAGAAAGAGTCCAGGGAAGGGATCTTATGGATCATTCCAATCGTGACGCCAAGCCTGTTACCATTATCAACCATCCTGACGTCAGGCGTAATTTGCTTTGGATGAAATCATATGTTGGTGGTATGAGAAGCTTTTTCCTTTATACGACAAAAATTGTAGAAGAAGCAGCATTGAATCCTGATGCTGAAGATGCCAAATTAAAGGAAGCGGTTTATGATCTTATGCTGCCGGTGATTAAAGAGTATCTGGCCACTAAGGGCCATGAGGTTTGTCATCAGGCTGTACAGGTATTGGGAGGTGCTGGATATACCAAGGATTATTTGCCAGAACAATATGCTCGCGATTGCCGTATTTGTTCAATTTACGAAGGTACTTCCGGTATTCAGGCCCAGGATCTATTGGGTAGAAAAATTGGTGCATTAAAAGGAGCAGCATTTGCCCAGTTCATTGCTGATATTCATAAAACAGTGAATCAGGCCAAAGAATTTGAAGATTTGGCTCCTCTGGCTGAGAAGGTAGAAAAAGCATCAAATTATATGGGCAAAGTGGCTATGGATCTGGGTCAAATGGCAAGATCCCCCAAGGTTAAAGTCGCGTTTGCACATTCGTTACCGTTTTTGACCGCCATGGGTGATGTTATTATGGCGTGGATGAACCTGTGGAGAGCCACTACCGCCTCTCAAAAACTTGCTGGTAAATGTAAGAAAAAAGATATCAGTTTTTATAATGGCGAAATCAAAACTGCCCGCTTTTTTATTCAGACTGAACTTTCAGTCACTATGGGCAAACTGGCTTCCATCGAGGGTGCTTGCGATGCAGCCATTGATATGGAAGATGCAGAATACGCTGGATTATAAAATACCGGTTGTTTAACGGCTTGAAAACTTCAGTGTCCGGTGGTAAACTGCCGGGCACTGAATTTGATTTATTTTTTATTATCCGTTAATAATTTTAAAATCCGGAGGATTTGATGTCCGAATATAGTGTTTCAATTGTAAAATACAATACGCCGTTAGATTCTGTTCGTAAAGCTGTAGAACTGGCTGGTGGCCTTCCCGAACTCTCTTCTTCTTCAAAAGTAGTCATTAAACCCAATATCGTGATGTGGAATCGCCATGTGCCATTTCCCAAATGGGGTGTCATCACCAGTACGCGGGTGATCGAAGATATGGTGATTCTTTTAAAAGAGAAGGGTGTTGAAGATATTACGATTATTGAAGGAATTGTGGTCGCAGATCCTAAAGACAAAGAAACACCCCGTCACGCTTTTGAGACTCTGGGTTATGGGCGGCTGAATAAAAAGTACGGTGTTAAAGCGGTTAATGTGTTTGACCAACCGTTTAGAAAGGTTGAAATTGACGAAGAATTGTCGTTAAATTTTAGTGAAGTGGTTTTAGATGCAGATTTCCTGGTCAATATTCCGGTACTAAAAACCCATACTCAGACGGTTACGAGCATGGGAATTAAAAACCTTAAAGGACTGATTGACATTCCTTCCCGGAAAAAGTGTCATGCAGCTGATCCGGTAAAAGATCTGCATTATATGGTATCCAAACTGGCAGATCCAATGCCGCCTATGTTTACCATTGTGGATGGAATTTTCACCAATGAACGTGGGCCGACTCTTGGTGGCCGCGCCCATCGAACAAATATTTTGATTGCGTCCTCTGATATATTATCAGGTGATATGGTCGCAACCAACGTTCTCGGATGGCCGGTACCCAAAGTCCCTCATCTTAACCATGCAGCACGATGGCAAAACCGTCCCACAGATTTGTCCGATATCCAAACCGTCGGTCTTAAAATTGAGGATGTGGCCAGTGATCATGAGTATGATTTTCCATATTTACAGGATCAAAGCGGCGCATGGTTGCCCGAACCCATGCAAAAATTTGGTATGTCTGGCTTGTCATACCGTAAATATGACCTGACCATGTGTACCTATTGTTCTCCCACCAATGGAATAATCATTGGAGCCCTTGTTTCTGCGTTTAAGGGCGAACCATTTGATGATATAGAAATATTAACCGGTAAGGCCATGAAGCCCTCAAAGGGGAAGAAAAAAACCATTCTTGTGGGTAAATGCATGGTAAAAGCCCATAAAAATAATCCAGATATTAATGAGATGATACCGATTAGCGGATGTCCAGCTAAAATGGACAATATAAAAGAAGCGCTTGCCAAGGCAGGAATTCACCCTGATCCTGCCGTTTTTGACAAAGCGCATTTGCACGCAGGTTCTTTCATGAGATATTATAAAGACAAAGACGAATTTGATGAAAGTTTTTTCCAAGCTAAAGAGGAGATATAAAGATATGTCTGATCCGATCATGACCCCAATAACGATGAACACCCTTGAAATTAAAAACCGGATTTTTCTGCCAGCCATGCATATGAATATGGCAGTAGATTTTGAAGTGACCCAGCCATTGCTTGATTTTTATGCAGAGCGGGCACGCGGCGGTGCTGGAATGATTGTGGTTGGATTTGCCACAGTGGATAAATTGTCCGGCGGAACATCGAATATTGGTGCACATAAAGATGAACATATTCCCGGCTTAAAAAAATTGGCCGATGCCATCAAAGATAATGGCGCTAAATCTGCTGTACAAATCAATCATGCAGGTAAAAATAGCCATTCTTTAATGATTGGTGAATCTGCTGTGTCGGCTTCTGCTATCCCTTCTCGAATGACTCGTGAAACACCAAGGGAATTGCCGCAAGATGAAATTCTTGGAATTATAGAAAGTTTTGCACAAGCTGCGGTTCGGGTTCAAAAAGCGGGCTATGATGCCGTGGAAATTCTTGCTGGAACTGGATATCTGATCTCTTCCTTTCTATCCCCCATAACGAATCAGCGAACAGATGAATGGGGTGGCAGTTTTGATAATCGGATGCGGTTTGGGCTTGAAGTTATTAAGGCCATTCGAAAAGCAACAGGAGCGGATTATCCGATCATTGCCAGGATTAATGGAAATGATCTTATGAAAGGTGGTGTGGGCCGAAAAGATCTGCAGGTTTTTGCACAGGAGTTGGTAAAGGTCGGTGTAGATGCACTTAATATAAATGTGGGATGGCATGAAGCAAGAATTCCTCAGATTGTGACCTTTGTACCAAGGGGTGTCTTTGGTTATCTTTCCAAAGGGATAAAAGATCTGGTTAATGTTCCTGTTATTGCAAGCCACAGGATTAATGATCCTGCACTGGCACGCGAAATGATTGAAGAAGGTCTATGTGATATGGTGGCTATGGGCCGTCCTTTGATCGCAGATCCTAATCTTCCAAATAAGATTGCTGCTGGAAAAGATAATGAAATCGTTCATTGTATTGCGTGTGCTCAAGGTTGCTTTGATCATCTTTTCCAGATGAAACAGGTCCAATGTCTGTGTAATCCCAAAGCCGGTCGAGAAAAAGAGACTGTAATTGAAAAAGCCGACGCTGCAAAAAAAGTTATGGTGATTGGTGGTGGAGCCGCTGGTATGAGTGCTGCGATGGCTGCAAAAGAAAGAGGTCATGATGTGACCTTGTATGAAAAAGAAGAAAAAGCCGGTGGACAGCTTTACCTTGCTGCAGCTCCTCCGGGCAGAGAAGAGTTCTCGGAACTGGCAATTGATTTAGCCACCCAGTTACAGGTGAACGATATTAAAGTGGTTTACAATCAAACCGTGGATAAGGCTTTGATTAAAAAAGAAAACCCTGATCATGTTATTCTGGCAACAGGGGCACGTCCTATGGAGTTGCCTATTCCCGGAAAAGACAGGCCCAATGTGGTCCAGGCATGGGATGTTCTTTTGGACAAGGTTTCCACTGGCAAACGAGTGGTGGTTGTTGGTGGTGGAGCTGTGGGAGTTGAAACAGCCCTGTTCCTTGCAGAAAAAGGAACGTTAAGCCCCGAAGCAGTTAAATTTTTGCTGATCAATGAAGTGGAAAGCACAGAAGATCTCAAACGTCTTGCAGTTAAAGGTTCCAAAGAAGTTATTATGCTGGAAATGTTGGATAAGGTGGGTAAAGATATTGGAAAATCCACTCGTTGGGTAATGATGGGTGACATGGCCAGATATAATGTCGTATCTCGTACGGCAACCAAGGTTCTGGAAATTACGGATACCGGTGTGATTGTAGAATATGATGGAAGTAAAGCCGAGATTGATGCCGACACCATTGTTCTTGCCACAGGATCAGTCCCTGAAAATGCCTTGCAAGGTGATATCGAACAATTGGGTATTCCTTTTACTATTACCGGCGATGCAAAAGAGATTCGTCTGGCATTTGATGCAGTACATAACGGATTTGAAGCGGGTAGAAATATTTAATATATCAAGAGTAAGATATTTGGAGATACATGACCACAAACGAAAAATATAAAGAAATTTGTAAAATCATAGTTAATGCCGGAGGAACACCGCTTCCGATCAGTGATACGTTAGTTCAAATTATTAAGCGTATCATTTTAGAAGATGAGCTTGATTTCGTTTTATTATTTAAGGAGAAAAATTCTTATACCTTAGAACAGATTCAACAGATCTCAGGGTTAAGTGAAGATCAGATTGTTCAAATGACAGATAAGCTTGCTAAAAAAGGGGTGATTTTTAACCAGCCCAGCAGTAGCGGTTTGAGGGTTTATCGATTATTGCCCTTGATTAATGTCGGAATTTTCGAATATATGTTCATGAAAAAACTTGAGTATACCCAGGGAAATAAAGAACTGGGTCAATTGTTTACCAAGTTGTTCAAAGAACATAAAGTTGAAATGCAGGCATCTTACAATGAAGTTCTCAGTAAGGTTGATAAATTCCCGGCGGTAGATCGGACGGTTCCGATTCGGGTGAATAAACCGACGGGTAACTCAACCGTAATTCAAATTAATAAATCATTTGAAGCCGAAGAAAAATTTCTCCCCACTAAAAATGTGGCAGACTTGATCAGTAAATTTGATGAAATTGCAGTGGGTCACTGTTTTTGCCGCCAGCACAAAGATATAATGGATGAATCCTGCAAACAGACGGATTTGCGTGAATGTTGTTTTACCTTTGGGAAATCAGCCAATTTTACGGTGGCACAGGGCTTTATGCGGATGATTGATAAAAAAGAAGCCTTAGATATTCTTTTAAAGGCGGAAGAAGACGGGCTTGTTCATAAAGCCTACCATCCAAAGTTTGATGTTTCAAAAGATGAAACAAGTGTATGTAATTGCTGTAAATGCTGCTGCGGAAATTCTGTTATTAACCAGAAGGAACCGATTATTAATGCCGCTAATTTTCTTGCAATGGTTGATCCAGATGCATGTACCGGGTGTGGCCTGTGCGCAGATTATTGCCATTCAGATGCCATAAGACTGACCGATGATGATGTCTCGGTTGTAGATGCAAAACGGTGTATCGGATGTGGCGCCTGTGCACATTTTTGTCCGGAAGATGCGATCCGGCTGACGGAGTCGGACCGGATTGTTCGAATCATGATGCCAAAAGAATAAAAACCAAAAGATAGAATATGATTTGGTAAAATTAAAAAGGCCTGTACAGTTAATCTGTACAGGCCTTTTTGGGATCTATTGTTGTTTGATTTATTGTTGTTTGGCTTCTTCTTCTGCTCGCAGGATTTTTCTTAGGATTTTTCCTACAGCAGATTTGGGCAGTTCTTTTCTGAATTCAACTATTTTGGGTACTTTATAAACGGCCAATTTTTCTTTGCAAAAATTAATAACTTCTTGTCCGGTAAGGCTTTCTCCTGCTCTGACAACAACAAAAGCTTTGACGGTTTCTCCTCTGTAGTCGTCTTTTATCCCAACGGAAACCGCTTCTTCAATCTTTGGATGCTGGAATAAAACTTCGTCTATATCTCTTGGATAAATGTTGTAACCACCGGCAATGATCATATCTTTTTTTCGGTCAACGATATAGAAATAACCTTCCTCATCCATTATCGCGATATCACCGGTATACAGCCATCCGTCAATAAGTTCGGCATTGGTTTTTTCAGGATTTTCCCAGTACTCTTTCATTACAAAGGGTCCTTTTACAACAAGCTCTCCAGGTTCTCCCTGGGGAACTTCTGTTTTTCCCTCTTCAACATCCATCAACTTTACATCCATCCCTGGAAGAGGGATTCCAATTGAACCAACTTTCTTTTTGCCAAGGGCAGGGTTGCCGATACCAAGAGATGTGGTCTCACTCATGCCCCAGCCTTCACTGACTTTAAGACCAAGATCTTTGACCTGCTCAAGTAGTTCTACTGGAATAGGCGCACCGCCGGAATTGAGAAGATCAATTTTTTTATCAAGTATTAACTCTTTAGCTTTTGGATGATTGATGATGGCATTAATCATGGTTGGAACTGCGGGGAAAAAAGAGAGATGTTTAATACCTTCTAAAAGCGTCATAAATTCTTCGAGGTCAAATTTGGGAACAATATACATGGTTGAGCAGTTAATCATTGACCAGCTTAGGCAAACGACATTTCCGTATACATGAAAAAAAGGTAGAATACACATGCTTGTGCGTTCTATGTGGGGGGTGTAGGCGGTGGTAGCTGAACCCCAATGAACTGCAGAAAAGGAAGCGGCAATAATATTTTTATGTGTTAATACAGCACCTTTGGGAATACCTGTAGTTCCACCTGTAAACTGGATCAGGGCAGGATCGTCTGGTTCAATTTCTACTTTGGGTCTTTGGGGGTTTTTACAATTATCAAGCAGAGTGTGAAAGTGAAGCCAGGTATCATCTAACTGCATGCTTTCAGCTGTGGTTTTATCTCCACCCATTGAATCAAAAACAGAAGCTGCGATAATATTGGTAATTTCAACATTTTTACGGACCTCATTCATTGTTGCAACGCCCATATCAAAGGTTACAAATGTATGAACCCGGGTTAAGCTCACAAGTGCCGTAAGCTCATCAACCGTATATAAAGGATTGAAATTCACAACAATGGCACCAACGGATAAAGAGGCATAAAATGTAATGATATATTCTGGCATATTGGGAAGATGGATACCGACGCGGTCTCCTTTTTTAACACCCAGCTCTTGCAGTACTGTTGACATGGCAATGACTTTTTGTTTTAACTCATAAAAGGTGATTTCATTACCATAATAATTAACGGCAGCTTTATCTGGGTACGCGTTTGCCGGGATATCCAGGATTTCATGAGCCGGGAAGCGGGGGTGACGATACTCTTTGAGGACATTGTAATCGTAATGCTGATGCCAGATACGTTCTTCCATGTTTTTGATCTCCATAAAATTGTGAGTTATTATTTTTAGGATTAAATATTATGCTGTGTAAAACATGCCCAGTGTTTCTGCATAAAGAGCAGGTTTTTCCTGACCTTTAATTTCGATGGTGTGGGAAGTGGTCACTAATATTCTACCATCAGATTTTTCTTCGACATCCATTAATGCAATCCGGTCCCGGATTTGAGCGTCGACGGTTACAGGAGATAGTAATCGAAGCTTATTCATACCATAATTGATTGCCATGACAGCATTTTCCGGTAACGGCATGTGCTCGGCTGAAAAATGGGCAATGAGGGAAACTGTCAGATATCCATGGGCTATGGTTTTGCCAAATGGGCCTTTTTTTGCTGCTTCTTCATCCAAATGGATCCATTGGTGATCTAAAGTGCAGTCAGCAAATTTGTTGATTCGATCCTGATCCATAGTAAACCAATCTGTGACGCCAAGTTCCGATCCAATTTTGTTCTTCATTTCTTCTACTGTCATTATCTGCCTTGACATAATCTTTCCTTCCTTCGGTCTAAAAACCATATGTAAAAAAATTAATTGTAATATTCTGTTTAAGGCAGACCCGCACCGGGGATATCCACTTGAACAGTCTCTATTCTTCCATTCCTGTAGTTATTGCCGGCTGTTGCAATAAAAAGGGTGGTCATATCTTTTCCACCAAGCATGCATGCATAGGCATTGGTTTCTACACTAATAACATCGGTAATATTACCCCCTTGTTCGACTCGATACACTTTGGCAGTTGCCGGGCAGGCGACCCAGATGCCGCCTTTAGCATCCAGGCATATCCCATCGGGTGATATTCCTGGTAAATCTGCCCAAAGCTGCGGACTGCCAAGGGTTCCATCTTTATTTATATCATAAGATGTTAGGCAGTTGCCAAAGGTTTGGGCAACGATCAAGGTTTGATCATCAGGTGTGATAACCGTTCCATTTGGAAATTTTAAATTGTCAGCAACAACCCTTGCTTTTCCATCCAGATCAACCATGATGATTTCTGCAGGTTTTATTTTTATTTTTTGGCTTAAATCAAAACCAAAATTTCCAATATAGGCTCGTCCCTTTTTATCCACGACCATGTCGTTGCAATGATATGTGGCCATATCATACATATCACAAACAAAATTTAGCTCTTTTCCATCCCAGGACATCAGACTACGATCCTGCATGGAGACAATGAGCATTGTCCCGTCAGGACGCCACCCAATTCCAGAACAGGGTCCGGGCATGTCGATTAGGGTTTTTGTATTCCCTTTAAGATCTGCACAAATAACTTTACCGTCATTCATGTCGGAGAAATAAAAAGTGTTGTCTCTCCATCTTGGACTTTCGGGAAAAACAAGGCCCTCGATAAATACTTCGGGGGTGCGATTTGAAATAGGAATATTTTTTAATTTATCATTTTTTAATTTGTTTGGGGGCAAAACATTAACTCCGTTAATTGAAATCAGTTAATATCATTCATGTACTGCGTCTGCTAAAAGCTACTGGCAAGTACTTCTAACTATATAGATAGAAATAGCTATGCTTTAAATTTGAAAAAAACATTAGCATAGGTAAGATGGGTCTGTAAATACCATTTATTTTCTTATTGTAATTTATCAAACAGATCAGTTATGGTGGCTTATAAAATTTAGATTAAAGTAATTTAAGACTCATAAAAAAGGAAAAATTAACATATGGAACAGCTATTTGTTGTGGATGAACAAAAATGTAAAAAAGATGGGATCTGTGCAACAGAATGTCCCCTCTCAATTATCGATTTTTTAGATACTAAAAGTGTTCCGAAACCTGCTGCCAATGCAGAAGATATTTGTATTGATTGTGGGCACTGTGTTGCTGTTTGTCCCCATGGTGCATTAACGCATAGATATTTGTCCCCGGATGATTGTCTGGATGTAGATAAAACCAAGATATTAGATGAAGCACAAACTGAACATTTTTTGCGTAACAGGCGGTCTATTCGGACATATAAGAATAAACCTGTTGAAAAAGAAAAATTGGAAAAATTGATCAACATATCATCCTATGCCCCTTCTGGTCATAATACTCAACCGGTTCACTGGCAGGTGATTAATGGAAAAGAAAACGTCACCCAGCTTAGTTCCCATGTTATCGACTGGATGCTTCACATGCTCAAAGAACAGCCTGAGATGGGTAAAATGATGCATTTTGATATGATTACAGCTGCCTGGGAATTTGGTGTTGACGTGGTGTCTCGAGGATGTACTGCACTGGTCCTTACCAATGGTGGTGCCCAAGATCCTTTTGCAGATTCAGCCAGTAAAATTGCCATGACTTTTTTTGACCTTGCTGCACCTTCACAAGGATTGGGAACATGTTGGAATGGATATTTTAATCGGGCAGTACTTTCCTGGGCACCCCTTAAAAAAGCCTTAGGCCTTTCTGATGGGATGACAAACTATGGTGCAATGATGGTCGGGTATCCTAAATTTAAATTTTCCCGCATGCCGACTCGAAATACGCCCCGAATTAGCTGGAATGATTAGCTGGATGGATTAATGCCCACTGATTAGAATTGATTAAAAATTGCTTAGAAAGTTATTAGAGAATTCAGGCCTGGAGGAGATTGTTATCTTTTCCAGGCCTTTTTTATTTTGTTCAAGAGAATAGGATTCCCTATTCTGGTTCAAAGTCCCATAAGAATATGGTGACTAAAACACTGCCGGTCAGTATCAGTATGCTTCCAATGATAAAGATATACGAGACGCCAAACAGATCCAGTATGATTCCGGATAGGATAGGGGAGACGATCATACCAAAGCTCCAGGCTGCATCAGTGATACTCATCAAGGTCGCCATTCCCATTTTTCGGCCTAACTGACCTGTAATGACAAGGCCTCCTGGCAACGAAACCCCGTTGGCTGTTCCCATGAGGATATTAAGTATAAGAATAGATGTAAAACCTTCTACAAACGGCATTCCTAAAACAGTTAATCCAGATGCGCCTAATCCAAAGATAATCAGGTATTTTGGATTGAATCGATCGGCCATTCTTCCGGCAGATTTTTGTAAAAAAGCGATTAAAAAGATATTCGCCCCAAGTATGATGCCTACTTGGGAACTGGTCAAATTGAGCTGCAGGGCTAAAATCGGTAGAAAAGTATATACAGCTCCCTGGCCTGCGGCTGCAAAAAAACGCATCATAAAAATACCCAGTACAATACGGTTGGTAATAATGGTACGGAAAGAAGAAATTTTTTGGGCTTTTTTTTCATTAGCGGTCTTAGAATCGGGTGGGATGAGGAAGATCACTAAAATGGCGGTAAAAAGGGCAAGAGCACCCATAATGTAAAATGCAGTGTTAATACCGAAATAATCACGGATGGTACCCCCAAGGACAGGTCCGATACCTAAACCGAGCATGATGGACATATTTAATGTACCCATGTATTTGCCCAGATCTTTTTTGGGGGCAATATCTGCTGCCATGGCCATGGCTATTGGGACAACCAGTAAAGATGCCATGCCATGAAAAAATCGGACAAAAATCAGAGCGCTTGCCTGGGTAGGAAGAACATATAATACTGAGATACCCGCATAAAGAAACAGTCCGGTGACAATAAAATTTTTTCTTCCATACCGATCTGAAAACCGTCCGGTAAATGGGCTGAATATTGTTCTGGATACATTAAAACTGGCAATGATCATTCCCACCATGAATCCACCGGCACCAATCTGTACGGCATAGACCGGTATAAGGGGCCAGATAATCCCTAAACCAATCATGGCAACACCCACAGAGATAGACAGGGTAAATAAAACCCTGGAAGAAGAGGGGTTCATGAACTTATAAGCCTCTCATCCATTCGGGTTTTAAAGCGACATCTCCAGCCATGGCTTTATCAAGAACGGCCAAAACATCTTCTTTATCCTGGGGAAATCTTGCATCAATGGATAAATAGTTGCTGGCATGTACAGACCTGAATGCGCCCCGGGTTAGATTGGTATGTTTTACAAGTTCTCTGAGCTCTGCAATCATGCCTGGGGCATCTAAAACTTCAAAATCACCACGAGCGACAGCATCCCCGATGGGAGTGTCGGGGATTGGAATAAGGCTCAATGCGCTAACCGCTTCCGGGTCAATTGCAGAAAGTGCTTTGCCTGTTTCTTGTGCATGTTCAAGGCTTAACTTTTTTTGACCCAACCCTAAAAGAACGATGGTTACCATACGAATGCCGATTTTTTTTAATCGCAAAAGATGGTGGACCAGTTCTTCGGGAGTACCGCCTTTTTTAATATCTTTTCTCACCTGGGCATGACCGGATTCCAGGCCAATAAAGACCGCTTTTAACCCATTTTCATGAAGCCAGGTAAGTTCCTCGTCGGTCTTGA
Organism: Desulfobacula sp.; assembly: GCA_033852015.1. Classification (GTDB taxonomy): domain Bacteria; phylum Desulfobacterota; class Desulfobacteria; order Desulfobacterales; family Desulfobacteraceae; genus Desulfobacula. Next base: position 40,866 of record JAWSVH010000006.1, read on the forward strand.
GCATGATGGATTTTAAGTTAGCGTAACAGGTGGTACGATTGACCCACGGCAGTTTTTCTTGGATTTGACCTAAAAGCCATTTCCATCTTTTCATGGGCATGATCAGTGCATCTCCATCCATGATGAAAACCCGGTCCTGATTTTTACAATAAATGCTTGCAAACTCCAGGTCACTTTCCAGATATCTTTGATCTTTGATGGCAAATTTTTTGTCTTTATAGGCCCCACAAAAGGTGCATTTTGAATGAGAGCATCCTAAAGTGGCCTGCAAGAGAATTGAATTATATTCGCTGGGTGGACGGATACAGCTTCCGACATGATGCAATCCTGTGGGTACGTTTTGTTGATTCATAATATGGTGGTTACTCCATTAATTATTTTGGGTTAAAAGTGTTTATTAATTATTTTTTCGATTTCGGATTAATCCTTCTTGTGCGGTTGTGGCAACCAGTTTGCCATCCTGGGTGTATATAGAACCAAAAGACAGTCCTCTTCCACCACTGGCATTGGGGCTTTTCATAACATGGAGAAGCCACTGGTCCATTCGAAAGTCCCTATGAAACCATAGGGAATGATCCAGACTTGCCACTTGCATATTCGGGTTCCAATAGGTCTTGCCATGGGGATAAAGAGAGGTACTGGTTAAATGGAAATCTGAAGCATAGGCCAGCATATATCGATGGATAGCAGGATCATCGGGTAGAGGACCAATTGCTTTGAACCAGGTAAACTTTTCCGGTGGCATAGGAGCTGGATTAAACGGATTAACCGGGTTTACAATACGAATTTCAATGGGTTTTCTACACAGCAGTTTTTCAAGAATCTTGGGTGGAATATGCGCTGAATATTTTTGGGCAAGATCAATTTCAGATATGATACCCTCAGGGCCTTCAATTGCTGGCATGGTATTCTGATGATTGTACCCCTCTTCTGTTTTTTGAAAAGAAGCAGATAAAGAAAAGATAGCCCGTCCTTTTTGAACGGCCAAAACCCGCCGGGTTGCAAAGCTGTTACCATCTCTGGTGCAATCCACGGTGTAAACGATGGGTAGCTTAACATCACCTGGCAGCAGAAAATATCCATGCAGGCTGTTAACATTAAAATTCGGATTCATGGTCTGGTAGGCAGCAGATAAAGATTGGCCCAGAACCTGTCCACCAAAAAGGTTTCCAAATCCAAGATCCTGGCTTTGACCCCGAAAGATCGTTTGTTCGATTTTTTCAAGTTTCAGAAGACTTAAAAGCTCTTCAAGTATATTTTTATTTTGGTCTGCGTTCATTTGTTGTCCTTTTTTGTGCGCTTTAAAACAATACAAAGTTTTTTACTATACACCCCTTTATACGGATTTGAAATTGTTTTTAACAGTTTGTTATATTAAACAAAAAATTTGTATTGCTGGTATAAAGAAAGTTTAGCGCTGCACATCTTTACTTGTAAAAAAAATAATGATAAAACTGCTTAAATTTATATGAGATAAAGATTTTAGACAATTTAAAAGGACGGCTAAATAAATGAACATGCCTGATATTAAAACGTGTTTAAGCTTTAAAAATGAACGTGGATTTTCTTTTCTTGAACTTATGGTAGTGGTTGTCATCTTAGGAATTTTAGCAACCTATATCGCCCCTCGATTTTTGGGTAGAACCGACGATGCTAAAATTGTAAAAGCAAAAGTGGACCTGGCTTCTTTAGATATGGCATTGGGTTTATATAAATTGGATAACAATAATTATCCGACAACAGAGCAGGGTTTGGTAGCGTTGATCGAAAAACCATCAACCGATCCTATTCCTAAAGGTTGGAAAGAAAAAGGATATCTGGCGAAGGCCAAAATTTCTAAAGACCCTTGGGGTGGTGATTATCTGTATCTTTCTCCAGGTGTTCATAATGACTATGACATTATTTGTTATGGAGCGGACAGCGTCCCGGGTGGTGAAGGTAAAAATAAAGATATTAACAGCTGGGAGCTTGAATAAATCAACCCAAATATCTGGTTTTACTTTAATTGAACTGATCGTTGTCATTACCATCATTTCAGTTATTCTTGCCGTATCATTTCCTAGGATAATAAAGAGTTCTTTGTTTTCCAATGCTGGCAGCCAGGCAGATAATATTGCTTTTTTGGCCGATGATCTAAAATCAAGAGCGATCCGTAATAATACAGATTTTTTATTACATATTGACACAACTGCCGGCAAAATATGGGTTACCCATGCCATAATGGATGATGATCAAAAAGAGCAGGCCAAGCAGGCCGAAGCTTCTTTGGCGGAGGGGACCCAGATTTCTCAAGTCTTGTTCGCCGATAATAAAAAACCCGCATTACCAGAGTATCAGATTTATTTCAGAAAACAGGGGTATTCTGATTTTGTTTTAATCCATTTGATTGAAAATCAAAATAATCGGACCTTAAAAATAGAGCCCTTTCTTCCACAAACTCACATTTTAGATGGGCATATTGATTTTGAAGCGTGTAATTAAACATAGATATCATATCCGTTGTAGCCATACCCCTTGTAACAAGGGGTTTACCCTTTTAGAGGTAATGTTTTGTGTCTGGATAATTGCATTCGTTATGGTTTCACTTTTTGGGTTACAATCCGGTTCAATCTCCCATACAAACTCCAATAAATTTAATGAAATTGCGCCGGCAATGGCGACACAGCTTTTAACAAAGATTACCATAGACTTAAAAGACTGGAATCAAACAAATGGAGATTTTGGGGAAAAATATCCGGGGATAACCTGGACCTGCGAAATAATGGATGCTAATTTTGAAGGTCTTGAATATATCAGTGACGAAAATATGTCCCGGTTTAAGAAAATTAATCTTAAAATAATTAATTCTTTAGAGTCTAACTCATTTAGCATGGTTTCCTGGAGGCTTGTCAATGATTAAGCCAAAAGGGGATATATTGGGTAAAAAAGGATTTACACTCATTGAAATCCTTGTGGCTTTGGTGATACTGGCCTCGATAATGGTTTTATTGTATTCTTCTTTTAATGCATTTTTAATTTCAAGCCAACGGATAAAAGAAGCGGTGCTTGATCAGGAAAAAATATCAGTCGTTTCCAGACGGATTACACAGGATATGGAAGCTATATTTATTACTCAGCCGCCACGATATAGGGTCCCTGAATTTGACTCGGATCCAGATCCGTACCAAATGATAGGTGTCCAGGAAACGATGAATCAAACCACCATTTCATCCATAATTTTTACCTCTTTGGCCCATGTTGATATCAAAACAGATCCCCGTGCGGGTGTGGCCAGGATTTCATATTATTTAAAACCAAATGATAAAAATAGTTTTGATCTTTATCGATCCGATACCTTGTGGCCGTATCCTGAAACTGCTCAATCCTGTCATGATTTTGTTTTGTGCACGGCAGTTTCAGGTTTTGAAATCATTTATATAGATACAGATGGAGAAGAACATACCTCCTGGGATTCAGATTCTGAGGATATTAATTTTTCATACCCCAAAAGTATTGAATTTAAATTGATGACCGGGTCAGGAGATAATTTAAGATCATTCGCAGTTATCATCGATTTGCTTACAGGAAGGTCCATTGATAATTAAACCTTTACAAAATCAAAGAGGTGTCGCGCTTGTTGTTACCTTAGCGATTGTTGCTGTCTTACTGATAACAGCGACCCAGGTCAGTAAAATTGTTAAAAATTCTGTTACAAAAAGTCACAAAGAAAAAGATCGATTCTATGCCCAGCAGATTGCGATGTCCGGGATACAATTTGCCTCCTTAATTTTGATACAGGATGCTCAAAAAAACAGTATCGATTCTGTACAGGAACCTTGGGCAGATCCATTGTGGTTAGAAAATGCCGTGGGTGAACTTGGGTATAAACAAGATGCATTGTCTATAAAAATTAGTGATGAATTGTCAAAAATCCAGGTGAATGCGCTTTTGTTGGAATTTCCTGGCAATGAAATCAATCCCAGTCAGCTCAGGATTTGGGATAAGTTTTTCAGGCTGCTTCTATTAAATAATGAAGCACTCGAACAAAAAGATCCGATCCGGTTTACAAATTGTCTTAAAGATTGGATGGACTCCAATGATGATGATGCCATTACCGGAATATCCGGTGCGGAATCTGATTATTATTTGGGGCTTGATTCTCCATATACATGCACGAACGGACCATTTAATTATGTTGATGAACTGTTTTCTGTTAAAGGAATTACAAAAGAGCTTCTGATTGGTAATGAAAACAATGAGTTAGATATCCCTTTGCCAGACGTGGCTCTGGATGATACAATAACAGTTTTGGGCCTTGATGATACGTTTGAATCAGAGTCAAAATATCGGTATTTGGGTAAGGTAAATATTAATACCGCACCCATGAATGTTATTGCAGCGCTTTTACCGGAAGGTATGGAAGAGTTTGCCCAGGATATGGTTGATTTTAGATTGCAAAAAGGAGAACAGGAGATTGAATTTATAAACGCTCTTGACAAAGGGTGGTATAAAAGGGTTATAGATCTTCCTGATGACTTAAAAAGCCAGTTTGAAGATACGATTGGATATGCCAGCCATCTTTTCAGAGTGGAATGTACGGCCGTTGAAAAATCTGAAAAGGTTGTTCTGGTTGCATTTTTGAAACGAGAGCGGCACAAAACATCCAGAAAATGGAGTTGTAAAACCATTCGGGTGGAAAGGAAATATTAGATGGCAGATGTTTTTTTACATCTTGAGCTTGATAAAAAAGGCATAAAAGCTAAGATTTTAGAACTCAGTCAGTCCCAGGCTATCATCAGAGATGAATGTCAGGTGTTGTACGAAAATATCACACCGACCGATGATAACGCAGGTTTCTTTGATTTAGCGATGAACCGTGTTGATCAATCCATGGACCTGGCCTTATGTTCAAGTGCAATTATCTTATTGTCCGATTGTTCTGTTTCATTTAGAACCCTTCAGCTTCCCTTTAAATCTGAAAAAAAAATCAGGAAGATTTTACCCTTTGAGTTAGAAATGCTCATGCCGATTTCCGACGTCGATTATATTTCTGATTTTCATGTGTTGGATAATTATAACGAGGCCTATCCGATCTTAAGTGCTTCGATTGATGAATCGACGGTGGATCAATATTTTTCAACGCTTGAACGATTTGGTATTAAACCTGTTATTATAACTCCCACAGGCTATGCTGCTGCTGTTGAATTTTTAAAACTTCAAACTGAAAATTCAAATTTTGCATTTTTGCATGTCTCTAACTATCAAATGACCCTTGTGGTGGTCAGCAATGAAAAACCATATATTGTCAGGTCTTTTGGGACAGAAAATCTTCTGGTCCGGGATATTGCCAAAACAATTCGCCAGACCCTTGTTGGATTTTCCCAACGCACCGGGATTCAGGAAAATTTTGAACTTTTTATCTGTTCAGATGAAGATGGTTCGGCTCATTCTCCTATCTATGAAGCATTTGATACTATCATGGAGTATGAACAAAAAGTTGCACCCAATCGGTATAAAATTGAGGCAGAAGGACTACTATGTTCAATCTCTCCGGAGAAAAAATCAAAATATCTGTTTAATTTTTGCAAAGGGGAGTACGGCACCAGTTCTTTTGTTACAACCTATTTTACACGTATTGCCGCAAGTGTTGTTCTTTTGATCTGTGCATTATCCCTCATGCTTATAAATGTTGGTTTTGATAATGCCAATCTTTCTGAACAAGTGGAAAATCTGGATAATCAAGCGGGACAGATATTTAAAAAAGCCTTCCCAAAAAAACGGGTGGTCAATAATGCATATATGGAAATGGCGGCCAATGTCAGGGCGGCTTTAAAAAAAGGAAACAACGGGAAAGATACAGATATACTCGCCAGGAATAAGGAGATAAAGGTTGTAAATATCCTGGCAGAATTGTCCCAGAAAATTGATGCTGATCTGGATATGGAAATTGCCAGATTTTTATTTAACAATCAGCGTCTGGTCTTGTCCGGGGCAACAGAGGACTTTAATAATGTAGATAAAATTAAAGGTAAACTCGAATCATCAGATTTATTTAAACGAGTCAATATTAGCAGTGCAGCAAGTGATAAAAGAGAAAATAAGGTTAATTTTAAATTTATTATAGATATTTAGCCGGGGCAACATTTTGGATTTATCAAAACGACAAAAAAATTTTCTAATAGCAGGGGGCATCTTCCTGGTATTATTTTTTGGATATACACAGGGGATTGCGCCGGTCTTTGAAAAAAGAGAGGTGTTGCAGCGTGTGCTAATCGAAAAGCAGGCAGGGCTACAAACAATGAACACGCAACTTGCCCAGATTCAATCGATTACCCGCCAGTTCGAATCCCAGACACGGGCCTTATCTGTTCGGCCCAAAAACTTTTCGTTGTTTTCTTTTTTAGACTTGCAGGCCAAACAAAGCGGCGTTAAAGAAAATGTTGATTATATGAAACCGTTCTCCAAGAATAATGAAAATTCAAAATATACAGTGACCACCGTAAAGGTTAAGTTAAAAGAAGTCTATTTAAAAGAACTGGTGGATTTTTTATATCGAATAGAATCTTCAAACAACGGTGTGATTATAACGTCTTTGTCTTTAACAAAAGCGGGCAAAGATAAAAATAAACTGGATGCTGTTTTGGAAACAGAAACACTGATGCAAAAGACAGGAAACATAAGATGAAAATCAAAATGATATTGTCTTATATTTGTCTGTTTGTTTTTGCCATGCTTGTCTTTTTGGTTTTGTTGTTCCCGGGACAACAGATAGCACAATACATAAGCCATTCGTTAACAAATCCGGGTTTAAATGTTTATACTCATGTTGACCATGTAAAACCGGCTTTTCCATTTTATTTAAAATCCGAAGATACCAAAATTTCAATTGGTCAAAACCTTAAAATCGAACCGGATTTTATAAAAATCAAACTGGGTCCGGGCCTTATTTTTGGTGAACAAAAGCAGTTAAAATTTAACTCACAAATCTATGATGGTGCTTTGAATGGCCGTATTTCTTTTAAAGATACTCAACCGATTGTATATACAAACTTACAGATGGCCTTGTCTGGATTAAAGTTTAACAAATTTAAATATAATACCCGGTTGGCCATGGTGACGTTAAGTGGAAACGTGAGTGGACAATATTCTTACCATGACCTCAAAGGTAGCCAGAAAGATGGCCCAAAAGATCCGGAGAATGGCACGCTGTTGATCGAAGATTTTTCAGCGGTGCTGAAGAATTCTTTGTTTAACCGTTTAAAGCTTCCTGCCATCGATTTTTCGGCGATAAATGTGGCATTTACTAAGGATCGCCAGAATATTAATCTCACCGAGTTAACCGCCACGGGATCTGTCATTAACCTGAAATTAAACGGCATTATACGTCTGGATATTCCAATACTCCAAAGTCGACTTTCTTTGAAAGGTACTATTTTGCCAGATTCGCCATATCTGGCTAATTTTGCAAACTCAACCCTTTTAAAAGCAATGGTAAAAAATATAAAAAAAGATGGGGTTAGGTTTACGATTGGCGGAACATTAAAACAACCTGTGATAAAAATATGAAATATTTATTTACCATACTGAATAGTTTTGTTGTTGTGTTGATGGCATATTTTTGTGTCGAGATGGTGTATAAAAATGTGTTGTCGCAGTCACATGTGATGGCAGGTGTCCATGATTCTAAAACCGCTCTTAGGACATCTCAAAAGGTTATAAAACAACCGATGGTGAATCGTGCTGCCAATCAAGTGATTGCAAAAAGAAATTTGTTTCAGGTCGACATTGAGAAAAACGATACGCAACACCAAAAATCATCGGATCAGATTTCAGATCAAATTGAGCCCACACACTTAAAACTGGTTTTGTTGGGAACGGTGACAGGGCAGGACGAAAAATATGCGGTCATCCAGGATTTAAAAGGAAAACAACAATCATTGTATCTGGTCGGAGATACCGTTCAGGATGCAAAAATAAAACAAATTTTACGGCATAAAGTGATCTTGGTTTTCCAGGGTAAAGATCAGATACTGGTGATGGAAGAAAAGAGCAAATCAACCGCTTCCGCCATGAGAAAAACACCGTCTTTTACACCGTCGATTATGCCTTTTTCAAATAAATTTGATTCAAATAACTTGATAAGCAGTGCCGCAGATTTAATGCGACAGATCAAGTTTAGACCGCATTCCACAAATGGGGAACCGGATGGTCTTATGGTTTATGGGATACGCCCGTCCTCTGTATTCAGAAAAGTGGGACTTCGCAATGGTGATATTGTACAGCAGGTTAATGGTACGCCAATTTTATCCAAAGCAGATGCTGCAGGACTTTTTGATGAAATTTTACAGGCAGATCAGGCAAAAGTGACATTAATGAGGCGTGGAAAAGTTCAAGAGCTGGTCTATAGAATGAATGGTGACTCTGAAAATGAAAATAATAGCGATGAATAGTGGTCTAACATGTTGGTTTTTTGGAATAAAGATTGAGGAGATGAAAAAGAATGTTGTTTAGAAGTAAAACAATATCACAGATTATTATATTTTATGTTGTATGCACACTCTTTGTCATGTTTTCGTCAGTCAGTTTTGCTGCTGATAAAACAGAACCTAAAGCTGCTAACTCCAAGTTTGTATCTATTGATTTTAATAATGTTGATATTAATGTACTTATTAAATTCATCAGTAAACTAACGGGTAAGAATTTTGTAGTGGATAGCCGAATTAAAGGCAATGTTACCATTATATCTCCCACTAAGATTTCTGTAAAAGATGCATATAAAGTATTTGAATCTGTTTTGGATATCAATGGATTTTCTACTGTCGACTCAGGGACGATAACTAAAATTGTTCCCACGCCGAAAGCAAAATCAGATAATATTGATACCCGGATGGTTTCACAGCCCTATAGTTCTGCAAAACCAGGGGATAGACTTGTTACTCGTCTTATTCCGCTTCAATATGCACAAGCGAGTGAACTTAAAACGCTTTTTACGCCTCTGGTTCCCAAAGGCAGTGTTGTCCTGGCATATAGAGACACGAATATGTTGATTGTCACATCTGCTTTGTCCAGCATTGATCGTTTGCTAAAAATTGTAGAGGTCATTGATAAGCAAAGTACAGGTAAAAAAATATCGGTTATCCCTATAAAAAATGCGGATGCTGCCAAACTTGTCAAAAGCCTTACCACCATTTTTTCTGCCAAGTTAAGAGGGAAAAGAAAGACTCAGAGTACACAACTGAATGTTAAAATGGTTGCAGATGAGCGCACAAATTCCATCATACTTCTTTCCAGCAAGGTCGAGGCCCAGAAAGTGAAAGTTTTGATCGAGTTGTTGGATCAGGAAGTTCCCAAAGGAGAAGAAAAGATTCGGGTATACTATCTTGAGCATGCGTCAGCGGAAAGTATGGTCAAAGTATTAATGGAGATACCCACCAAAGAAACTACAAAGCCAACCGTTGGTCAGAGAAAAGCGCCGCTTATTTCTACAAAGGTTAAGATTATGGCGGATAAAGCCACCAATAGCCTTATTATTATGGCAGACAAGGAAGATTATCCGATATTAGAAGAGGTCATCAGCAAACTCGATATCCCAAGAGCCATGGTTTATATTGAATGTCTGATTATGGAAGTAAATGTGACTCGTGGATTGAATATTGGTACAGAATGGCGGGTTGCACAGGGCATTGATAATGATGTCAGTAAGGCAGTTATTGGTGGATTTTCACCAAACGCTGATTCTGCTTTTTCAACTTTGGCCGGAGTTGCTGCAGGAAACCTGCCCAGTGGATTTTCAGTCGGTATTTTAGGAAAAAGTTTCAATATTGGTGGAGTAACATTCCCGGATATCCAGGCGGTTATTCAGGCATTCCAGAATGATAAAGATGTTCACATTCTTGCGACGCCTCAGATTCTCACAACAGAAAATGAAGAAGCAACCATTACCGTAGGAAAAAATGTTCCATTTCAAACTCGATCTGCTGCAGAAGGTGGAACAGAAACATACAATTCATTTGAATATAAAGATGTGGGCACCACCTTAAAAATAACACCCCAGATTAGCAAAGATCGTCTGGTTCGACTAAATGTTTACCAGGAACTTACCCGACTGGATACCGTCGTCCAGGTTAGTGCAGATAGGCCTACGACCTTAAAACGTCAGATTGAAACAACAATTATTGTCGAAGATGGAAGTAGTGTCGTTATAGGCGGTTTGATTGATGAAAGTATTACTAAATCAGAAAATAAAATGCCATGTCTTGGAGATATACCGCTTTTTGGCTGGGCTTTTAAATCAACATCCGAAGGTACAGATCGAACGAACCTGTATGTATTCTTAACACCGAAAGTAATTAAGAACCCATTAGAGGGGAAAAGAATATATGAACAAAAACGTTCGGAAATTGAAGCGGTAAAACGAGGAGAGGTTCCGCTATATAATAATTTGGAAGAAAAAGAACCGGTGAATCCAGAATGATTGATACTTTTTTAAATATATTGGAAGAAAAAGCTTCTTTGACAAAAAATCAAAGTGATAAAATCAGAGCTTCTTTTGAAACCAATAGAATAAGTTTGCTAGAATCTGCACTTGAAACAAAGCTTGTGCAGGAAAATGACATTCTTGAAGCTTTAAGTCTGGTATATGATATTCCGTTTTCAGTATCACTGCCCATAGAAGGATGTAAAGACGATTGGGCGGATAAAATATCTAAACAATTTTTAAAAAAAGTATGCATTGTTCCTTTGGTTCGGGACGACAAACCTGTCATGGTTGTTCTTTCTGATCCCTCGGATTTAACCGGGGTTGATGATCTGCTTGCCCGGTTGGATATCGATAAACATATTCTTTCTCTTGCGCCTAAAAATCAAATTTTATCCGCCATCAATGCCATTTATGATCGGTCCAGTGAGAGTGCTCAACAGCTTGTTGATACCATGGAAGATGACGGGTTTACCATTATCGATGATGGTGAGCAAACCGCCGACCTTTTAGATGATACCAGTGATGCTCCGGTTATCCGTCTGGTTAACCACATGATTTCCCAGGCAGTTAAGGCCGGAGCCAGTGATATTCATATTGAACCGTTTCAAGAAGTTTTAATGGTTCGGTATCGTATTGATGGTATTTTGTATGAAATGGTCAGTCCGCCAAAAGGGGTTCAGGCATCCTTGATATCCAGAATCAAAGTTATGGCAAAAATGAATATTGCCGAAAAAAGAATGCCCCAGGATGGAAGGGCTCAGGTTAAAATCGGGGCCCAGGAAATCGATATCCGAATTTCAACGGTTCCCACTTCTTTTGGTGAACGACTGGTCATGCGTTTATTAAATAAATCCGGATATTTTCTTGAGTTCTCAGAATTTGGCTTGTCCGAAGAAAATTATAGTTCAGTGAACAAAATCATACGTCAGAACAATGGTATTGTTTTGGTTACAGGACCGACCGGAAGTGGCAAAACCACCACTTTGTACGCGGCATTATCAGAGATTAATTCCCCGGATAAAAATATCATCACCATTGAAGATCCGATCGAATACAATATAACAGGCATTGGGCAGATCCAGGTCAATTCCAAAATCGGAGTGACGTTTGCAAAGGGATTGCGGTCTATTGTCCGTCAGGACCCGGATATTGTTCTTATCGGAGAGATCCGGGATCTTGAAACAGCAGAAATTGCAATTCAGTCTGCTCTTACCGGCCATTTGGTCTTTTCAACTTTGCATACCAACGATTCTGCGGGTGCGATTACACGGCTGGTGGATCTGGGGGTTGAGCCCTATCTGATCTCTTCATCTGTAAATACGGTGATTGCCCAGCGACTGGTTCGGGTATTATGTAATCATTGCAAAGAGAAATTTACCTTGGAAGCCTCCCATATTAAAGCTTTAAATGGCTATGGTGATAAATTTATTGGAAAATCCGTTTATCGACCCAAAGGATGTTCTAAGTGTTTTAACACAGGTTATCTGGGACGTGAGGCGATTCTTGAAATTATGGTCATGGACAGTACGTTGAAAAGCCTGGTGCTGGAAACCTCGGATTCTAATCAAATTAAAAAAGCATCTTTGAATGCGGGCATGAAAACCCTCCGCCAGGATGGTATGTTGAAGGTCTTAAAAGGGATAACATCTATCGGTGAGGTCCTTCGTGTTACCCAAGAATAGTATCAAGAATAAAATCGGGCGTAGTATCGTTGTCACCTTTTTTATTGGCACAATCTTTTGCCTGTTTACCACCGATGCTTTTTGTGAACAAAATCCAGTCATCACTTTTTATCAAAATCATATCTCTGCTGTGGATGGCGATCGCTGCCCCATGTATCCAACGTGTTCGGCATATGCTGCCAATGCAATGGAAAAACATGGCGTGATCATCGGCTGGGTTATGGCGCTTGATCGATTGGTTCGCTGTGGACGAGATGAAGCAACCATATCCAATAATTATATCATCGACGGACAAACCCGTGTCTACGATCCTGTGGAAGCAAATGATTTTTGGTGGTTTAACAAAGAAAAAATAAAATGAGACATTTATTTATATACGGCTTTGTGATTTTTGCAATTATCCTGACACAGGAAACAACCCATGCAGATTCTTTGATTATTTCCCGGCAGATGCAATATGAATATGCATTAAAACTGTTCGATCAAAAAGACTATAGTACTGCGATCGTTGAGTTCAAACGTTTTGTCCATTTTTTCCCTAAAAGTCCCAAAAAAGATCTGGTAACATTTAAGATCGGTCAGTGCCTGTTTTTTACAAAAAAATATCATGAAGCATCCCGTCTGTTTAACCAGATAATTTTAAAAGATACAGATGTAAACCTGGTACGGCAGAGTGTCTTTTATCAGAGCCGTTCTTTTATGCACGAGGGTAATGTCGGCTATGCCCAGATTGTGCTGCAAAATTATTTAAAACTCACCGATGATATTCTTGTAAAAGATCAGATATATTTTAATCTTGCGATGATTCATATTTCAGAGGTTAAAAAAGGTAAATTAGACTCCCTTGATCCTGCCATTAAGTATCTTAGCAAGATATCACCGGCAGGAGTTACAAAATACCATGCAGATGATCAGCTTAAGGTGGTTGAACAGGCACAACAGGCCCCGAAAAAAAATCCAACACTGGCCGGAATTTTATCTATCATCCCCGGTGGCGGCTTTGTCTATTGTGAGCGATATAAAGACGGCGCGGTCTCTTTTTTGTTAAATGTGGGTATGATGGTTGCAGCCTATCAGGCATGGGACAACGATAATGAAGCGCTGGCGGGAGTGATCGGGTTTATCGAAACCGGTTTTTATTCTGCAAATATTTACGGTGCTGTGGCCTCAACCCACAAATACAATCGGGCACAGATGCTTAAAATTTTAGACCAGGAATTTTACGTCCAGTCAATGATTGATCCCCAGAAAAAAGGGATCGCATTAACCCTTAATTTCCCCTTTTAAATCTTATTGAATCAATTGATTGATTTCGAATATCGGCAGACAGATCGATAAAATAATTCCTGCGACAACCACGCCCATAACCAGAATGATCAAAGGTTCAATCAATGACGATGCTGCGGTAATCGACGTTTGCACTTCTTTTTCAAAAAGATCGGCAGTCTTTTGGAGCATTTTTTCAAGCTTGCCAGATGCTTCCCCAATTTTAATCATCTGGGATGCAAGGGTTGGAAAAGCAGGGCTGGCAGAAAGAACTTCGCCCAACTCTCCTCCCCGCTCAACGGTATCATAGGCAGTATCAATAAGTTTATAAATTACCAGGTTGCCTGTAATGCTTTTGGCAATATTTAATGCCGTCAACATCGGGACACCATTATCAAGAAGAGATCCTAAGGTCCGGGTAAACCGTGCTGCAATTATTTTGGTTAAAAGGGGCCCTGCTAAGGGCAGTGAGATCAGAACTTTATCTATGATATATGCACCTTTCTGGGTTTTGCGAATCAGATAAAAAATAAAAAAGATGATAAAGGGTACGGCAACAATCGCCCACCAGAAGGATTTAAAAAATGAACTGACCCCAATTAATATAAGGGTGGGTAAAGGCAGCGTCTGGTTCATGTCTGTAAAAATATTTACAATCCCAGGCACAACATATGTCAGTAAAAAGGTTAATATGACAGAACAGATAACCGTCATAAGAATCGGGTAGGCCAGGGCTGCCTGAAGCTTATTTTTTGAGTCCTCTTTGTTTTCATTAAAATCGGCCAGGCGTTCAAGAACGATTTCTAACGTTCCGGATGATTCTCCGGCATTTACCATGTTTATAAAAACCGGTGAAAACACATTGGGATACAATGCCAGTGCGTTGGCAAAGCTGCTGCCTTCTTCAATGGCATCTTTTACACGGGATAACACTTTTTGCATCACTTTGGATTTGCTCTGGGGCACTAGCGTTCCCACCGCCTTAACCAGGGGAAAACCCGCTGATAAAAGGGTCGAAAGTTGACGGGTAATCATGGACAGTTCTGATGAGCTGATCTTGGAAAAAAAAGAAAAATCTTCTAAAATAGATGATTTCTTTTTATCCTCTTTTTTATCATGGGATTCTATCTTGCTTAAAGCGGTGGGAAAAACATTCTCTTGACGGAGTTTATTTTTCGCCGCGGTGGAGCTTTCTGCATCGATAATACCAGCAACTTTTTTCCCTTTAGCGTTCAATGCCTTATATTCAAAAACCGCCATGAAGTAATATCCTTTATTTGCGTTCTATATTAGCGTCAAGAGAGTCTATCCCAAATATTATCAGATTGCAAATTTTAAGCATCGTAACGAAATATCGTCGTACTGTTTGATAACCCCTACACAGATAATTATCCCTTGCATTTTTAAGCAGTAAATGGTTTAAGAACAAGAATCTTCATCGGTTATCCATGTAACCGAAGGGGCGGAGCTATGAAAACATTTCGCCGAACTAACCGCAAGCAATCTTTGACAATCATGTTACTAAAATATTTTAGAGAGATTTAATTATGCGAAAAGCATTAATTACTGGAATTACGGGCCAGGATGGCGCATATCTGGCAGAATTTTTACTTTCCAAGGGGTATGAAGTCCACGGGATTAAACGACGGGCTTCTTTATTTAACACTGACCGAATTGATCATTTATACCAGGACCCACATGAAAAAAAGCGGAATATGGTCTTGCATTACGGCGATCTTACAGATGCAAGTAATTTAATTCGTATTCTTCAGGAAGTCAGTCCGGATGAAGTATACAACCTGGCTGCACAAAGTCATGTTCAGGTCTCTTTTGAATCCCCGGAATATACGGCAGATACAGATGCCCTTGGGACCATGCGTTTGTTGGAAGGTATCCGTCTTTTAGGCCTGGAGAAAAAAACACGTTTTTACCAGGCGTCTACATCGGAACTGTATGGAAAAGTTCAGGAAACTCCCCAGACGGAAACCACCCCATTTTATCCTCGATCACCCTATGCCTGTGCAAAATTGTATGCCTACTGGATCACTGTGAATTATCGAGAGGCCTATAATATCTATGCCTGTAATGGAATTTTGTTTAACCATGAGTCTCCCTTAAGAGGCGAAACCTTTGTTACACGCAAAATCACCAGAGCACTTAGTCGAATAAGCCTTGGTATGCAAGATTGCCTGTTCCTTGGTAATATGAATGCCCTTCGAGATTGGGGGCATGCCAAAGATTATGTTGTGATGCAATGGCTCATGTTACAGCAGGATACCCCGGAAGATTATGTCATTGCTACAGGAGAGCAGCATTCTGTCCGTGAATTTGTGGAACTGTGTGCCAAACAATTGGGTATTGCAATTAAATGGGAAGGCAAAGGCATAGACGAAAAAGGGATCAACCAGGCCAATGGGAAAACTATTGTGGCAGTGGATCCAAGATATTTCAGGCCAACTGAGGTTGAGACACTTTTAGGTGACCCATCAAAGGCCAGGAAAAATCTTGGCTGGGAGCCAAAAATAAAATTTCAGGAACTGGTAACGGAGATGACCCAGGCGGATCTTGAAGAAGCTAAAAAAGATGAACTCTGCCATCGTGCAGGATTTCAGGTTTATAAATACAATGAATAAAGATTCTAAAATATTTATTGCAGGTGCAACAGGTATGGTGGGCAGTGCTATTATCCGTAACCTTTTGTCAAAAGGATATAGCAATCTGATCGGTAGCAGCCACAATCGACGTTTAAACGAACTGGAAAAATCACCGGTAAAAATGGTGCCACTTGATTTAACAAATCAGGATAAGGTGAATCAATTTTTCAAAGAGCAAAACCCGGAATATGTTTTTTTGGCCGCTGCCAGGGTAGGGGGAATTCATGCGAATAATACGTATCCTGCCCAGTTCATTTATAGCAATCTGTCCATTCAGAATAATGTAATCCATGCGTCATACGAAAATTGCGTTAAACGACTGCTTTTTTTAGGTTCAACATGCATATATCCTAAACAGGCTCCACAGCCTATGACAGAAGAATGTCTTTTAACCGGCATCCTGGAACCGACGAACGAACCCTATGCCATTGCTAAAATTGCCGGGATAAAAATGTGTGAATCCTATAATCGGGAATACAAGACCCGTTTTGTTGCCGTTATGCCAACAAATTTGTACGGCCCAAACGACAATTTTGATCTGGAAAATTCCCATGTTCTACCGGCGCTGATCCGCAAATTTCATGAAGCCAAAATTGAAAAAAAATCCCAGGTGGTTGTATGGGGAACAGGTGCTGCAAGAAGAGAATTTTTGCATGTTGATGATATGGCAGATGCCTCGGTTCATGTGATGACTCTGTCCGACAAAAAAATCGATGCTCAATTGATCAATTATCCTGAACCCTGTTTTGTAAATGTGGGAACCGGCAAAGACTGCACCATAAAAGAACTGGCACTTCTGGTTAAAGAACAGGTCGGATTTTCTGGTGAGTTGGTATTTGATACGACAAAACCTGATGGGACAATGCTTAAACTTTTAGATGTTTCCAGATTAGAACAAATGGGCTGGAAGGCAAAAATCTCTTTGAAAGATGGTATTAAAAATTCATATGAGTGGTATGTCGATAATAAGGATCAAAGTACAAAAGGATTAAAGTAAAATTGATATGAATCTTAGATTATCAATCATTTTAATCATTGCGTTATCCCTGATCAGTTGTGCGTCCACCAAACCTTACACCACGATAAAAAGTGGTGAGAAAAAACTAATTCTAACAGAAAAAGAATATACAAAAGAACTGGTCTGTCTGGATGTTCGTCCAGATATAAACCAGAAGTTTCTTTTGTATACCCCCCCAAATCCAACCCGCACCTTGATTATGTTTATCGGTGGCAATGGAAAACTTAACATCAGTGATTCAGGGTTTATTGAAGATAACAAAGAAAATTTCCCCGTTCGAATTGTAGAAGAGATTGTTAAAGCTGGTATCATGGTCGTATTGGTAGATGCCCCTCAGGATCAACAAGCGGATATGGGGCTCAATACCAATTCATTTCGGATCTCCAATACCCACTATCGGGATATCAAAAAAGTAGTCACCTATATAAAAGCCCAACAAGATATCCCGGTATGGCTTTTGGGATACAGCATGGGAAACCATTCTGCATCTAATATCGCAGCAAAATTTAAAAACCAGATCGCAGGACTTGTTATCAGTTCCGCTGTTACAAGATGGCCTCCACCGCTACCTAATTATACCAGTGCCTCAAAAGGAATCTTAAGTCTAAATTTAGATAAGATTACGGTACCTGCTTTAATTGTTCATCACCAGCAAGATGGTTGTGGTGTATGCTCTTTTGACAACGTCTTTTTAATTAAAAATAATTTGGTTAATTCACCTAAGGTGGAAGTTAGCCTTGTAACCGGTGGGGTATCACATGCAATACCTTGTGGCCCCCTGGGACACCATGGCTTTGGTGGAATAGAAACACAAACTACACAAACCATCATCGATTTTATAAAATCCAATTAGGATAATTTTATGAGAAAAGGGATTATATTGGCAGGCGGATCTGGTAGCCGCCTGCATCCGTTGACACTGTCGGTAAGTAAGCAGCTGATGCCTGTGTATGATAAACCCATGATTTACTATCCACTATCAACGCTCATGCTCGCAGGTATTTATGATATTCTTATCATCACTACACCGTATGATATTGATGTGTTTAAAAAAGTATTGGGCGATGGCTCCCAGTGGGGGATTAGCCTTAAATATGAAACCCAGCCTTCTCCGGATGGCCTTGCCCAGGCATTTTTAATCGGTAAAGATTTTATCGGCAAAGATTGCGTCACTCTGGTTCTTGGAGATAATATTTTTTATGGAGAAGGTTTATCAGAACGACTACGGGTCATTGGCCAGCAAGAAATTGGTGCCACTGTTTTCGGGTATTTTGTTAAAGACCCGGAACGATACGGTGTGATAGAGTTTGATAATACCGGTCAGGTGATAAGTATTGAAGAAAAACCCCAGACCCCAAAATCCAACTATGCCGTAACCGGATTATATTTTTATGATAATGATATTGTGGATATTGTTAAAAATATTCGACCCTCACAAAGAGGTGAGCTTGAAATCACAGATGTTAACAAAGTATATCTTAAAGAAAAAAAACTCACTGTGGAATTGCTAAAGAGGGGAACTGCCTGGTTAGATACCGGGACTCATGAATCTTTGTTTGATGCAGCCACTTTTATTAAGGTCATTGAAGATCGTCAGGGCTTAAAAGTATCTTGTCTTGAAGAAATTGCATTCGAAAGAAATTTAATTAACATCGACCAATTGGAAAAAATGGCACATGCTTTGAAGAAAAACAATTATGGTCAGTATCTGGAAGCATTAGTTAAACGGGTGTCTGCCAAATGAAATATATACCACTTGAAATCCCGGAAGTTGTATTAATAGAACCCGATGTTTTTGGTGATCACCGGGGTTTTTTCATGGAAACTTTTCGTGACAATGATTTTAGAAATAATGTTGCAGACGTTGGTTTTGTTCAGGATAATCATAGTAAATCTTCCCAGGGTATTCTTCGTGGACTGCATTATCAGTTGAATCAAACCCAGGGTAAGCTTGTCCGGGTAATATCAGGTGAGGTTTTTGATGTCGCGGTTGATTTGAGAAGAACATCTACGACCTTCGGTAAATGGGTCGGAAGAATATTGTCTTCGGAAAACAACAATATGATGTGGGTGCCGCCTGGATTTGCCCATGGATTTTATGTGATGAGTCCAACAGCCGAATTTACATATAAATGTACAGACTATTATGCACCCGAACATGAATATTCGATAAAATGGGATGACCCGGATATTGATATCAAATGGCCATTATTACCCAATAGCAAACCTTTTTTAGCAGCCAAAGACGAATCCGGTCAAGCGTTTAAAACGGCACAGGTGTTTGAATGAAGATTCTTCTTTTGGGTGCCAACGGACAGCTGGGTTGGGAGCTTTCCCGCACCTGCCCATCGAACATGTTGCTTACCACCTGTGATCACCCTAAAGTGGATTTTTTAAGCAGTACCAGTATTCAGGACTGCATTAAAAAGGCAAATCCGGATTGGATTATCAATACAGCAGCCTATACAGCCGTAGATCAGGCCCAAAAAGAAAAAGAAAAAGCGTTTCGTATCAATTATGAGGCTGTTCGGCAAATTGTCCTGCTTGCAAAAGAAAAAAATATCAAGTTGGTGCACATCTCCACAGACTATATCTTTTCTGGCGAACATTTTAAACCCATTACACCCGATCAGACCCCCGCACCCCAATCCATATATGGAGAATCCAAACTAAAGGGCGAACAGGTTGTCCAAAAACACCTGAAAGATGATTCCATCATTATCCGAACGGCATGGCTCTATTCTTCCCATGGTGCAAATTTTGTTAAAACCATGCTTAAACTTATGCAGGAAAAAGAAAGTTTAACCGTTGTGGATGATCAGGTGGGAACGCCAACATGGGCAAATGGCCTTGCAAAAACAATCTGGATATCCATAGAAAAAAAACTATTTGGTACCCATCACTGGACAGATGCCGGAGTGGCCTCCTGGTATGATTTTGCTGTGGCGATTCAGGAACAAGCGTTGACCATCGGATTGCTTAAAAAAGAAATTCCCATAACACCCGTACCATCGACTCAATTTATTACACTGGCTAAAAGACCCTCTTATAGTATTCTTGATAAACAGGCCACCTGGCAGGCAACCGGGATAATACCCGTTCATTGGCGGGTGCAGTTAACAACATTACTAAACGAAATTAAAAAACAAATTTAATTAAGGTTAAAAAAAATGAATCTTACCATTATCGGTACCGGTTATGTTGGCTTGGTTACAGGAGCATGCTTTTCAGAAATGGGCAGCACTGTTACCTGTGTTGATGTGGACCAGGAAAAAATAGAGGGTCTTAAAAAAGGGATTCTTCCCATATATGAACCGGGTCTTGAGAGTATTGTTATTCAAAATTTTAAAGAGGGCGTGTTAAAGTTCTCAACCAGTCTTGCTGACGCATCAAAAGAATCAAATATATTTTTTATTGCCGTTGGCACCCCGCCCGGCCAAGATGGCTCCGCTGACCTTTCATATGTACTCCAGGTGGCAAAACAGATTGGTGAAAACATAACCCAATATTCTGTCATTGTTGACAAATCCACGGTTCCCGTGGGTACAGCAGATAAAGTAAAAGAGACGATCCAGGCCGAGCTGGACAAGCGAAAAATAGATGTCCAGTTTGATGTGGTCTCCAACCCTGAGTTTTTAAAAGAAGGTGCTGCGGTCAATGATTTTTTAAAACCCGACCGGATTGTTGTGGGGGTCGATTCTGATAAAGCCGCCAAAACCATGAGAAGACTCTACGCACCTTTTTCTCGAAACAGAGATAAATTGATCCTGATGAATGTACGGGATGCTGAGATGACAAAGTATGCTGCCAACTCCATGCTGGCCACCAAAATATCATTTATGAATGAAATCTCAAACATCTGCGAACGCCTGGGTGTCGACGTAGAGAACGTAAGAAAAGGAATCGGTTCAGACAGTAGAATCGGCTACTCTTTTATATATCCGGGTTGTGGCTATGGTGGTTCATGCTTCCCAAAAGATGTAAAAGCGCTGATCCAAACCAGTCGAGACTCAGGGTTAGAACCAGAGCTTTTAAATTCTGTTGAAACCCGGAACGCAAAACAAAAATTAGTGCTGCCCCGAAAAATATCGGACCGCTTTGGAAATGACCTTTCCAATAAAACATTATGTGTCTGGGGTCTTTCTTTTAAACCCGGTACAGACGATATGCGCGAAGCATCCTCCATTGTTCTTATCGAAGAGTTATTGAAAGCCGGCGCTAAAATAAACGCATATGATCCTGTGGCCATGGTCCAGGCAAAAAAAGAGTTTCCAAAAGAGTGGTTTAAAGGTAATAAATTAAGCTTTTCAGAAACCCAGTATGAAGCACTTGAAAATGCCGATGCCCTGATCCTTGTGACGGAATGGAAAACATTCAGGCAGCCGAATTTCGAAAAAATATCAGCAACAATGAAAGAGAAAATTATCTTTGATGGCCGGAATCAGTACGACCCTGAAGAACTCATCGAGTATGGATTTGAATACCACGGTATAGGAAGAGAGAAAAATGGCGTCCACAGTCTCTGATAAAATATTATTAGTTACCGGTGGTGCGGGATTTATTGGCACCAATTTTGTCTATTACTGGCAAAATAAATACCCCAAAGATCGGATCATTGTCTTGGATGCCCTGACATATGCTGGCAACCGACAAAACCTTATCCAGGCGGAAACTAAACCCAATTTTGAGTTCGTCCATGGAGATATTCAGGATCAGGCCCTTGTGGAAAATCTGCTCGACCAAAAACAAGTGGACACCATTGTTCATTTTGCAGCAGAATCCCATGTCGACCGATCAATAACCGGACCAGATGCCTTCATTAACACAAACATATTGGGAACACACGCATTGCTTAAAGCTGCCAAAAACATCTGGCTGGATAAACACCCCAAACCCCACAGGTTCCATCATGTTTCCACAGACGAAGTGTATGGCACGCTAAAACCTTCAGACCCGCCATTTTCTGAGAACACACCCTATGCACCCAATTCTCCGTATGCTGCCAGCAAAGCATCATCGGATCATCTTGTTCGGGCATACCACGAAACCTATGGCCTGGAAGTGACCACATCCAATTGCTCCAATAATTACGGCCCGTATCAGTTCCCGGAAAAACTCATACCGCTTATGATCATTAATATTCTTCACAATAAACCTATCCCGGTATATGGTGATGGCCTCCAGATAAGGGACTGGCTCTATGTGGATGATCATAACCTGGGAGTGGACTTGATCCTAAATAATGGAATACCCGGTCAAACCTACAATATTGGCGGCAATAATGAATGCATAAATATCGATATTGTTAACCTTGTCTGCTCATTCATGGATAAAAAGTTTAACAGAAAAACACCAGCCAACACCCTGATTACCCATGTAACAGACCGGGCAGGGCACGACCGTAGATATGCCATAGATGCCCAAAAAATCACAAACGACCTTGGTTATACTCCCAAAATCTCATTTGAAACCGGTATTGCCAAAACAATAAACTGGTATCTGGAAAATCTTATCTCTAAAAATAAGATAAAACCTAAATGATTTATCTCTAATTTAGAGATAAACAATCATCTCACAACTTATCGATGCTGTTCCTGTATGGAAATAGTTTTTAGATGAAGAAAAAGCATGGACATTATATTACAAGTGTCGTATCTTTGTAATTATAGGTGTCGTATCTTTGTAATTATAGGTGTCGTATCTTTGTAATTATAGGTGTCGTGTTTTTACAAAAAGGAATGGAGAATGCCTGTCAAAAAAACCTTAGAAGATAAAATTAAATATCGAATAAAACGAAGCCGTTACGCTACGTTCGTTTTGTCTGATTTCTATGATCTGTCTGACAGAGATCAAATTCTCAGGGCTCTCAGAAAATTGATTGAGCAAGGAATGATCCTTCGTATGGGGCAGGGTGTGTATGTGCGAACTAAAATTTCATCTGTCACCAGTAAAATTATTCCTGAACAGAATATAAGAGATATTGCAATTACGGCTTTAAAAAAATCAGGTATAGCAGTTATCCCAACACCCTATGAACTTGAGTATAACGATGGAAAAAGCACACAGGTGCCAACAGGCGCTGTGATCGGTGTTAATAAAAGGGTAAATAAAAAAATTGGGTACAATGGAAGATTTGTAAAATATGAAAAAATTGCCACCCATTGAAGTTATTGAAGATATTGCAATTGAATTGGGGGTTGATCCGTCATTTATTGAAAAGGACTTTTTTGCAGTAAGAATACTTCAGATCATTTCTGCAATATCCGTTGATTCTTTAGAAATAATATTTAGCGGTGGAACATCCCTATCCAAAGGGTATGGGTTGATAAAAAGGTTCTCTGAAGATCTGGATTTTAGAATAATTGGTGATCCGAATATCACACGGGGAAAAAGAAAAAATGTTAGAAAAGAAATTATTTCCAGAATTGATGAATTCAAAGATGTATCTATTACAGATGATTCTCTTGTAAGCCGGAATGAAAGCAAGTTTTTTGGTTTTTTTGTAGAATATCCTCAAACATATCAGTTATCATCTGCTTTGCGGCCCCATTTAAAACTTGAGTTCAGCTTTGAAAAAACCTTGCTGCCTGTACAGACAAAATCGATTCAATCTTTTATTACACAATTTACAGGGGGAAAACCTGACTGTGCAATAAACTGCATTTCACCGGTAGAAACAGCTGGTAATAAGTTTAGCGCCCTGCTTTGGCGAATGAGCATTAAAGATAGAACTGCAAAGGCAGGCTCTGTTAAAAATGATCCTGTAATGATCAGGCATCTCCATGACCTGTCTGCTCTGGAAAAACAGGTTTCAGCAGATGATTTATTTATAGAAATAATTCATTCATCCATTAAAAATGATCTTGGACGAAGCGGGTCCAATATAGATAAGAACACTGTAAATATCGCAAAAGAAGCACTAGAACAATTAAAAACTGATCCGCTGTACAAAAATGAGTACACAAGATTTGTAGATGCAATGTCATATGCACCTGATAATGAGAGTATCAGTTTTGAGGAAGCATTAGTTTCATTTGAAAGAATCATTGGCTTAGTATTTAAAAAATAATCAGCTCACAATAAATCACATTTATCGGATTTAAAATGAATATAGAAGATTTAAAAAACAAGCCTCATCATTGGTTGGTAACCGGTTGTGCTGGTTTTATTGGTTCAAACCTTATAGAAAAGCTGCTTGAATTGGGCCAAAAAGTAACCGGCCTGGACAACTTTTCTACAGGGTTCCAGTATAATCTTGATGAAGTTGAACAAACCATTGGAAAAGAAAAATGGCAAAATTTCACATTCATTCAGGGAGATATAAGAGACCCGGAGACTTGCCAAAAAGCCTGTGAGGGAAAAGACTTTGTATTACATCAGGCAGCTTTGGGATCTGTTCCCAGATCCATCGCCGACCCCTTATTGACCAATGCAAACAATATCACCGGTTTTTTAAATATGCTGGTCGCCGCAAAGGATGCCAATGTAAAACGATTTGTCTATGCCGCTTCAAGCTCAACCTACGGTGATCATCCAGGCCTGCCAAAAAAAGAAGACCTCATTGGTAAGCCCTTATCTCCCTATGCAGTAACAAAATATGTTAATGAATTGTATGCCGATGTTTTTGCTTCCACCTATGGATTTAAAACCATAGGCCTGCGGTATTTTAATGTGTTCGGCAAACGCCAGGACCCTTATGGTGCCTATGCTGCCGTTATCCCTTTATGGTTTGCTTCCTTGATCAAAAAAACAGATGTTTTCATCAACGGAGACGGAGAGACCAGTCGGGACTTTTGCTATATTGATAATACTGTCCAGGCAAATATTAAGGCCTGTCTTGCTGAAGATACTAATGCTTCAAATCAGGTTTATAATGTGGCCTTTGGAGAGAGAACAACACTGAATGAACTCTTTTATCTGATCAAAGATCTGGTTACAGTAAAGTTCCCTGATACAAAAAATGCAGAGCCTGTCTACAGAGATTTTAGAGCCGGTGATGTGCGCCACTCTCTTGCAGACATATCAAAAGCTGCTGATTTATTAGGCTATCAGCCAGCCTATTCAGTTAGAGAAGGCCTCGAACTTGCGGCCAATTGGTATATAAACAATATCGATGTAAACAATAAAAAGGCTTAATTTTAAATGAAGATTTTACCAGAGTAGACGATCCTTTTAAAAATCCTTTAAGCTGTGCACTAAGAATAGAGGCACCTGGGCTGATGTTCTTAAAGAGATTATATTGTTTTTCAATCAAAAAAGGTACATATTAAAATGACGGATCAAAATGAACTGGTTAATAAAAGAATTATTTCCAGTTCTCTTGCTAATTTTATCCGACAGCCTTTAATTAGAGTTTTAACAGTTATTGGCACTATTGTTCTTGCTCGGGTTCTTGGCCCTGCCAGCCTTGCAGTAATATCGACCATAAGAGCTAACACAAGTTCTATCATGTCTTTTATGGATTTAGGTATCAGCAGAAGTATTCCTAAAATTCTACCAGATATATCAGTTGAATATGGACGTGACTCAGCCTTGCTTGTCCTTAAGAAATTATTGTATGTTAAACTGATTTTATCAGTTTTAGGATTGGCTGGTTTATACCTTTTAGATTACTATGAGATACTTGATATTACCAAAAACATAACTGGTTCTGTTTGGTTTTTCCCTATTGTCGGAGCTCATTTAATATTAAATGTGCTTGTTATCTTTAAGCAGCGGGAATGGACTGCAGCACTGAAAATGGCAGAAATGGCGAAAATCCAGATTGGTGTCGCTTTTATCTCTCCATTTGTTGTGATTATTGCAACACTGATATGGCAAGATCCCTATGTAGTAGCATGTTCTCAATTAATAATGGTTGTATTAGAATATGTTTTTCTAAAATCAAAAACTGGATATGATTTAGATTCAAATAAAGAGGCCCTAAAATCGATCTCCCTTTTTCAAATTTTCAAAAGATTTTCAAAATATCTCAGTTTTGCTTATTTAATATTTATTTTTAATAGTTTTGTTTTTGGTCTGCCTTTAACTGTTTATATATTATCTGCTTTAGATGTAGGTGCCGTTTCGATTGGTCTTATCTCCGTTACCATCGCTATTGTTAAAATTGGAGAAGAAGTCGCCAATATACCATTATCAAACCTGCGAGTTACTATTATGGCAAGAATGGTAGCAGAAAATGATCAAAAGAGATTTTTAAAAATACAGCGGATTATGACTTCTGTTATCGTCCTTTTTTCCGGAATTCTGGCCATATCAATGTTTTCAATTGCCCCAACAATACTGGACCTTTTATATGGCGAACAATATGTAAAAGCAATTCAATGGGGTGCTCCAATTTCATCCTTGGCCTTGATATTTAATTGTTTTTCTTTAGGCAATTCAACAATTCGCCAGGCTGGAAAATTTTTCCCTGTCATCATTGGGTTGGTTTTGTCTTTATTGTTTATTAGTATTAGCGATTATATAATTGCTGTTAATTTTAAAGCTGAATTATGGCCACCTCTGATCGTTTTTAATTTTGTTATTGGAAGAGGAATTTTTTTAGTCATAACCGATTTGGTAACAGACTATATGATTTTCAAATGGAAAGGTACGGATATAAAATTTAGAGGGATCATCTCCATTCTGATAGCTCTTTTTATCAGCTATAACTTGTCTGGGATCCCTACAGATACGAATTTTGTATTTGATGTGATGAATTTTTTAGTAACTTTAATTAGTTTTTTATTAATATTTAAGTTTTTGGGTGGAGTTGGAAAAGAAATCTCGAAATCGTTAGAATCAGCAGTACCTCTTAAATTTAAATGGATAGTGAGTTTTTTATAGGAGAATGAAGATATGTGGTGTTTTTTATGATTCTTCCAACAATTGATCAGATTTTTAAACAATTTGATCTGAATAATATTAAGTATTGCCATTGGAAAAGCAACATCAGGCTGGATGAAGCTGTTTCAGGAAAAACGGATCTTGATCTGCTGGTAGATCGGAGCCAAACGTTAATTTTTGAAAAAGTACTTTTGAATTTTAATATTATTAAGCTAAAGGCACCAAAATTCAAGCAATATCCATCCATGGAGGATTACCTAGGGTATGATCGGCAAACAGGAAATCTTTTCCATCTCCATATTCACTACCGCTTGATTTTAGGAGAGAAACATTTTAAAGGGCACTTTATTCCAATCGAACAGCAATACCTGCATTCAGCTTTTTCCGATCCCAAATATAATCTTAAAGTTCCAGATCCCCAATTGGAGCTGGCAGTGCTTGTTGTTCGGATTTTGTTTAAAACTGATATGCGTCAGCTGCTAAGTGCCATGGTAAAAAGGGGGTCGCCGGTTCCGATAGCACTTGAAAAAGAAATTCAATTTTTATTGAAACAAATTGATAATGAAAATCTTTTCAAAGAAATTAAAGAGACAGTTCCTGAATTGCCTTATGAGATCATCGAAGAATATCTAGAGTTGAGGACCCAAAAGAAGCTGACATCCAAACAGCTTTTTCGGTTGAAAAGAAAGATGCTAAAATTCTTTATACAATATCGTTGGATATCTACAGGTGCAAATTGGATAAAATTATTCGTATCGAAGGTTATAAAGATCTTTTCATGGAACTTTCTTTCCAGAAAAAAACTTGAAAAAGGTGGTTTGACAATAGCAATAATTGGTTCAGATGGCGCTGGGAAATCAACGGTAATTTCGGATATTATTCCTTGGCTGGGCTGGAAGATAGACGTTCAGTCATTCTATATGGGCAGCAAGATAAATTCACTGAAAACTAAAATAATTAAAAATTTTAGAATAAATTCTAAAAGAATAGCTAAATTGATCCATTTAATTTCTTTTAAAAAAAGAAACTTTTTGACGGAAAAAGCATATTCAATTGCTGAATATTTTGAATTCCTTCATTTGGTTTATCTTGGCAAGGATCGAAGAGATCGATTCAAACAAGGTTGTGCACAGGCTATCTTGGGGAAGCTTATCTTTTTTGACAGATTCCCGCTGCCCGAATTATATGAATTTATGGACGGTCCGAGTCAAGATAAAAACCTATCATCCAAGTTTCCTGAACTTGATCGCCTCGAAAAGAGTCAATATGAAGAAATCAAAATGCCTGATCATATCATTGCACTTCATGTGGAACCTGAAACCGCCCTCCACAGAAAACCTGATCATAATTCCGATATAGTAAAAGCCAAAGCAAAGGCTATCTCAGGCCTGTCTGATAATAAAATACAGATGACCCATATAGATGCCAACCGCCCATATGAGGCAGTTATTCGAGATGTCAAAGATGCTATATGGAGGCTGATTTGATAATCGAGATGGTCGGAACGCAAGGGGTTGGGAAAAGCACTCTGACAAATGAATTATTAAAGTCATTTTCACATAATAAATTAGTTTTGCTCTCTTCTCAGGAAGCGGTAACTCTGGCCAAGAGACGGTGGCAAAAAAAAAGGTCTATTTCTGTATTTCTAAATCAACTATGGAAAATTTATTTGCTGTTATTGTTGTGCAGATATGCATTATTTCATTTTTCTTATACAGTTTCTATTTTAATTTATCAGATTAATAGGCCAATTAAACTACATTTTAAATGTCTAATTATTAAACAGATGTTGTCCAGGTGGGTTCAATACGAGATATTTAATCTACATCTCCAAAATTCTGAAATTGTTTTGATAGATGGTGGTTCTTTACATTTTTGCGTTTCGCTTTTTGTGTCTGAACATGAATATCCAGCTATCAAAAAATTCAAAAAAATTTTTAGTTTAACACCGAAAATAGATTTTACCATATTCCTAGCTGTGCCTTTTGTTAAAAGCACCGCGAGGGAGAAATTACGTAAAAGAAAAAGTCCAGTTCGCACGAGAGGATTAGATGATGCACTAAAAAAACAATTCTTACAAAATCAGCATCAACTTCTTCAGTTAGCGATTGAATTGGCAATGTATAATGGATGGGAAATAAAATATTTTGAGAATAGTGGCAACGTTCAAGAAGCTGTAAGGGCGATCTCTAACATAATACACGGGCAAATTGGATAGATGGGAAATAAAATAAATATTTGTATGGTTATTGGGTTATTTAAACCCTTTGTTGGTGGTGCAGAAAAACAGGCAGAATTGCTCGGAAAAACACTGTTGAAAAACAATGTCGATGTGTCATTGATAACTTCTCTCCAGAGTGGGGTTGTTGTCGATTGCAATCAAGATTCTTTTCCGGTCAAACGAATCGGCTTGCCAGGCTTAGGCAAAATCAGTGATTTTATTTTTGCTGTAACAATATTTGTGAAACTTTTATTAGATCGAAAAAGAGTTGATATTATTCATGTACATCAGGCGCTTTTGCCATCTTTTGCGTCTGTTGCAGCGGCGAAATTGTTGAAGAAGCCAGTCCTAATAAAATGCAGTAACAGCGGACCTCGATTTGACCTGGATTATTTTGCACAAACAGTTATTTTAGGAAAATACATGGCCAAATTTCTGGCAAAAAATACAGATATTTTTGTCGCTATCAATGAAGAAGTCGGATTACAGCTGAAAACATGGGGGGTTGAAAAAAAACGAATCGTTTATATTCCAAACGGAGTATTTATCGAACACTGGAAAATTTCAGAAAATGAATTATTCAGCCAGCTAAAAGTAAAATCTGAAAATAAACAAATAAATCTTATTACTGTTTGTTCTCTCTCATCCAAAAAAGATTTGGGTACTTTAATACAAGCCCTTGAGATTTTAAAAATGGAGATCCCATTTAAGCTGTTCATGCTCGGGAAAGGCCCTTTGAGGGAACAACTCGAAATGCAGGTTAAAAATTCAGGCCTTGAAAAATATGTGACGTTTGTCGGTAAAGTTGACTCCTCTGTTGTTCAACAATACCTCAGAGATTCAGATATTTTCATTTTGCCTTCGATAACGGAGGGGGTCTCGAATGCATTACTTGAAGCAATGGCAGCTGGAGTTTTATGTATTGCTAGTGATATTCCAGGAAATAGAAAAGTGATCACCCATCTGGATAATGGTTTATTATTTAAGGTAGGGGATATTGATGCGTTATCAGATTCAATTCGAACTCTTTCTATAGATACTGGAATCTCCAAAAAAACAGCTCTATCTGCGCAGAAACGAATTCAAGATTTTGAAATTGGAACTATTAGCCGGCATTATCTAAAAGTTTATGATGATTTACTAAAAAAACATAATAAAAGTTAAAGGGCTCGTTTATTTTGTTAAACTCTTTTGGAAATATTTGGGACAGGCTTAGAAACATGCTTATCTTTCTTAAATTTCGAGGTAATACTGTAAAATACCTTAGATCTAAAGGTGTCAGAATTGGTGAGCATTGTACTATTCAATCAAAAGCATTCGGAAGTGAGCCCTGGTTAATTCAAATTGGTGACAGAGTTACTATTGGGGCAGGAACAGTTTTTATAACGCATGATGGGGCCAGTCGGTTATTTCGGGAAAAAGTTAATAATGAAGATAAATACACAAATCGTTATGGAACAATTTTAATTGAGGAAAATTGTTTTATTGGGTGGAATAGTATTATCTTACATGGAGTGAAAATTGGGAGAAATTCAATTGTAGGTTCAGGAAGCGTTGTAAATAATGATATTCCTTCAAACGAGGTACATGCAGGAGTGCCTGCCAGAAAAATATGTACTTTAAAAGAATATATTAATAAATTTGATAAAGAGAAAATTGAGATTAGGGCACAAAGTAGAAAAGAGCTAAGAGATGAGCTTACTATAAAGTTATGGGGAGAAAAAAGATAATAGATGGGGTACAGATCGGAAGAATATCTTTAAACTATAGAGACTATTTAACAATAAGCAGAAAAACTCCAGAGAGTTGAGTTTAAATATGAAATCATTCTTTAAATATTATTTTAGCATTATTACGGTTCTATATTTCATACCGATTGGCCGCATTGCTTTTTTTCCGATTGCTCCGGTCAATTTTTTCTTATATTTGCTGATGTTATTGTATTTTGTAAGATTCCCACTTGTCATATCGCGAATTCGAGGGCCAGGGCTTTTTTTGATATTTATCGTCCTTGCCTACACTCTTTTCGATGTTGGTTTGAGTTATTTTAAAGGTGCGGGCTGGGGAGAACCAAAATCACTTTTGAGAAATTTATTGATCATTGTTCTGGCCTGCGTGTTTATCGAAGAGAAAAAGGATGTTGCATTTGCTTTGAAAATCGTTCTGTTTTCGATACTCTTTTCCACGATTTTTGGATTGTTCATTCATTTTATAGGGGAACCTTTTCAATCTATAAGAATGTATTTGCTAAATGTCTCATCTGATAACGTACATGAGGTTTTTTTAGGCAAGGGAGATCGAATAGCAGGACTTTTTTCTCAATTACCTGGATTTGCATATCAGTTGACTGCAGGGGCGGTGATGGCACTGGGTCTTTATATCGCCGAGCGGAAAACAAAATGGATCGTTGTATTGTGTATTTTGATGGTTGGAATCATTTATAACGGTGAGCGGGCATCTATCTTAATGTTTCTGGTAGCATTTGTTGGTATGTTGTTCACGTCACCCAATAAAAAAGCATTAGCCCGATTGTTTTTACTTTTGGTCATCCTTTCATCTGTTTTTATAGGCATGAATCAGTTTTTTGAATCCCAAAGTGGTAAATATGAGACTTCCTCAAAACAGACACTTTTACATCGAGAAAGTTCTTCAGAGGAGTTTTTAGGACGACTTTTCCAGCAGTATGCAGGCATAAAGGTGTTTTTCAAGAATCCATTTTTAGGGGGGACTGATCAAGATTATCAAAACGAAATGGCCGTGCTATTGAACAAGTCAATTAAATACCCGGCTCCCCATAATCACTATATTAATGTGATTATGAAACTTGGAGTTTGGGGGGTGATACTTTTGACGGGTTTTTTTCTTTGTCTATACAAAATGCTCAAATCAACTCAAAGGCTTTCCGGATGTTTTGTAAACGAATATTCAAAGACTATTTTCTGGTCGATTTTTTCAGTATTAGGTGTCGCGCTCTTCCACAATCACGGCTTTTTTGTCAGCGAGATTTCAACATGGTTTCTAATTGCAATATTATGCGGGAGCTATACTGCTATGTTTAGAAGGAATGACAGTATTGAACTACGACCATGAACTTAAAGATTGACCTAAATAAAGGAATTTACAAATGCTATGTTAAAAAAAAAGAATTTTTTGTACATTTCGATAAAGTCAAAATTTTCACTTTTTTTTGGGGTTTAACCTATCTTTTTTTTGGCTTATCAATTGCTTGGGGACAAAAGATGTTGCCTGTATTTCCAGGGGCAGAAGGGTTTGGAAGCTTTACCTCAGCAGGAAGTGGAAGGCACCTTGATCTTCCACAGACTCGTTTATATCGGGTTACCAATTTAAATGATTCGGGTATTGGTTCCCTACGCTATGGAATGGTTCTTGACCAACCCCGCACGATCATTTTTGAAGTCGGTGGCACGATAAGCTTAAAGAAAAGATTAGTTATTACGGATCCATATATAACAATTGCAGGACAGACCGCGCCAGATCCAGGCATAACTTTAAAAAATTATGGAATTATAATAGCGGATACACATGATGTTTTAGTACAGCATCTCAAGATAAGAATCGGTGATTTCAAAAAAGAAAAAAACATGGATGGGATATCCATAAACAGCATACATGAAATTACTTATAATGTAGTGATTGATCACTTATCAATAAGCTGGTGGCAAGATGGAGGCATTGATTTTTTTTGCAGCCCTGAAAAAACTTCAGGAATCCGAGATGTTACAGTTACGAATTGCTTGATTTCCGAAGGTCTTAACTTTGGAAACCATTCCCTTGCAACGCTCGTTGGGCCGGGCGTCCATAATCTTTCGTTTATAAAAAATCTTTGGGTCCATAATATGAATAGAAACCCTTTGATTGCTGGTAATACTTCAGTGCTGTTGGTAAACAATGTCTGTTATAATTCTGAATATTATGGAACTGTTTTATCAAACACACGACAAGATGGACCACATAATATCACTATTATCGGGTGCATTGTAATCCCTGGAATCAGTTCAAAGAATTCCGATGACGTCCTTGTAATTTTAGAAAATATTGATCCTCAAAGTAAAATTTATTTTAAAGATTTGAAAACCTTTTCACCTAAAGGAAATGTAAATGGTGTTAGGAATGATTTCAAACAAAGTTCTGTTTTAGTTAATACCCCTCCTTTGATTTGTAAGGGCGTGAACGTTTATCCTGCTTCATTATGTTTGGATGTTGTTTTAAAAAATGTTGGAAGCTTCCCATGGGAAAGAGATGCCATAGATAGAAGGGTAATTGATGACGTAGTGCAAAAAAAAGGCACTATCATAAATTCCCAATCTGATGTGGGAGGATGGGAGGTTTCCCTGGAAAAGGACCAGGAGCAATCTCTTCCAGATAGCCCGGAAATCCGTCAAGAGCATTATCTTCCAGACAGACTGCTAGATGATTCAAACCAAAATGGATATACAGATCTTGAGGATTGGATTCACAGTTTCAACTGGTTAGAAAAAAAGTAGTCCATTAGATTTTTATGTATTGGGTGAAAGACGTCATTAAATAATACTGATGTTGAAAAAGAGATGATATGCACCAAATAAAAAACAAAAAAAGATTGTGTTTTATAAGTCCAGCAATATATCCGCTTCTTTGTCAGGATACTAATGTTAGATCGGCTGGTGGATCGGAGATCCAATTAAAAACAATCGGCTGTGAACTTGCGGAAATGGGTTATGAAATCCATTTTATAACTGACGATTATGGACAGCCTCCCGTTGAAAAGGTTGGTAAAGTGTGGGTCCATAATGCGTCTTTTAGGTATTTGGGCAAAGGGAAACGATATTTGTTGATAGATTGGCTTAAGCTAGTCCGAACTGCATATAAAATAGGTGCTAAACGCTATTTTTTGAAATTGCCTAAAGATGCATTGTTGCCGTTGGGATTTCTTTGCAGACTAACTAATCGTAAATTAGTGTATATCGGTCAATCGGACAAAGATGTGGACCTTAAATTACTATTTAAAGTCCAGAGCAAAATTGCTGCCAGTATCTACCGATTGGGAATGTTTTTTGTAAATACAACAATTGCGCAAACAGAAATCCAGCTCAAAGGATTTCGAAATTTTGGAAAACAATCCTCACTAATTAAAAATGTGGTAACTTTTCCTCTAGTAAATTTCACAGAAAAAGATAATTCAATTCTGTGGGTCGGGAATGACACTATTAACAAACAAGCTCACGTTGTGCCTGAACTGGCTTTACAGCTTCCTGATTTTCAATTTAAAATGATTTTAGCGACAAAAAATGGAAGTAAAGCAGATATATTATTTAAACAAAAAAGTCTTAAAATAAAGAATTTTGAATACCTTGGATTTGTTCCTTTTCATCAAATTGCACCCTATTTTACAAAAGCGAAAATATTTATAAATACCTCACTTAGAGAAGGTTTTCCGAATGTTTTTCTTCAAGCGTGGCAGAATGCAACGCCTGTCATAAGTTTGAATGTTGACCCAGATCAGGTCATAATAAAGCATTCTATAGGGGTTTGTACCAAAGGGGATTTGTCATTATTTATAGACTCAATAAATAAGTTTATGACAAACAAAGAATTTACAAAAAAAACGGGGCGGTTAGCAAAAAAATATATTAGTGAAGAGCATGATTTGGCTAAGGGTGTTCAAAAATATATTAAAGTGATTGAATCATAGGGAAAAACCGATGCATGAACAAGATAATGAAAAGAGATTAGAGCAAATTGATATGGCAAGAGGGATAGCGATTCTTGCTGTGGTTTGGGTTCATATTAATGCATTGATGAACCCAGAATTCTTGTCTTCATTTGTGAACTATTTCTTTCATAAATTATTAAGTTCATTTCAGATGCCCATTTTATTTATGATTTCTGCAGCATTAATGTATAAGGCTTTAGATGGGCAAAAATTGGAACATACCATGCCGTATGTAAGGAAAATCGCTTCTAAAGTTTTATGGCCTTTTTATTCATTGGGTTTTTGTTTTTTTGTTTTTATAATAGCAGTCCCGAAATCTATTTATAGTGGACCGAGTGCAAAAGAAATGATGTCGGCTTTATTATTTATGCAATCTGATTTAAACAAATTACCCTCTAGCCCATTATGGTTCCTATTTTCTCTGTTCACCTTTATTATTTTCACGTACTTTACTATAAGGAAATTGCATATCAACGAATATCTATTATTAAGTGCGGCGATATTGTTGAAAATTATTCCTTCGTTAACTTTCAAAATGTATATTTTGGGTTTAGATAAATTTACAGCGAATCTAATTTACTTTTTATTAGGTTATCTTTTGTCAAAAGAAATCTTAAAAAAGAAAATAAACCCATATTTCACTATATCTTGGATAGCATTCTGGATTTTCGGACTATTATATCCATACATGAAAGTAGGGATCTTAAATTTTAGCTCGCTCTTGGTGGGGTGTACCGGTAGTTTTGCAGTGCTGGGTCTTTGTAAAATGGCCCAAAGTTCGTTTGAAAATAGATTTCAAAAGATAATTTCTTTATTTGGTGTAAATTCACTTTTAATTTTTGTGTTCCATGCACCGGTGTTGGTTATCGCGAAGAAAATTGTTTATCGTTACAATTTGGATTACAGTTATATCGGATTTATCATCATGCTGTTTTGTGGAATTGCAATTCCACTTTTGATAGGGAAAATACTTAGCTTTAATGAAAGAGTAAGCAGGGTATTGTTAGGTCGAGTGCCACTCTCTAATGGCATTTAAATCCCCCAATATAAAATATATGCTTTTCTAATGGTAATCTAAAGGCCATTTTTAATAAGCGATATGAGGTTTCTTTAGGGTAGGTTTTTATGAAAGTTTTGAATATTATTTGGGG
Source organism: Desulfobacula sp. (assembly GCA_033852015.1). Taxonomy (GTDB): domain Bacteria; phylum Desulfobacterota; class Desulfobacteria; order Desulfobacterales; family Desulfobacteraceae; genus Desulfobacula. The sequence goes on from JAWSVH010000006.1 coordinate 76,858, forward strand.
GTTCTCCTTAGGGGCGGGTGTCGATAAGTGTTTTTTAACCTATGCATCTTTGGATGACGTAGATGACAGTTTGGATGTCATTTCTGTATGCTTAAATATTGGAAATAAATCAAATATTTCAGAGTTGAAGCAGATCGGAGCCATTGTGATCAATGTCAGGAATTCTTTCGATTTTTCATGGGTTAGCAAGTTGGCTGCCCTTATAAATGAACAAAAACCGGAGGTCATATTTACCCATGGGTTTAATGGAGCTATTTTGATGCTTTTGGTTCGATGGTTTAAAAGAATTAAAACTCCGGTAGTATGCTCTGAACATGGGCTTTATTTTGCAAGAACATTCGTAAAAAAACCACTTGAAATAGTTTATAACACGTTGATGTGGTATTCATATAAAAAAATGGTAAAAAGGTTAATCTGTGTTGACCAAGGGTCAAGAAAATATTGGATTAAAAGAGGGGTTGATGCCAGCAAAATAGTTACGGTGCATAATGGGATATCTAAAGATTTTTCTCATGATAAAATAGAGATATCTGGTCTTAAAGTGAATAAGGATTCAAAGATTCTTATTACAGTTTCAACGCTTTATTTTATTAAAGGTCTGAATTATCTTTTGGATGCTGTAGCCTCGGTTCGCCATAGATGTGAAACTTCATTTGAATATATTGTTGTAGGAACGGGAGAAGATCTTCAATTATTAAAAAATAAAGCACAGCGATTAAAGATTGATGATATCGTTCATTTTGTTGGGTACCAGGAGAATGTACCGTCCTGGTTGGATACATCTGATATTTTTATTATTCCTTCTTTATCTGAATGTCATTCAATATCATTGCTGGAAGCTATGCGGGCCGGGAAAGCAATAATCGCAACAAATGTCGGTGGGAATCCAGAATCAATTCGCAATGGAATTGATGGGATACTCGTTCCACCAGCAAATCCTGAAGCTTTGGCTGATGCAATAGAAAAATTATTGAACAGCGAACAGTTAAGAAATCGATACAGCAAATCTGCTTCAGAAGCTTTTAGGGAGTGTTTTACAGAAGAAACGATGAAGAGAAATTTAATAAAAGCGTTAAGTTTAAACTAATGACAAAAAAAATATTACTTTTAGGTGAAGATTCATATGCCGCTAAAGGCCTTTACGAAAAAATGACTGCATCGGGTTATGATGTTGAATGTTTTTCTAAAGGGAGTGGGGGAAAGAATGGGGCTTTTATAAAAGGTGATGTATTCGCACTAAACACGAACAAAGACCTTAGTCAATCCTATGATATTGTTATTAACTTTATTCTTATAAAAGATTCTGGAGTTGAACAGAATATAGAGTTTATAAAACAGGTAGATGAGTTATGTCGCGTTAAAAATGTGAAAAATCTGTTTCAAATATCAAGCATGAGTAACTACCCAAACAAGGTCAATTGCGTTGATGAAAATACGAATATCGAGAGCAATTATTCGAATAAGGGGAGTTACGCATCAATAAAAGTGGCTGTTGATAATTATTTAACAAATAAAAACAAATCATATCAGCTATCGTTTGTCAGACCTGGATTTATTTATCTTAATGGAATCAAACCAAATTTTTCTGGAATTGGAATTAAGCTTGCGCCAAGTATATGTTTATTATTAGGCAACAAGAAAACTTCATTGCCAATAATAGAACGAAGTCGTTTGCATAAAGGTATTATAAAAGCGGTTTCAAGTGCTTGTATTCAATCTACATATTTAATGTTTGAAAATAACAACACTACAAAACATTCTTTCCTTAAAAAATATGGTTTTAAGTTAATCATACCGCTTAATAAAACTATTACTATAACTCTTGCCAATTTTTTAAAAACTTTAAGAATATTCACAAAGAACCAGATTATACAGGTTAAAGGTTTATTTCGTATTATCAGTTATGAATGTTACAACACAGAATATAAACTTGGATATTCTTTTTTAAAAAATTCTGTTTGTATTATTGGGGCAGGAACATTTGGAAGTTATATCGCTGATTTATTATGCAAACAGCACCCAGATGTGAATATTACAATTGTTGAAGTTGGAAACTCTAATGTCCGGAATGAGGAAGAAATAGGTTATAAAACAAACATCTTAAAGGATAATTATATTGGCACTGCTAAAGGCAGGTTCTTTGGATATGGAGGGGCTTCAGATAAGTGGGGCGGTCAATTATTAATGTTTACTAAAAATGACTTTGAATCTCCTAATAACCTTTTAAATGACATCATAAAACTAAATATAAAATATCGTGAAGCGGTCTTTAGAAAATTTAAAATAACTACTTTATTTGATGAAAAGTATATTTCAAAAGATTTTTTTATCAAAACCGGTGTGTGGTTGGGGTATTTGAGAAGAAATCTTTTTAAGTTTTTTAAAGTCGATAAACTTCGAAATGTTAAAATCTTATCTGGTACCCGTACTACACGTTTAATTAGAGACGGGGAAAAAATTTCAGGTATCGAAGTCATTCGAGATGGAAAGATTTTTAAAATAAGATTTAATAGATATTTCCTCACATCTGGTGCATTTGAGAGTAATAGAATATTGCTTAATTCAGGTGTTGTTGATAATAATAAAATCCATTTTTCTGATCATCTGTCAAAAAAAATGTTTAAAATAAAGGAAACGACCCAGATAGGAGATATTGATTTTGCTTTTAAAGTGAACGGCAGTTCTCTTATTACAAAAAGATTAGTTGGAGAAATAGACAATGTTTCTTATTACGTGCACCCATCGTTCAATTCTGAATTTCTTTTTTTCCAAAATCTCAAAGCATTGTTATTTAAAAGGGAGTTTACAATATCTCTTATAAAATCAGTTTTTAAAGATATGCCCAGTATATTAGGATTTGCCTGGTCTGTTTTCGTGAAAAAGAAGATTTACGTTTACAAAAACCAGTGGGATCTTTATGTTGACATCGAAAATTCATCTAAGGATTGTAATATTGCATTATCAAAGGATAAAGACAGATTTGGGGAAAAAGCCATTGATTTAACGTTTAAAATTGATGAAAAGACAGATGAAATATTTCAGAAAATTAATATGTTGGTTAAGGCATATCTTAGGGACAACTGTATTAACTTTGAAGAATATACTAATGATGCGAGTGTCCAAAAATGTGAAGATACATATCACCCTTATGCAATGGTAAATGATGTGAATTCGATTCAGGAATATTATGACTTATTTGAAAATTTGTTAGTTGTTAATACGGGGATATTACCAAGAGCTGGTGGTATTAATACAGCCGCGGCCATCTTTCCAATTATCGAAGAATATTTTCAACAAACCAAAATTGTTGAATGAGAAAGAAATGAAAATTCTTTTTGTTGTCTCTTCATATACCAAAACTCAGCTCAGGCTTCAGCCTTGGTTGACAATCCATCGGATTGGTCTTCATTTTAAACGGACAGGTCATCAGGTTCATGTTATTACCGATTGTGATTCACAGGAGCAGGAGGACTTTATTATCCACCCGGTTGCTACTCTTCGAGGGATAAATTCTTCACAGATCTTGTCTGCAATTGAGTCTATTCAACCAGATAAGATCATTGTATGTGTCAGTCCGCTGAGCCTTGTCAGTGCATCCTGGTATCGCATATTTGAAAAATATAATGCCTATGCTTTTATGTCTAATGCATTTTACACGGTTGTGGAGGTTTTTAAGGCCTTTCGGTTTATGACTTTAAAGGATTGCAAGGAGTTTGGCAGGCAGATGATTGTACCTCGGTTTGTTTGGGGGCGTCAGTTGAAAAAAAGATTTAAAGGGGTGATCTGCCAATCAATTAACACCCGGGATCGCTTGAAGGAGGCTTTGAATTCAAAAATTCCAGTTCATTTTATTCCACCTGGGATAGACTTTGAATTATGGCCACTGAAAAAAACAAAAGAGTTTGGGCAAGGCTGCAGTGTTTTCCTTTATGCAGGAAGCCTTAAAAAAATCAGGGGGTATGAACTGATTCTTAAAGCCTTTTCACAGATCAAACAAAAGGGTATTACGCTCCAGCTTTTAGCACGGGGGGCAGACGACATTGAAGTACAACAGATCCGAGATCGATTATCCGGATATGGCATCAACTGTCATCTTGATATTGTCGGTGGGTGGATTCCAGCAGAGGGTTTTAGAGAATACCTTCAGAATGCCACAGCCGTTTTGCTGCCGTTTATCCTGGTACCTTCCGAACTGCCGGTAACCGTGATGGAAAGTATTGCCTGTGGTACACCGGTCATTGTCAGCAATATCGATGGTCTCCCCGGTGCGGCCGGGTCAGCCGGTTATGTAGTGCCACATGCAGATGTCCAGGCACTCGTACGAGCTGTTAAAAAAATTCATTTGGAGAAATCTGAGTGCCAGAAACTTGAGAACGCCTGCACGTCAGTTCGGGAATCAATGATATCCTGGGAAACAGTCTCTCAGAAATGGCATAAGGTATTGGAAAATTAAATTGGATTATCTGCCTATATTTATAACCGGAACTGACGGGTCCGGAAAGACCACTTTGACTGAATGGCTTAAAGAACATCTTGAAAATCAGGGGACCTCTGTTCAGATAGTCTGGTCCAGATATAACAACCTGTTTTCAAAACCTCTTCTGGCTGCTACAAGGCTAACGGGGCATAATTATTACGAAAAACATGATGGTCATCTGTTCGGATATCATGATTTTCAGAAATTATCTCTTTTTCGCAAGATTTACACCTTACTGCAATCTATTGATGTCAATATTGCCACGCGCCGGAATATTTTACGACACCTGTGCCCAGGTCAGATGCTAATCTGCGAGAGAGGGCCATGGGATACTCTGGCAGATGTCATGCTGGATACCGGAAATATGAATCTGCACAAAACTTTAACGGGAAAACGGTTTGTTACATCGGTTCAGGAAAAGTTTAAAGTGTTTTTTATTTCCCGAAGCCGGGAAAATATTATTAAGACACGGCCTGAACTGGAGTATGACCGATCCCTTACTGAAAAAATTAGAATTTATCATTGTCTGGCAGAAGCATTTGGCTGGGAAATTATTGAGAATAACGGATCGTTGAGTTCAACTAAAGACCAGCTGATCCATTCACTTTCTTTGAGGGAGACAACTGGTGAAGCCGGATAAAAGTACATGGAAATATAAACCTCTACCCGTTATTTTGCGATACTGGATATTCCAGGGCATGGTTTATATGAATTGGGTTGAGCGGATTCACCGTCTGCTTTTTGAGGGCTTGATATTTGCTTTAATATTTTGCCTGTTTCCCACGATGCAGTCGATAATTTTAAAATTCATTTGTATCGCTGTTATCTCTCATTCTTTATGCGTGTTTATTAATGGCCATGTAATTGCCTTGTGTGTTCATGACTTGTTCTGGTTCAGTTTTTTCCGCGATAAAACCCGTTTTTACCGGTATATGGAAGAGATGCGAGCCCGTATAGCAAGGAAAAATCCTGCCTGTCTTAACGGGGCTTTTTTCTGGGGCAGCATAACCAGAGGGGGGTTTAAACCCACGTCTGACTTGGATATCAGGTTTGTACCTGAGCCAGGTTTATGGAATGGATTCAGGGTGGCAAATCTTGTGTTTGTTGAACGGTGGCATGCGCTTTGTGCAGGATTCCCTTTGGATGCCTATATGTTTAGAACCTGGGAAGAAACCACCCGAAAAATGGATGTGGAGAATGAACCTGCGGTTAGCTTATGGGCCAAAAAAGAGCCGTGTAAATTCGGGAATCAAAAAGTAGAAACATTTGACACATTTTCCAGTAAATTCATATCTGAATAATTATGATGAAGCTTAAAGATAAACTCTGTGTGGTATGTTCGGCAGGCGGTCATTTGACTGAAGCGTTCCTTAGTGTAGAACATGTAGAGTATCCAAGGTATTTTATTACGTATCAATTGCCGCATACGGATGAGACTTTAGTTAAAGAAGAGTTTTATTACATTACCAATCCACACACGCATATCTATAAATATCCAATTAATTTTTTTCAGTCTTTAAAACTGTTTTTTGAAAAGCGTCCCCGGTTTATTTTGAGTACTGGATCTGGGATGGCTATTGCTACCTGTTTGATCGGCAAACTGTTTGGTTCAAAATTGATTTATGTTGAAACAGGGTGCCGGATAACCACGCCATCAATGACAGGGCGCTTGATGTATCATTTTTCAGATCTGTTTATCGTGCAGTGGGAATCCCTTCTTAAGTTTTATCCTAAGGCGACTTATGGGGGATTGCTGTTTTGATACTGGTTTTAACCGGGACAAATCCGTACAGTTTTGAACGACTGGTAGAGGCGGCAGATCAATATGCAAGAGAAACGAAGGAGGAAATGTTTATTCAGTTGGGTCATACGGATTACAAACCTATATATGCATGTTATGAAAGGTTTTTAAGCCGTAGCAATCTCATGGAAAAAATTAGGTTAGCCGATTTGATCATTTCACAGGGCGGATTTGGCAGCATCGCAGATTGTCTTATTGCTGGAAAAACGCTTATTGCAGTTCCAAGGAAACCTGAATTGAATGAATCGCCCGATGTTCAAGAAGAATTGGTTTTGGAATTGGAAAAACATGGGAGGCTTTTGGCTGTGTATGACATTGAACAACTTGAATCGGCGATTGAAAATGCGATGAAGAAAAAAGAAAAACAACAACCTCAGACCAGAATTCCAGGGCTAATTGAAAAATTTCTTAGAGAGAAGTGATAATGAGCAGTATACAAAATTGGGATCGCTCGTGTTGAGATTAAAGTCGTTAGACATATTGAGGGGATTGGCTATCATCATGATGGGGCAATACCATTTTATGCGGTGGTTTATCGAGAAAGATTCATTCCCCTCCTTGCTTTACACTATTATCTATATTCCGGGAAAATTGTCGGCCCCATTTTTTCTGATGATATCTGGTATGGGTGCTATGATGATGTATGAAAATTATCTTTCAAAACAAAAAACACATTCTGAAATATTCTTAACGACATTGAAACGAGGCCTTTTTTTAATTGCGTTGACACTACCGCTTAATATGGCAGCCATTTACTTTTTTGATAGTGGCGGTATATGGGAATGGAATATCTTCCAATTGGTTGGTGTTGGGATGCTGGGTACAATAGTCTGGGGTCGGTTTAAATTCTCTGCTATCATATTATCATTTTTGATTGTTTACATATGTTGGCGTTTAAATATTGATAAGGGCTTTTTAACAGCTGGAGTCGCTCCTATTATACCTTGGTTAAATTATTATATTGTTGGCGCTTTTCTGGGGAAACTATTTATTATTTTGTTTAAACATAAAGCTATTGATACAATTGTTTATGGTGGAGCATTGGTTTTTTTATGTCTTATAGTTATTTTGTGCTTGCAGATAGATTCATTTGTTTTTCATGTCGGGCACAAGCAAAGACTGGAACCTAATTCAATGGCAATTATAGCTCTGCTTTTTGCCAGCAGTTTATTTTTCATAGAAGTTTTGATTAAAAAGAGAGAGAATATATTTTCTTGGGTGTTAACTTTGGGAATGATACCTCTATCTGTCTATTATAGTCACTTGTTTTACAAATATATTATAGTTGTGGGTGCTAAACTGTTCCACATCCAAACAAGTTCTTGGGGAGCAATTCATTGGGCATGCTTGAATATAATTTTCTGGATTCCTGCTTTGGCTTTCATTAATGCAGTTTGGAAAAAGAATGGGTTCAAATACAGTGTTGAGTATTTTATGAGTAGATACATTTCTAAAAGAAGTAATATAAAATAAATATGGTTGGTTAATTTTATGGATATCTCAGTAATTATTGTCGAGTATAAGGATCTAGAAATTGTAAAGCGTGCGGTTGATTCAATATTTCATCATATCAAGGGTATTGATATTGAAGTGATTGTGCTCTGTAATAGTTCCTATCAAAAGAGTGAACAAGAAAATGTTAAATTGGCACTTTCTGACTGTACAATCATTTTTCAGGATAATGTGGGGTTTTCAAAAGCAGTAAACAAGGGAATTGATTTATCTTCAGGGCAGTATATCATGTTGTTTAATCCTGATGCGGAGTTGGTTGATGGTAGCCTTAAACATGCGGTTGAGTTATTGGATAAACAAGACAATGTTGCGGTTATTGGTCCGAAAATCCTTGATAATAAAATAGAAATTCAGGATTCATGTAGAGAATTCATGACCTTGGGTATTCTTTTTAAACGGATGATGTCAAGGTTCTTTAATAAATCTTCCGGCCCTGTTCTTGAAAAAAGGGATTATGATAAAGAAGCAAAAGTGGACTGGGTATCCGGCGCATGTATGTTGGTTAGAAAAGAAGCGATTGATCAGGTTGGTTGTATGGATGACCGGTATTTTATGTATGTTGAAGATATGGACTGGTGTCGAAGTTTTAATAAAAATAGCTGGCAAGTGTGGTATCTGCCAGAGTGGTGTATTGAACATAATGCAGGCCGTGGGAGTACCGGTGGGATACCTGTTTTTAACAGATTGATGTGGATTCATATTTCAAGCCTCATTAAATACAAGGTGAAATGGTTTAATGAAAAATAAAAATTCCTATTTATCAGCTATTGTTTATAGTCTTCTTGTCTTTGGTATTTATTCTTCATCTATTCAATGGCTTATTTTTCATGATTGGAAACGGGATGATTATTCGTATGGAATATTAATTCCTTTTATTGTCCTGTATTTGATATGGGAAAAAAGACAACAAATATCTGGCATAGTATCAAAACCTTCATGGATGGGATCTTTGTTTTTAATCTTGAGCCTTAGTTTGTTCTGGTTGGGTGAACTGGGGGGTGAATTTTTTATTACATATTTTTCTTTGTGGTTGAGCATAGCTTCTTTATGTTTGATATATTTTGGTTGGGATAAGTTGAAAGTATTTCTTTTTCCTTTATTGTTCTCCTTAAGCATGTTTCCTCTCCCCGCTTTTTTAAACAACAGAATTACTATTTATTTAAAAGTTGTCTCCTCAAAACTTGGTGTTATGATGATGCAGTTTTATGGGATGAGTGCATTCAGAGAAGGGAATATAATTGATCTGGGGTTTACTCAATTACAGGTGGTGGATGCATGTAGCGGTTTGCGATATCTTTTTCCTATGATTGTTTTAAGTATTTTGATTGCATATTATTACCGGTCTTATTTATGGAAACGGTTAATCATCGTTTTATCTTCTATTCCACTAACTATTATCAGTAATAGTCTAAGGATTGCTCTGACCGGTATTTTATCTGAAAAGTTCGGGTCTAAAGCGGTTGAAGGTTTTTTTCATGATTTCGAAGGCATTTTGATTTTCATGCTTACGCTTGGAGTTTTGCTTTTGGAAATATGGGTGTTGAGAAAAATATTTCCAGAACCAGAAATTTTGGAAAAGTCTGCTCATGAAGAAACTGAAGTCATACCAGCGACAGGTAAAATAATATCATTTTTAAGAACACCCCAGTTTATAGTATCGGTCCTTTTGTTGGGGGGAACGCTTGGCTTTTCTCAGGGAATTGAGTTCAGAGAGGCTGTCCCCATGAATCAGGCTTTCAGTGAGTTTCCCATGAAGATTGGTGAATGGGTGGGGCATCGTCAGATATTGGAAGCTAAATTTATTGAAGAACTTGATTTTACAGACTATGTCATGGCCGAGTACACGAATGAATCTAAAAAACCGGTTAGCTTTTACGTGGCTTATTATGCCAGCCAGAGAAAGGGTGAGTCCATTCATTCTCCTGCATCGTGTTTAAGAGGCGGGGGATGGCAATTTAAAGAGGCAGGTGGGTCAGAACTGACCTTGAAGGACAATACTTTTTTGCCCTTTAATAGGGCTATTATTGAAAAAAAACCGGTTAAACAGATTTCCTATTACTGGTTTCCATCCCGGGACAGGGTTCTGACCAATATATATCAATTAAAATGGTTCAATTTCTGGGATGCGTTGACTCGACAGCGGACAGACGGGGCGTTGGTAAGGGTTATTACGTTGGTATATCCGGATGAAGATGTTAATGCGGCAGAAATGCGAATAAAAGAATTTATCCGTGATATAAATCCTACACTCACTAACTTTTTACCTCAATAATAATATGATGCTTTTATTGCTTCGGCTCACATATGAGCTTTTCGGTGGTGAGTATGAAAGATAGTTTGAATCTAAAACACTGGATTTTTGGATTTGTTTTTTCTATTCTGGCTATTTGGTGTCTTTCTTTTTTGTTTGGTGACACGCTGGGGCTTCATAAGTGGTCGTCTGAAGTTGGGGCATGGATTAGGCCACCAGGAAGCATTCAGAAAATGAGGAGTGAGGGGTGGGGGACATCATCTTTCGGTCAGTTTGATATTATTGGTGTTGAGGATATATCGAACATAAAAGTTCCCACCATCGCTATATGGGGTGATTCACATGTTGAAGCATTTCAAGTTGAACAAGAAAAAAAAATGCAAGAGCAATTAATGGATATGTGGAGGGCTGATGGGTTAATGAGCCTTAGGTCCATAGGAATTGGTATGTCAGGGCAATCTGTAGCAGATTATTATTTTAAAATACCTCTTTATGAAAAAATTTGTCCAAGTATTTTTGCGCATTTCATTGTTATTTCCAGCCTGGGTGACGTTTTACCGAATCAATCGTCTGCTAATCATGCATCTTTTCAGTCTAAACCAAATTGTAGAATTATTGAAGGCCACAAAGTACCAGCAAATTGGAAAATTAAGGCACTTTTTAGAAAATTTGGATTGGATTTTTTGTGGCAGCCGGTAAAATCATTATTAAAAGATACCAAATTTCAGTTTTCGGTAGGGCCTCGGACTAAGATAGTTACATTGAAGGACACTGAAATTATCTATAAAACAAGAAATGAGAAGGCTTTTATTTTTCTTCTGAATGCATTAAAACAACAGACAACTATGCCAATTATTTTTATTTACTGTCCTCCAAATATACCAGCTATATTAGATGGGAAAGTTAATTTTAAAGACGATGAGTCAGAGGCTGTATCTGTATTTGCACGGGCGTGTCGAAATAATGGAATTAGTTTTATTAATATGACCAGCAGCTTTAGTAATTATTATCGGGAAACGGGAGATTTTCCTCGCGGGTTTCCAAATTCAAGGCCATCAAAAGGCCATTTTAATGATGGTGGTCATCGCCTCATAGCGAAAGCAATATACATGTTTCTGGCTATGAATAGGAATTTTGATGTTTTTTACACAAATTGAATTTATAGTATTTTTTTTACTACTTCTTAGCTGTTTATATGTTGCTCAAGGAAACAAATCGCGTAAGATAGTCCTGCTTATTGCCAGCTATTATTTTTATGCATATTGGGATTGGCGGTTTTTGTGCCTTTTATTGATTATTACTTTTTCGGATTATCAAATTGGGAAATATCTACATAGATCAGATAACTCCAGTCATCGTAAGATACTTATTTTCACAAGTATCTTATTCAACTTGAGTATTCTTTTCACTTTTAAGTATTGCAGCTTTTTTGTGCTATCATTTCAGCATCTACTCAATCTGTTAGGTATACACACAGGCACATTATCTATTATTCTACCTCTTGGTATATCCTTTTATACTTTCAGAACCTTGAGCTATACGATTGATGTATATCGCCATAAGTTAAAGCCATGTACAAGCTTGCTTGACTATGCAGTGTTTATAAGTTTTTTCCCTACGATGGTTGCGGGTCCAATTGTGAGAGCTTCTGAGCTTCTTCCCCAATTGACATGCCCGACAATTTTGAGTTGGAAAGGTGCATTATTTGGATTTAGAACATTTTCAATTGGATTCTTCATTAAAATTTTTGTGGCAGATAGAATTGCAATTTTCACTAATTATGTTTTTGATAACATCGGTGTCTTTAACTCACTAACTGTGTGGTTAGCCGCGACGGGTTATTCTATACAGTTGTATTGTGATTTCGCAGGATATTCTATGATGGCAATTGGTGTGGCAAGAGCGATTGGTTATGAAGTTCCAGAGAATTTTAATTTTCCATATCTAAGTAAAAACATTTCCGATTTTTGGAAACGTTGGCACATAACACTGTCGAATTGGATTATGGACTATGTTTATATAAGTTTAGGAGGTAATCGAAAGAGTAAACTTCGAACTTATGTTAATCTTTTGTTTGCTATGGGTTTATGTGGCTTGTGGCATGGTGCAGCCTGGACGTTTGCTTTTTGGGGATTATTCCATGGATTTGCATTGGCTTTCCATCGCATCTGGACGGCTTGGAGAGTTCATTCGAAGATTGAAACGGATAGTGGTTCTTATCCTTTTTATGGGGTTGTTGGTAGAATTATTACTTTATTGACTGTGATCGTAGGATGGGTATTCTTTCGTGCTGATGGATTTAACAGTGCCCTTGTTATACTTAGCAAAATGTTTTTTCATAGTACTGGTGTAGGCTGGTATCATCCTACTGTCTTATTTATTCTTTTCTCTTTTATCTTGATTCAATTTGCAGAATTATTTCAATGGAAAGAATATCATAGACTTTCACTCTCTGCTTGGTATACACCAGCTGCTATATTTACTATGATTTGGTTGTGTATTGTCTTTGGACCAAAGGAATTTGCTCCATTTATATACTCTCAGTTTTGAAATTGTTAGAAAAGTTATGAAAGAAAATTTAACCTGAGAGTTTTGTAAAGGTATAGAATATGAGTTTATTTACTGTATTTATTGTTTCCTTGTTTCTTACCATTGCGGTGGTGCCGGTATTTAAGCGTCTGGCTTTTAGAATGAATATTATCGATGTTCCGGATGCCAGAAAAGTGCATGTGATGCCCATGCCAAAAACCGGTGGTATTTCCATGGCCATCGGGGCATTTATTCCCATGCTTATCTGGGTGCCCAAGGACGATTTTTTCAGTTCTGTGCTTGTGGGTGCAATTATCATTTTTGTGTTTGGTATTGTGGATGATATTAAGCCGTTGAATGCAAAACAAAAGATTTTGCCTCAGATGGCGGCGGCTTTGATTGTAATTTTATGGGGTGGGGTTAAAATTAGTTGTATTGGTGTTTTGGCTGAACCCGGGTGTATTCTGCCTGGATACCTGTCTGTTCCTTTGACGCTTTTTGTTATTTTAGGGGTGACCAACGCCATTAATTTGGCAGATGGTCTGGATGGTTTGGCCGGTGGCATTTCTATGCTCAGTTTTGTTTTGATCGCTTTTCTTGCCTATCGGTGTGGGAATTCACAGATTGCCATTATGTCTATTGCCATGGTGGGGGGGATTGCAGGTTTCTTACGATATAATACGCATCCGGCAGTATTGTTTATGGGGGATGCCGGCAGCCAGCTTTTAGGCTTTTTGTCGGTGGTGTTTGTCATTGTTGTTACCCAGGCCAATGCCCCGTATAGCAAGCTTTTGGCATTGCCATTGATTGGATTCCCCATCGTAGATACGCTGACTGTGATGGTGCTAAGAGTCATCAAAAAACAATCTCCTTTTAAAGCAGATAAAATACATTTTCATCATCGTCTTATTGATTTTGGTTTTTTTCATTCTGAAGCGGTGTTGATTATTTATATTATTCAGGCATTGTTTATCGGGATGGCGCTGGTGTTCCGGTTTTATTCCGGGTGGATTCATGTGGGCGGGTTTTTGTTTTTGGCCGGGATGACTTTATTTTTGGTAATATTGGGAAAGAAAAAACAGTGGGCATTTAGAAGAGATGGCAGTTTTGATACCGTGATTAAGCGCAAATTGAAGGTTTTAAAGCAAAAGAATTTATTTATCAGAATATTTTTTGGAGGGCTAAGGTATGGATTCCCACTCATTCTGGTATTTCAGATCATGGTTCCCCGGCAAATCCCCTTTTTCTTTTCCGCTATCGCGGTTGTTTTAATCTTTGCTATCAATGTGAGTTCCTGGGTTTTTGAGGGGAAGTTCAGAGAATCTATTTTAAGGTTTTCTACGTATTTGACGATTCCGTTGCTTTTGTATATGACGGAGGCTGATCCAGGCAGCTGGATGAACGCTTCCTGGCATATGATTAATAACGGTTTTTTTATGTTACTGGTTGTTTTTGTGGTGATAACATTGAATTTGACCCGGCGCAGCAGGGGATTTAAGATTACGACCATGGATATCCTGGTTTTTATTGTGATATTGGTCTTCCCGAATCTGCCATCTATGCATTTGATGGAGTTTAATGCTGGCACAACACTTGCAAAAGCCTTGGTCATGTTTTTCAGTTACGATGTGCTTGTCGGGGAATTAAGAGGGGAGAGTCGTGTTCTTTTAATTCCATCCATTGCAATTTTATCCCTATTGGTTGTGAGGGGATTTATTTAGTAAATGAAAAATTAGAGAATTAATTAGGAGTTATGAATGAAAATGTTTTTTAGCAGAGCTTTGGTTTATATTTTTATATCGGTTTTATTAACTATGCTTGTTGCGTGCTCCAGTCCTGAAGATAAAAAACAGGCATTCCTTGAAAAAGGAAATCTATTGTTTGAGCAAAAGGATTTTGTAAAGGCAAAGCTGGAATATAAAAATGCTTTGCAGATTGATCCGAAATTTGGTCAGGCATATTATAAACTTGGTAAAACGCATATTGAACTCAAAGAGTTAAAAAAGGCATATGGCAATTTGTTAAAATCGGTGGAGTTTGATTCGGACATTTTAGATGCACGGATTTTGCTTGGAAAGATGCTGATTGCCGGAAAACTATATGATAAAGCAATAGAACAGGCAGATGCTGTGTTGGCAAAAGAGAGTACACATGCCAAGGGCAACATTTTAAAGGCCTCTATATATTTTGTGCAAAAAGAATTTGATCTGGCCCAAAAGATATTAACCGGTTTGTATGATGCTGGGTGCACAGAACCGGATATGTACATCATGCTCTCTTCTGTGGCGCGATACCAAAAAGATATAAATCTGATTAAAAAATATTTGTATGAAGGCCAGGAAAAAAATCCAGAAAGTATACCTATTATATTGACGGTTGCAAAGTTTGAAGCCAGCCAGAAAAATTACGGCAAGGTGGAAACGGCTTTGCTGAAAATTATTGATCTTCAACCTGAAACGATTTCATTTCGTTTGAATCTTGCCAAAATGTATTTGAGCCAGGGTAAAAAAGATAAAGCGATACTGGTTTTGGACAAGGCCATTGAAGACAATAAAGAGGATGCTAAAACACGATTGGGTGTTGCAAGCTTCTGGTTGTCTGCAAGAGATGTAGCGAATGCTGAAAAGGTTATTAAAGAAGGTATGCAGATAAGCCCGGATAATTTTGAGTATCGACTTTATCTGTCTGAACTCTATGCTAAGACCAAACGGCTTGATGAGAGTGAAGATCTGTTAAGGCAGACCGTTAAATTGAATCCGGATCCGGACAACCCTGATATTATAAAAACTAAAATTGCTCTGGCTAAATTGCTGTTGGTTATGGCAAAAATAACCGAGGGTGAAGCATTGGTAGATGAGGTTCTTAAAAATGATCCTAAAAATGTGGATGCTCACTTTGTAAAGGGTCGTTTGTACCTTTCCAGAAAAGATGGCAACAATGCCATTAATGAATTTCGAATAGTAGCAGAAGACCGGCCTCAGTTTATCCAGGCCCATTTGAATCTGGCCCAGGCCCATGTGGTTAATAAGGAATTTGAGCTGGCTGAAGATGTCTTAAAAAGTGCCTATGATAAAGTCGCTGATCCTGCAATATTATTAAAAGCGTTGGCGCAATTGAATCTTTTGCAAAAAGATGTGGTCTCTGCAGAAACCAATTTGATTAAAGCCGTTGAAGTTAATCCGGATAATTTACAGAGTGTTATAGATTTGGGTGATTTTTATCTGGCAGGGAAAAAACATGAAAAAGCATTGGCCCAATATCAAATTGTTATGGATAAAAAACCGACGCTTGCCAATGGGTATTTGAAAGCGGCATCGGTTTATCTGTCGCAAAAAAATGCAAAAAAAGCGGTGGAGTTTATGAAGACCGGGTATGAAAAAAACCCTAATTCAAGCCAGATTGTTTCCAGTTTGGTTCGACTGTATATGATGGAAAAAGATTACGAGTCTGCGATTGCAACTTGTAAAGACAGACTGGCTAAAAATGAGAAGGAGTCATTTACCTGGAATCTTCTGGGGGGAGTCTACATGGTTCAAAAACAGGTAGATAACGCGCAGTCAGCATTTGAAAAGGCGATAGAACTGTCGCCGGAATGGGGTAAGCCTTACGAAAATCTGGCCCGGATTTATCTTGCCCGTGGAGATAAACAAAGTGCCATTGATAAGTTTAATAATGCCCTGGAAAAAAATCCTAAAAATAAAGCAGCATGGATGATTTTAGGTACGATTTACGAAAAAGATAAAGGGTATGAAAAAGCGGCCTTGACATATAACCGGGCATTTGAAAACAACCCGGATATGTGGGTGGCTGCCAACAACGCGGCATTTATAAAAAGTGAGTTTTCCAAATCTGAGTCTGATCTTCAAAAAGCCATGGAACTTGTCCGAAAAGCAGAGAGGCTTAAACCCAATGCCGGTATTGTCCTGGATACTTTAGGGTGGTTGCATTACAAAATGGGCAATATAGATGAGGCATATGATAATATTAAAAAAGCCATAGAGCAGCATCCGGATAACGATATGATTAATTATCATATGGGCGTTATCCGGGGTAAACAGGGAAATATCAAAGAAGCAAAAATATATTTGGAAAAGGCCCTTGTTTCTAATAATGAGTTTTTAGGCGCACAGACGGCCCAGGAACTTCTTGAGAAATATTATAAGGAAAATTGAAAATCGGGAGCACCATGAAAAAAAATATACTTATTAATTTGTTTATGCTGGTTGTGTTGCTTGGCGTGATACCGGTTGTATCTGCCCAGGATTACAGAATAGGGGCAGGAGATGTTCTTGAGATTTCTGTATGGAAAAATCCTGATTTGACCCGGCAGTTGACCGTGCTTCCAGATGGCAATATTCAGTTTCCTCTGGTTAAGGAGTTGGCGGTTGAAGGTCTTACAGTAAAAGAGTTGGAAGCACAGCTTTTGGCGAAGCTTAAAAAATATGTTCCCGAGCCCGATCTTACCATTGGTGTTCTCCAGGTGAACAGTTTGATGATTTATGTGATCGGAAAGGTGAACAAACCCGGGCGAATTGTGCTTAACGATAACATAGATGTATTGCAGGCTCTTTCTATTGCAGGGGGGTTAAATCCCTTTGCCAAGGAAAAAGAGATCCGCGTTTTTAGAAAGACCAAGACCCAGACAAAACAGTTTAATTTTAATTATCTGGAAGTTTGCGACGGCAAAAATCTGGAACAGAACATCATGCTTATCCGGGGTGATGTGATTGTGGTTCGTTAGGTGATTAAATGAAACGATTATATTCAATCGTATTGACATTTGTTTTTTGTATGGGAATTTTTTTACCGGTTGTATATGCAGGTCCGGGCAAGATTGTTCCTTTTATATCGCTTAAGCAAGAGTATACTGACAATTTATCCTTTAGCAGTAGTAATGAAAAAGAAGATTTTATTACCACGTGTACCGGGGGAATCAAATTGGCTTATGATTCTGAAACAGTGAAATCAAAAGTGACTGGTCAGCTATTTCACTTGTTTTACTGGGATAATGATGACCTGGATGCAACGAATGGTTCCGTTGATGCTTCTGTAAAATATCAGGCAACCGAGCGAATAGGTCTTGGTGCATCGGCAGATTACAGACAAGATTCACGACGGGATACCGATGCAGATACCACCGGTCTTATTTTAAATGGAGATCGGGAACGGGCTAATTTTTCGTTATCTTCTTCTATGACTTTATCCGAGACCATGCAGGGTGAAATGAGCGCCGGATTCGGTTTGGTTCAAGTCGAGGCACTCAATTATGATGAAGATAATGACTCTTACAGCTTGAATTTTGGACTTAGCAAAAATTTATCAAAAACCTTTGATAACACCACAGGGCTTTTAAATTTCAGTTATCTGCATTATACATCCGAAAATCAGACGTATGCTCCGGGAACTTCTATCAGTACAAGAAGTTATATGGATTATGAATCGGATGTTTTTCAGTTGTATACTGGTTTTTCTAAAGCCATTACTGAATTATACAGTTTTTATCTCCAGGCCGGGGTAAGCTATACAGATACAACAGAAGGGAAACGGGTGGTTCTGACCGGGGCATTTCCATCTATTAATATTCCATCTGCGGATCAGGACAGCGATACTTTGGGTGGGGTACTTTTAAGTGGCGTGAATTATGACGGGCTCTATTGGGATTTAGGCATTTCAGTTTCCCATGATGTCCGTGGGGGTACTGGTTCTAATGGTACGGTTGAGCGGTCTTCTATCTCTTTTGATCTGGATCGGAAAGTATCGGATGAATTTTCCTTATTGTTTAGAACATCCTGTTATTTGAATCAAAATGAACGATCTACACAGGCAGATCTCGAAGAATTGACGTTTAATGTTCAACCGGGCTTTAAGTATCAGTTTTTAGATACATTTTCATTGTCCGGGATTTATCGATATACCATGATGGATGATCGGCAGACAAATACAAGTACCCAAAGAAGTCTGGTCTATTTAACGCTCAGAAAAGATTTTGAACTATAAATTGTGTTGAGGAATAAGAATGGAAGAAAATTTATTATCGCCTAGTGATTATCTGAAAATACTTAAACGACGTGCATGGGCTTTGATTTTGCCTTTTGTTCTGGTCGTTTTTATCTCTGTTGTTGTGGCGTTAATGCTGCCGGCTGTGTATAAATCCACTGCCAATATTTTGATTGAACAACGAGAAATCCCAGAGAAATATGTAACATCCAGCATGACGACATTTGCTGAGCAACGGATACAGAGTATTAACCAAAGAGTTTTGACTTCTTCACGGTTGCTTGAGTTGATTAAACAATTTGATCTTTATCCGGAACTGAGAAAGAAAAAAACCATTGATGAAGTCATTGCAAAGATGCAAAACGAGGTCGTTTTGCAACCGGTTAATGTTGAGGTCACCGATAAAAAATCTGGTCGAACAGCCTCCGCAACCATTGCATTTACCCTCTCTTATGAAGGCGAAAATCCTAAAAAGGTTCAACAGGTTGCAAATACCATTACTTCATTGTTTTTAAAAGAAGACTTAAAAGTACGAAAAGATCAGGCATCCAGCACATCTGAATTTTTAAAAGCAGAAAAAGACCGGATTCTTGCCCAGGTGGCAGAATATGAAAAATTATTGTCTGATTTTAAACAAAAGAATGTAAACTCTCTGCCCGAGATGTTCCAGGTGAATATGCAGGCGTTGAACAGTACCCAGCGAAATATTGAACAGACAAAGGAAAATCTTCGTTCTTTAAAAGAAAAAGAAGGAGAGCTCACCGAGCAGCTTGCCAATACGTTAAAGGATTATGAATCTACCCAGATTGGTCAAAAAGACGATGATGAAAGACGACTTGAATCCTTGAAGATGGAGTTGATCAATCTTAAAACCAAGTTTTCTGATCTTTATCCGGATGTTAAAAAGATCAAGCATGAAATTATTGATCTGGAAGAAAAGGTCAAGACATCCAAAGAGAATAAAGACGAAGATGATATGATCAAAAATCCAGCCTATGTAACATTGTCTTCCCGGCTGGCGGGGCTTCACTCTGATATCGATTCTGTGAAAATCAGTCTAAAAGATTTGAGTAAAAAAGAAACTCAATATGAATTTAGATTGTCAGCAACTCCGGCAGTTGAAGAAAAATATAATGCACTGCTTGCTGAAAGATCGGTTCTGAAGATTAAATTTGCAGATCTTCAAGCAAAGATGATGGAAGCTGATGTGGCACAGGTGTTAGAATCCAAGCAAAAAGGAGAGCGGTTTACGCTTATCGAGGCCGCTCGTCTGCCGGAAAAACCATTTAAACCCAATCGTTTAGCCATTGTTTTAATTGGTATAGTTCTGGGACTTGGAGCCGGTGTTGGGATCGCCTCGATTGTCGAATTTTCTGATTCATCCTTTAGAGATGAAGCGACGCTGGCCCGTGAAACCGGGTACCCTGTATTAACAGAAATTCCAGTGATTGTTACCAAAGATGATATTGCAAAAAAGCGAGTGAAACGGATCGGTATTTTAGTGGGAATTTTGTCGTCAATAATTATCTGCCTTTTTTTGTTTGATAATTTTGTCATGGATTTTGATGTGCTCTTTGCAAAAATTTCACGCCGGCTTTCATAAAACGTAGAGGAGTAATACCCAATGAAGTTAAGAAAAGCACTTGATAAAGCAAAAACTCTCAGAGATGAAGGATATACTGATGTACCTCGGCCCATTTCTGATTTAGTGCCAGAAGAGGATGATTGGACTGCACCTGAATATACGGATTCTATGAAGTGGAAAATTGACTCACAGGTTGTGGAAAAATATCGTGGTGTTTGTATTAAAAGTGACGCAAAAGAGATTGAGCGATATAAGATTTTAAGAGCCCGAATCAATCAGCAGGCCAAAGATAGAAAAATTAAAACGATTATGATTACCAGTGCCAATCAAAATGAAGGAAAGACGGTAACGTCTATCAATATGGGCTTTACGTTTGCCAGGGAACTTAAACAGACTGTTTTGCTGGTGGATTGTGATTTTAAAGGCCAGGATATCCATAATTTCTTTGGCATTAATAGTCATCTGAGCTTAATTGACTATTTTCTTGATGAAACTCCGGTAAATGAGCTGATCATCTGGCCGGGTATTGAAAAGTTTTCTTTTATATCCGGGGATCGAACGGTATTGGATACGTCTGAATTATTGTCCTCTGAAAAGATGGAAAAACTGGTTAAAGAAATGGGTGAGCGATATGATGACCGGTACGTATTTTTTGATACTCCCCATGTTCTTGGCCGTTCTGAAGCAATTTCCATGGCCCCTATGATGGACGGAATTATCATGGTGGTGGAAGCTGGGAAAACATCTAAAGAAGATGTGAAAAAGGCGCTATCCCTTTTACCGGAAGAAAAATTTCTTGGCTTTGTTTTAAATAAACAGGAATAGTTAATGTATACTGAATTTTTCAATTTTACAGAAAAGCCGTTCAATCTGGTTCCCAATCCAGCATATTTATTTATGAGTGAAAAGCATGCCAATGCCTTAACTTTTCTTGAATACGGACTTGCAGAAAAGGTCGGGTTTGTAATGCTGACCGGCGAGATTGGTATCGGAAAAACCACATTGGTGCGTTATTTGTTAAATCAGGTGGAAGCAGATACCGATGTTGCGGTTATTTTTAATACCAATGTAATATCCAGTGATCTGATTTCCTTGATTTTAAATGAGTTTGAAATTGAATTCCAGGAAGGCATCTCAAAGGGTGGGGCACTGGCGCTTTTATATGACTTTTTGATTGAAAAATATTCCCAGGAAAAAAAGGTTCTGTTGATTATTGATGAGGCTCAGAATTTGTCCGGTGAGGTATTAGAAGAAATTCGAATGTTGTCTAATCTTCAGACCGATGATGAAATGCTTTTGCAAATCATGATTGTAGGCCAACCCCAGCTAAAAGATAAAATCAATGATCCTTCTTTAGAACAATTTGCCCAGAGAATTGCTGTAAGTTTTCATCTGTCTGCCATGACGCTGGAAGAGACCGGAGAGTATATCAAGTACCGGATTGAAAAAGTTGGGGGTGATCCACTGATTTTTTCTCTGGAAACAGTGGAAAAAATTTATGAATTATCCAAAGGAATACCCAGAACTATAAATCTTTTATGTGATGCTGCACTTGTTTATGGCTTTGCAGATGAAAAAAAACTGATTGATTCGGATATTCTGGATCAGGTGGTGGAAGATAAAGGCGGTATTGGTGTATTTACTAAAGATAATATTAAAAAAACCTTGTTGGATGCTCCTGACTTTGAGAAATTTGAAGCGTTGAACAACGATCTGGTAAAGCGTGTGGGTGATCTTGAAGGTAGTTTTACTCAATTAAAAGATATTTATCATAATTATATCGGTGAAATTGAATCCAGGGCGGAATTTTGCCGGGATGAAATGATCAATCAAATGAAAGCAACCGTGGATATAGAAAGAAAGCAAAACAAACAACTTTCCTATGAATATGGCAAGCTCAAAGAACGGTATCGTTTGCTTTTAAATAAATTTAAGAAACCCTGAATTTTAACCTGTTGCGATATTTAAATCGCTTGACATGTTAGTATTATTTTCGTACTTTTCGTCAAAAATAAACATTGGAGATTAAAATTGAAAAATATTCGTAAACCTGTTTTATTGGTACTCTTTGCTTTTTTATTGGTGGGTATGCCACTGATATCTCAAGCAGCCATGGTGGTAGATCCATTTCCAAGCGCAACATCGCTTGATGCTTCTTTTCTTCCCGGGTTAAATCCTCTGGCTGAAATTAATGATCAGCCCAATAATTTCAGTTTTTTGAGCGCCACTGTTTCTCGTTATTTAGTTGGTCCAGGCTTTGATTATTATAGCTTTAATATCGGACCTGATTTTGCTTTAAAGACAAATACACAGGTCGTGTTTGATATTGATCTGGCATATTCGTCTGGTTTGGACACCTATATAGAACTTTATGATATGTATGGGGCACAAATTACAGCGAATGATAATAGTTCTTTTAATGGCCCCGGTGACTTTGCCCCAGACACTATGAATCCATTTCTTTCTTATACATTTGACACTGCCGGCCAATATTATGTTGGGGTATCCCAGAATACAAATTTGGCAGGTATTTATCTTTTACACGTTTCTGCCGTTCCGTTACCTTCCAGCATTGTTTTAATGGTACTTGGGGTGGTTGGATTTATCGGTTTTAAGCGTAAATCCATACGTTAGAATTGCAATAACACATTATTTAGTATTACCCTTTTTAGATTGGCCCTGTTGAAAAGTTTTATTTTTTAACAGGGCCATTTTCTTTTGTGGAGAATTTTAGTTTATAAATTATATTTGCAATGGTATAATGTCGAGATTTTGCATAGGTATGTGCTTGTACTTGGTGCTCAAACATAGAATTTTACTTTGGTGAAATAAAGAAACTATGCTCAATATTGATAACATATCTAAAGGTTTTGGTGATCAGACGCTGCTTGATGGTGCCGGGTTTCAGATTAATCAGGGAGAACGCGTCGGGCTTGTGGGCAGAAATGGTCATGGCAAAACCACGTTGTTGAATATTATCTCCGGAGAAGATTATCCGGATGATGGTCTTGTCTCCTGTCCCTCTGGTTATAAACTTGGGTTTTTATCCCAAAAAATTGAATTTTCCTGTAAAACGATTTTGGACGAAGCCATGTCCGGGCTCAGGGTGGAAGAACAAGAGCACTATTGGAAAGCTGAAAAAATTCTGGCAGGGTTGGGTTTTGTAAAAGAGAACTTTTCCATGCATCCGGATCAGTTCTCCGGTGGGTATCAGGTTCGGTTGAACCTGGCAAAAGTTTTAGTTGCAGAGCCAGACCTTTTGATTCTTGATGAGCCTACCAATTATCTGGATATTGTTTCTATCCGCTGGATTTCTCAATTTTTGATTTCCTGGCCAAGAGAAGTTTTGCTGGTGACCCATGATCGAAGTTTTATGGATAATGTCGTCACGCATATTGCCGGAATTCATCGACATAAAATTAAGAAGATTAAAGGAGATACTTCTAAATACTGTTTTCAGGTGGCACAGGATGAAGAGGTATATGAAAAAACCCGTAAAAATGAAGAAAAACGCAAAAAAGAGATAGAAGTATTTATTACCAAGTTCAGGGCAAAAGCACGTCTGGCAAATATGGTGCAGTCCCGGATCAAAACGTTGGAAAAGACACAGTCAAAAGATAAACTACAGCAGCTCAAACAACTTGATTTCTTATTTAATTATTTGCCCTTTGCTGGCAAACAACTTTTAACCATAGAAGATTTGTCTTTTGGATGGGATGAAGATCAAACCTTGATAGATTCGTTATCTTTGACAATTTATCCAGGTGATCGAGTGGGAATTATTGGTAAAAATGGAAAAGGTAAAACCACGCTTTTAAAATTAATCAGCAATAAGCTAAAACCTGACACAGGGGTGATAAAATTCAACCCAGGTGTTCAGTATGATTATTTTGAGCAAACCAATGTGCAATCTTTAAATGATCAGTTTACGATTGAAGAAGAGCTGATGCATTCATGTGTTGATACAGACCGACAGGCAGCAAGAAGTATTTGCGGTGCCATGATGTTTGAAAAAGATACGGCCTTAAAAAAAATATCGGTGTTGTCCGGCGGAGAAAAAGCCCGGGTCATGCTGGGCAAACTGCTTATGTCCCCTTTGAACCTTTTGCTTTTAGATGAGCCCAGTAATCATTTGGATATTGAAGCGTGTGATGCCTTTGTTAATGCGTTGGAACAATTTGAAGGAGGCATTGCCATTGTCACGCATAATGAGATGTTTCTTCATGCCCTTGCAAATCGCCTTGTGGTATTCAAAGATGGTGAGGTTAAAGTGTTTGAAGGTACGTATCAGGAGTTTTTAGATAAAGAAGGGTGGGGAGATGATACGCCCGTTGAAAAAAAGCAAAAAATTGTCGGGGTATCAAAAAAATTACTTCGCCAGAAAAAATCTGAAATTATTAATCTTAAATCGAAAAAGATAAATCCTGTAAAACAAAAGATTAAGACATTAGAAGATGATATCGAAAACAATGATGCGTTGACCGAACAGGTAAATGAACAGCTTTTAAATGCTTCCAGGGATCAGGATGGAAGTAAAATTCAACTGTTGTCTAAAGAACTTGCAACACTTGAAAAGATAAATGAGCAATTGTTTGAAACGCTTGAAATTCAGATGGATTTGTTTGGAGAGATTGAGACAAGTTTTAATGAACAATTAGAAGAAGTTGAAAAAGGAATAATTTAAGATGGACAAAAAAAATTTTCAATTCTATTATGGTCTTGTCATTACTGTTGTGGGATTTGGGGTGTTTTATAGAATACCGCAAGTTATTCAGCGGATTGAACCCATAGATTTTTTTAGCAAAAAGATTTTAGTTGTCAAATTCTGTTTATATGTTTTAGGTGCGATGTTAGTAATAGCGGGTTCTATGAGGATTTATAAGAATTTTAAATAACTTGGGGAACTTTGTATGGCCAAAAAGTCTAGTCTGAAATCCACGATAAAAGATCAATCCGGGGCCGGAAAAACAAAAATTGGAGAGATTCTTTCAAAAGAAGGTCAAATCACCAGTCTCCAGCTGGATGAAGCCTTAGGTATACACCGCAAGACCAACGAGCGTCTGAGTACGATTCTTTTAGGCAAAGGATATATTGATCCTGATACCATCATTAATGTATTGGGTCGACTTTATAACTATACAGTTGTTAGAATCTCCGAGATTAAACCCAATCCAAAATTGTTAGAGTTTTTTCCGTATGAAATGGCGAAGCCGTTTATGGTGTTCCCCTATCAGACGAAGGGTGATGAGTTGTTCATTATGATGGTGGAGCCGACAGATACTTCTATTGTTGAGGAATTGCAAAAAAAACTGGGTAAAACCATTCAAACGGCTGTCTCCACAGAAAATGATATTATACAAGCGTATCGTGATTTTTATAAGATTTCCGACGATGAATATAAGAGTTTTCTGCATTTTGATGATGATTTGGAAGATGATGAACCGGTTACCTCTGTGGATGATTTTGGTTCTTTGGTGTCAGAAGCGGCCGAAGAGATGGAGGTTGGATATGCAAGTGATGATGTTCCCGATGAGTTTATGGCTTCGGATGCTCCCATTATCAAGCTTGTTAATGGTATTCTTACCAAAGCCATTAATGATGGGGTCAGTGATATTCATATTGAGCCTTTTGAGAAGTCATTTCAGGTTCGGTATCGTCTGGATGGGTCAATGTATAAGGCCATGAATTTGCCCATCAGCATCAAAAACGCGGTAATTTCACGTATTAAAATTTTAGCTGAACTGGATATTGCAGAAAGACGAGTGCCCCAGGATGGTAGAATCAAGCTGCGATTTGGAAAGAAAAAATCGATTGATTTTCGAGTCTCTACCTTGCCGACACTTTTTGGCGAAAGTATTGTTATGCGTATTTTAGATCAAAGCGCATTGAATATTGATTTGACCAAACTTGGATTTGAAGCCAAGATGTTTGAACAACTCAAAAGATGTATTTCTTTGCCATATGGTTTGTTGCTGGTAACCGGTCCCACCGGGAGTGGAAAAACAACCACATTGTATTCTGTGCTGAATCGTTTGAATAATGATGATATCAAAATATTAACTGCAGAAGATCCGGTTGAGTTCAATTTTAAGGGGATCAACCAGGTACCGGTACGAGAAGAAATAGGGATGACGTATGCTGCAGCATTAAAAGCATTCTTGCGGCAGGATCCCGATATTATCATGGTGGGTGAGATCAGGGATATGGATACTGCTGAAATTGCAATCAAAGCTGCGATGACAGGCCATCTTGTTTTTGCTACGCTTCATACCAATGATTGCCCTTCTACCATTGGTCGTTTGATCGATATCGGAATTCCGGCATATATGTTGGCCTCTTCTGTGACCATGGTTTTGTCTCAGCGTTTGGCCAGAAGACTTTGTCCTGAATGTAAGCAGGTGGTTACCGGTCATAATGAAAAAGATCTTGAATTTTACGGGTTTGCCAAAGAGGAACTTAAAGATTTAGTAATCCATGGTCCTAAAGGTTGCAGCCATTGTAATGGTACCGGTTACAAGGGTAGGGTGGGATTGTATGAGCTTATGGAAGTCACTGATGATGTTGGAAAAGCCATCAGTGCTGAAGTTGCTGAAGATCAGCTTCGAAAAGTGGCAGTGGTCGAAGGCATGATCACCTTGAGAGATGCCGGTCTTGAAAAGATACGAACGGGTCAGACATCGCTTGAAGAAGTATTGAAAAAAACAACCATTACAAAAGAATCCTTACCGGCGTATTTGATTAATCCAGATTTTGAAACGTATGAGGATAAAGATGTCATTATCCGCGAAGGTAATACTGATATTGATTTCTTTAAATTGATTCAAGGTGGGATGTATGTTGTAAAAGGTGGTAAAAAAATTGCGGAGATTGTTCAACCTGGAGATTATTTTGGGGAGATGTCAGCGATTACTGGAGAACCTCGATCTGCATCAATCATATCTAAAGGACGATCTAAAATAAAACGGTTCCCAGGAAATAAGCTTTTAGAAATTATTGAAAAATATCCTGATGTGGCAAGACATTTGTTTGGTGTGCTTGCAGCAAGGCTTGATGGTACCGATAAACGCTTTGTAAATATGCTCAAGCAAATAAAAAAAGCCCAGGCAAAGTAATAAGATCAGGAAAAATAAAATCAGGCTAAATAAAATAAGCCTTACAGGGCTGAAAGCTTATTTTTTATAATATCGGTCTTTTTCGCTGTAGATGCATCCGCAATATTGCTGTCGATACATATCCAGAGATTTAGATGTCTCAATTCCGTCTTTCCACCCTTCTCTGAAATCGTGATAAAAAAAAGTGAGCCCATATTTTTTACCAAGGGCGACTCCAGTATCCCGGATGAGTTCGTGATTTTGAAATTTGCTGTATAAAAGGGTCGTGGAAAAGGCTTTAAACTTTCCTTTTTTAGCCACAAGTGCGGTGGCTTTTAATCGATCATAATAGCAATACCGGCATCGATCTTTTTCTCTAAATACAACAGACTGTATGAATTTTTCCATTTCATACCCCTGTTGATAAATGACTTTGAGATCAATTGAGTCGGCATATTGTTTGAGTGTTTCTTCTCGTTTTTGGCATTCTTGATATGGGTGGATATTGTGTCGATAAAAAAAGCCCATAACATCCATATCCATTTCACGTAAAATTTTTACTGGATAAATGGAACACGGCCCGCAACAGGTATGCAGTAAAAGTTTCAATCTCTACTCCCAAATATTGATGTGCCCACCCGTACCATGGTGCTTCCTTCCTGGATAGCCACTTTATAATCACCGCTCATGCCCATAGATAGATGTGTCAGGCAAATATTTTGCAAATGACACGCGTCTATTTTTTCTTTGATTTGTACCATATCACTAAAATAGGGTCGAACCTTTTTAGAATCATCAAAGAAGGGAGGCATTCCCATTAAACCTTGCAAAGAAATGTTCTCAAATTTGTTGATTTGGGTTGCAATTTCAACGGCATTTTCCGGGTCTGCACCGGATTTACTGTTTTCTTTACCAATATTAATCTGCAAAAAAATCTTTTGAATTTTATTAATTTTCTCTGCTTGTTTATCTATTTCTTTAGCCAATTTTAAGGTGTCTACCGTGTGAATATAATCAAAATAATTGACAGCAAACCGAGCTTTGTTGGATTGAAGGTGACCGATAAAATGCCAGCATATATTGTCTTTACCAATGTGCTCTATTTTTTCAATGGCTTCTTGAATATAATTTTCACCAAAATGGTTGGCACCCGCCTGGATAGCTTCTTGTATGGCTTCTATGCTTTTTCTTTTGCTAACAGCTATCAGAATAATATCTTCACAGCTGCGGCCGCACTTGACAGCGATATCTTTTATCTGTCTGTTTATGGTTTCTAAATTATCTTTAATCGTTGTCATTGTAGCTTATGTCCTTAGTTGAAACGCATTTAATTCTATTAAGGTTTCAAAAACCTCACAAACTGGCAAACCGACGACATTTGAATAAGAGCCATTTATTTTTCGAACAAGAAATGCCCCGATCCCTTGTATGCCATAAGCTCCTGCCTTGTCAAAGGGTTCCTGGGTGTCCACATACCAGGATATTTCACTTTCTGATAATGTTTTGAAGGTAACCGCAGTCTTAACTGATTTTGTGATACAAACCCCCATGGTTTTATGACAGATACAAAAAGCGGTATATACGTAATGTTCATTGCTACTTAATAATTTGAGCATACCGATGGCATCCTCTTTTGAGCCGGGTTTACCTAAAATACGATCCTTTATGACGACAATGGTATCAGCACCTATGGTCCAGGAGTTCGGGTGTTGTTTTGCAATATCCATGGCTTTTAATGTTGCCAGTTCTTCAACATGAGGTCCGGGAATCTGGGTAGAGACTGTGCTTTCATCTATATCTGATGGGAAAACCTCTATGTTTATTCCGATCTGTTCGAGCAATTGTTTTCTTCTCGGTGACTGGGATGCTAAAATTAATTTTTCATTTTCTATTTTCATGGACATGTCTTACCAGAATTCTGAGAAAGTGACAATCCTGAGGTTTTAGCTTGCAAAAAACTGAGAAATGATATAGAAAAATTCAAGCTTTATGCCTGGGTGGCGGAACTGGTAGACGCAAGGGACTTAAAATCCCTCGAGCATTATGCTTGTACGAGTTCAATTCTCGTCCCAGGTACCAATTAATAAAAAAAGGGTTTTGTTTGTTACCAAAACCCTTTTTTAAATTACAGCAAAGTTAAAATTATCTTATGGATAAAATTCAGATCACAGGCGGTCGAAAATTACACGGAGAAGTGACCATCAGCGGGGCGAAAAATGCAGCGCTTCCTTTGATTGCTTCAAGTCTACTGGTGAATGGAAAAATTGGTTTTTCCAATGTTCCAGATTTAATGGACATCAGAAGTATTCGAGAACTTTTAGAGGATCTGGGCGCAACCTGTTGTGCAGAACCCGGGTCTCTTGAGGTTGATTGTTCAACTGTTAATAAGATCGAAGCACAATATGATCTTGTCCGTAAGATGCGGGCTTCGATACTTGTTTTAGGGCCTTTGGTTGCACGGTTTGGTCATGCCAAAGTTTCTTTGCCCGGTGGATGTGCTATTGGTGCAAGACCTGTGAACATGCACCTGACAGGGCTTGAAGCTTTGGGAGCAACGATTAGTATCGAGCATGGTTATATCGAAGCCAAAGCAGACCGTCTGGTTGGAAATGAAATTTACTTTGATATGTCAACGGTGACAGGAACTGAAAATTTAATGATGGCCGCAGCCCTGGCAAAGGGTACCAGTGTCTTGAGAAATGCCGCAAGGGAACCTGAAATTGTAGCTCTTGCGGATGCCTTGATCCAGATGGGAGCAAAAATAGAAGGTGCCGGAACTGCCATTATTACCATTGAGGGTGTGGAAGCACTTTCTCCTACTCAAATTAAGATTATACCCGATCGTATTGAGGCTGGAACATTTATGGTGGCAGCAGCTGCCACGGGTGGGAATGTCCTTGTAAAAGGGTGTGAACCGGACCATATCGGTGGCATTATTAATAAGTTGCAGGCCACAGGGGCACAGGTTGATGTTCTTGAAGACAGTGTCCGCGTCATTGGGTGTGATCAGATTAAAAGTGTGGATATCAAAACCCTTCCTTATCCAGGTTTTCCGACAGATATGCAGGCTCAGTTTATGGCATTAATGGCCATTGCTGACGGCAACAGTGTTATTCATGAATCTATTTTTGAAAATCGATTTGTACACGCCAATGAATTGTTACGAATGGGTGCAGATATTTCAATTTCTGCCGGGAACATTGCTATGGTTCGGGGCGTTAAAGAATTACAAGCCGCCCAGGTGATGGCTTCGGATTTGCGGGCCAGTGCTTCTTTGGTTATTGCAGGATTGGTGGCCAATGGCACAACAGAAATTTCACGGGTTTACCATATGGATCGGGGCTATGAAGCTATAGAAAAGAAATTTTCACTTCTGGGAGCAGATATAGAGCGTATTCGTTAAAATTGTTCCTTCTAAAAGTATAAGGTTAGATCATGTGACTGCATTTTTTAAACCTTTAAAACCCATAAGCGTATATTTATTCATCTTCCTGATATCGGGCATTGTTGCAGGAAACTTTTCTGCCCAACATAAAACCGCTGCTTCTTTTATCCTTGTTTTTTTCTTGATTTCCCTTCTTATATTTATTTTTCTGGGTGCCATTCGTATCCCTAAAAAAAGAGTCGTCGTGATTGCTGCAACAGGTCTGATGTTTTCCATCGGATATTTGGCTATTCAGGCTAAATTGTATCCAGATTTGCCAGACAACCATATCTCCCATTTTTCAGGGCCTGGAAAATATATAGTTACCGGAAAAATTGTTTCTTTTGCCCGACACGATAAAAGGAAAACCAAATATGTACTGGAGTGTCATAAGATCCAGACAAAAACCGGAGAAATAAATGTCACGGGTCTCATTAATTTAAGTGTTTATGGTCGTGTCGATAGCATGTTTCAACTTAATGATGAGATTCGGTTTAAATCAAAGGTTAAATCTATCCGTAATTTTTCCAACCCCGGTGGGTTTAATTACCGTCGTTTTATGCAACTTCAAGATATCTATGGATCTGCATGGGTGAATAGTAAAAAGATTCAGGTGGTATCATCAGACCTTTTATCCGATCCTCTATTTGAGGATTTGGCAGTTAAAGGGATTTTTAGTTCAATTTTTATAAGGTTAGCAAGAAAAATTGAAACTCACAGGGCAGGGTATTATCATTTTGTGTCTGCTACAACTAAATACTCGGACAGTGGTAAGGTTTTAGTCTCCCTTGTGGCTGGTAAAAAAGAAGTGCTGCCGAACTCGGTTCGAGATCTGTTTTCAAAAGCAGGAATAAGCCATTTATTAGCAATATCCGGTTTGCATCTTTCCATTGTCTGTCTTTTGTTCTTTTCGTTTTTTTATTGGGTACTCTCTTTTTTCCAACAATTATTAATATCTGGAAGATCAAAAAAACTGGCTGGAATCTTGACCATTGTGCCCTTGGTTTTTTATGCCGTTTTTACCGGCTTTTCACCGTCGACTCAACGGGCAATTATCATGATTATGGTGGTGTTGATTTCCTATGCGTCTGAACGACAAAAAGATATTATTTCAAGCCTGTCCATTGCCGGAATATTGATATTATTGTTTGATGCGGCCGCACTGTTTTCCATCTCTTTTCAATTATCATTTATGGCGGTGGCTTTCATAATTTCCGGTCTTGCTTTGGTTAAAAATTTAACTTTTTTAACCAAAAAGACGGTGCTATCAAAAGCTGGAATGTTGATCATTGTTACTTTTTTTGCAGGCCTGGGAACGGCACCTTTAACCGCATATTATTTTAATATGGTCTCTGGTATTGGAATTTTTTCTAATGTTATTTTAATTCCATTGATCGGGTTTGTGGTTTTGCCCCTGGGTCTTGTTTCCATGTTGAGTTTTTCTATGATGCCAGTGTTGGCGACAAAAATTGTTTTCTTTTGTTGTCAATTAATAGAAATATCAATCACGATTTGTGAAAAAATGATCCTCATTCCGTTTTCCTGGTCAAGGGTGGTCACTCCGGATTTGTATCTGCTTGTAATTATATACCTTGCTCTATTTTGTCTGTTTCTTTTGTTCAACAAAAAGGTCTCATTTTTTTTGCTGACATCCATTTGTATAGCGATTTTAGCTGGGTTTGGCTTATTTGAAGGCACAAAAAATAAATCTTCAGATCTTTTGGTTACCGTCCTGGATGTAGGACAGGGAAACAGTGCATTGATCCAAACCCGTGATTTGATTCAGAACAGTGCCTTGACTAAAAACAGGGAAAAGAAAAATATCCTCGTCGATGGTGGTGGATTTTCCGGGTTTTCTTCTTTTGATACCGGTCGGTTTATTGTGGCACCTTTTTTGTGGAAAAAACAAATCCGTCATTTGGATTATGTGATTTTAAGTCATCCTGAAGGGGATCATTTGAACGGTCTTCTTTTCATTTTGGATAATTTTAAAGTGGATACACTGGTCAAAAATTCCGACCAGATAAAAACAGCCAATTATTTTCGTTTGATTGAGCTTTGCAAAGAAAAAAAGATCCAGATAGTGGAACCGTTAGGAAAGATAGATCCTATGATAATTGGAGATCTTCAATTGTTATTTTTTGATACGACGGTTCAGAATGAATTTAAAGACCTTAATAATAATTCGTTGGTATTCAAGCTTGTCTATAACAAATTTTCAATGCTTTTTGCAGGAGATATCCTCCAGGCAAGGGAAGAAAAGTTGCGCGGTCTTAAGAATATTAATTTTAAGTCAGATGTTTTGTTATCTCCACACCATGGGAGTTCTACATCCAGCTCAAAACTTTTCCTTGATAAAGTGGGTCCCGGGAGTGTAATAATATCTTGTGGTTGGAACAACCGGTATGGTTTTCCCCATAAAAAAATTTTGAACCGGTATGATAAAATGGGAATAAATATTTTTAGAACTGATAATGATGGCGCTGTCATAGTCTCCAGTGATGGCAGTGGTCATAATATAGTAACCAGTAAAGGTGGGTCTTAGTGTACTATTTATACTTTCCGTATGTTCTTATTCTTGCCGGGTTGATGTTTCGTGAGTGTGTTGAAAATGATAAACCCAAATGGTGGGCTCCCATGGTTCTGTTGGCTCCGATTACAACACCTTATTTTATTTTCAAATCCAGAAAAGAAGCCGGGCTCATCTTCTTTATGATTTTTTTAACCACCTTTAGCATTGTTGTGGCAGGTGAAGCCTTTTTGTATGGAAGATATGCTGAAAAACATAGATATTCTCATCTTTCGCCGGTTGTCAGACAGATGATCCGCTTAAGTGAGGAAGTAAAGCTCACCACTTCAACATTAGATAATGCCTTGGTTAAACTTGAAAATTTGAGCAAAGTCGAATCTCGAATCAACGAAATTAAAAAGACAGTTAAGTTTATTGATCAGCTTCGTCGAATTAAAAAAGAAAATCAAAACGCCATAAATCGCCTGGTGAAATATACAACTGATTACAAACAGTTTTTTGTAAAAAAGGATCTTGCCTGGGTTTTTGATGTTCAAAAATTCTATAACAATAGGAATGTAGTTCAGCACTATAACAGTCTTGAAAAATATCTTTCTTCGTTTGAGGAACTTTTAAAATATACCTATGTGAACTTTTATAATATCACGGATCATAAAAGTCCAGAACACCTTAAAAACTATGATGAATACTATTTAAGGTACAGACGAGCTGTGGATAGTCACAACCGTTTTAATGTTAAACGTATTGATTTCCAAAATTCGTATCTGAACCAATATCCGGAGACCAAATGCTATCTGCCCGGCGAACGTCAGACAGATACCTTTCGACTTTGGGAGTAGGATTGCTTGCCTGAATCTTTCAGGAACGGAATGATGACCTTATTTTTATTTCCTCCGGAAACATCATAGGTGATGCTGACGATGGGCACCTTTATTTTTGTTTCAAGTTTTTGACCCATGGCCTCTGTTATCATCCCTGGACAACAAAAAGCCGGGTTGGTCTGTACCATGAGTTTTAAATCCGGATTTTCATTTATGATATGATGGATTTTTAAAATATTATCCATGGACTCCCCTGTATGTTCCTGAACAATACCATATTCTGAAAGAATATTTTCGTAGGAATCTTTTACCTTAAACGTTGAACTGTCCAATATTTGTCCAAAATATTTATAATATCTCTTTTCCATGGTTTGCATGGCGACCAATAATGTGCTGTTGGAAATTAAGCTTACGTATTTTCCTTCTTTAAACCATTTTTTAAAGTAGGAGTTTGCAATGATTTTTACATATTTGTAATAGGGGGTTGTAATGACTTCCCCTCCGTTGTCTTCTATAAACTGAACCAGTCCCTGGTTCATTATGTCATTGTCTCTGACATACAGATCTCCAAAAATACCGACTTTTGGTCGAGTCTCTTTATGGGTGTCAATATTTAAGAACATGGACATTGATTTTTTGAGTGCAGCTTCTTTTGAACCACCAGTTTCAAAGGCATGAGATATTGACTTTAATACAGTTTGTAATACTTGATTGGTTTCTCCTTTGTGAATTTCATATGGACGGATTTTACAGCCAATACTTCTCAAAAGTCCTCCGAACATATAGGCAAAATATGCATTTGTAGAAGCTTTGAATGAAATGTCAAAAAAGGAAAGCTCGCCTTTATAAATTTGTGACTTTTCAAACCCACCTTTGTTTTTCTCTAAAATTTTCTTGATGTGATACGGGTACATTTTAATATTGCATGCAATCTCTGATGGATTGAGCCAGAGAACACAATCGGCTGGATTAAGATTGTTTTTTTCTACGGTATAAATAAATCCTGCTGCAATGGCATTTAAGGGAATACATTGTCCTGTATTGGTTAAAATACTTTTTTTCAAGGTTTGCTCGTTTTCTTCCATTAAAAGCGCATTATAACCCTCATTTTTGAGTGTTGAAACAAGCAAGTTGCCAGCATAGGTATCCCAATTGGGGAAAATAACCGTTTTATTTTCAATTTTTGGCAAAAATGCCGGGGTGAGATGAGAGATATCTGCATGGTTTGTTTTTACAACAGATTGTCGATGGTTTTCAAAGGCACGTACCGAAGCTTCAACCCGTGTTTCATATCCAACACTGGAATCATGTTCATCCAATTCAAGAACCAGATAGGGTTTGTTAAATCGTTCCATAATAATTTTAAAATAGTCTATGGCAAAAGAATCCGGAGCACATTTAAAAGAACTGATATACACAGGGTATAGGTTTTCACAGGTAGCGGCATAAAAAGCGGTTTTTAATATTTGAGCTGCATATTCCCAGTGAATTTCCTTTAATAAAGGATCAATTTGTGAAAAATCATGGTCTTTAAAATCTATCATGTCCTGGAAAAAAGTCTTTACACCAAGGGTTTCAAAAATCTGGGGTATGTTATTGTTTGTTGATTTGGAGAGAACTGTGTATGGACGACCTAAAAAAACAACATTCATTTTTTCAGAATTGGAACTGTGTTCAAGATATTTATTTTTTAGGGCTGTTTTATACGTCTCTTTATGTTTGACAGCTTCATCAAAGGCCGTTGAAATATCAAAAAAGGAGAACATGAAATCTGATGAAATGTTCTTTAAAGATTTGTATAATTCAAGTTTGGTGTGAAAATTCGTATATAAATATTTTATAATGGGAGAAATGATTTTGGTTTTATCAATTCCCTGCAGACATGAAATCACAGATGGGGTGAATTGCGTATAGTAACAATGCTGTCTACGACGGTCTTTGACTGCTTGTTTTTCTTCAAAATAGAAGGGCAGAAAAATATAATCTGCTCGCTCATTTAAGTATTGAACATGACCATGCATGGAAACTACCGGGGCACAAAATTCTGCTCTTGCTAAACTTTTTCCTATCTGGACAGGGTTTTTTAAAGATTTGCTGGTAATGGTTTTGATGCCCAGTTTTGAAAAAAAGTAGACCCAGAGATCTGTATCTTCAAATAGATGAAGAGCGGATGGAATTCCAATGGTGAAGTTGTGTTTCAGCGTGGGAGGTTCATTTTTTGGAACAGCAAGTTTCCTGATTTTTAACAGGTCGTGTGGGCTTTGAATGGCGACTCGTTTATTTGTATCATAATCTCTTCCACATAAGAATCCATAGGCAAGCGTTTGTCCATCGATATCCGCAAGTGTCAGCTTGCAATGATTGGTACATAATTCGCAGACTTCTTGCCGGACAGGGATGCTTTTATTCCATAAATCAAACCCTCTGAAGTCGGATGTTTGTGATTTTTTTTCTTTGAGTATTAATGCAACCCCAAGGGCACCGGTTAAGTGGCAATATTTAGATACGTGAATGGGTTTATTTAGTTTCTGTTCAAAAGCTGCCACAAGGGATTTGTTTTTAGCTGTGGCTCCCTGAAAAAGGATACAATCGCCAATTTGCGCAATATTCGCAACTTTTGTTAAATAATTATCCCGTACAGAGTGCAGTACGGATGCCAATATTTCATTCTTTTGATACCCTTGAGCAAGATAATAATTAATATCTCGTTCCATAAAAACAGTGCATCGATCACTTGCAACCGGTGATTGAATACCTTCGGTCTTTTGGGAATATTCTGATAGCGCGCAGTCGAGTTTTAATGCCTGTTCTTCTATAAAACTACCGGTGCCAGCGGCACAAACGGTATTCATAAGAGAAGAGGTCACTATGCCGTTTTTAAGCAGGGTGAATTTGGCATCCTGACCGCCAATCTCGATGATCGTGTCCACATCTTTATTTAAATTGCATGCGGCTTTTGCATGGGCGGTAATTTCATCTGGCTCGATGTCTGCACCGATTATTTTTCCACTTATTCTACGTCCCGAGCCTGTTGTACCACAGCCGTTGATCTTTATTTTAATATTATATGTGTTAAAAAAGTTCTCGTAGGCTTTAAATATCTTTTGTACGGCCAGGACAGGCCGTGATGCAGTTTTGGTGTAAAAACCTGCAATGGGAAGGCCTTGATTATTTATGAGGATACTTTTGGTGCTGGTAGAGCCAACATCCATTCCAAGATAACCCTGGGAAGTGTCACAGGTTAAGGGGTCTATATAAATATCGGCTTCAACATCTTCAAAAATATAGGAAGAAAAACAATCAAAATCCGGATATGTTGATTGTTTGAGTTCAAGTCCAGGATATGAAAGTGCGGTTTCTTTTTGAGATGAGATAAAGAAATCTTTTGGAGATGCTATTTGTATTTTGTCAATTTTGCTAATGGTGTCTGAGGGCAATTGGTTTGTTATATCATTTAAAAGGCATAATGCGGCACCCACGGCATCATAATATTCAGAATGAGCATCACAGATTAATGTATGGCCTGTAATTGTTTCAAGATGATTTTTAACACATATATTTGATGCGACGCCGCCACAAAAAATAATTTTTTCACCCATATCCTTATGTTTAAAAAGGGTGTTGGAAATATTTTTGGCAAGGCCATAACATAGTCCGTCACAGATTTGTGCGATATCATAACCTTCCTGCTGAGCATGTATTAGATCTGTTTTGGCGAAAACGGCACACCGGGTCGCTATATCCGGAATTTTTTTAGTATTGGTCTGGGCATTTTTGCTCAATTGTTGTGAGCCACCCAGAAGATTAAGCCGTCGGGCTTGTTGATCGAGAAAGCTGCCTGTACCCGCAGCACATGATGTATTATGATTAGCGCCTAAATAATTTTGGTCTTCTCCAAATCGACTCAAAGAAAAATTTTCACCACCGATATGTAAAATGGCATCAAAGGTTTTATGAAAATATCTGGCCGCCTGTATGAGTGCAAGTTGTCCATCATAAGATTGGCTTTTAACTATAAAAGAAGGCGTGCCGTCTGTGGTGGCAATCCAGTCAATGGTATCATGATTAACATCATTCAACATCCATTCTAAACAGGATTTAACTTCACCATGATGGGAAGAGGACGCTGTATGAATAATATTTGCAGAAGTATCAATAAGAGCGATATGGATCGATACGGAACCAACATCAATTCCAAGAATGTGATTTGAAGATGTCATGGTTATATTTTTTCCTTTATTTGGTCCCAAAATTCAAAAAAACCTTTAAACCATCCGTCCATATACATCTGTTCATGTTCAAGAAATTCTCTGTTTGAATATTTGGCCAGATCAGCCGATTGATATGTCCGATCGAAATATTGAGTCATTTTAGGATCAGAAGTGAGTTTATACGTACCATCAAAGTGCAATACGTATAACAAATCTTCATAGTGAGCAGATGACGCCCAGCGAAGACCCTCTATTTTCCCGAGTTCAAAGAACTTTTTTTCCCAAATGAGTTTTTCACGTTTTAACCGCTTAATCGTATCAGATATTTCAGAATCGTTGGAAAAACGCTTTTGGAACTCTTCTTTCTTATGAATTGCATCAATCAAAGTCTCTTGAAACATCTTAGAAAAGTTGAAGCTCGATCGCCATTCTTTAAGCTTTTCGTGAAGTAAATCAGGAATGCTTAGTGTTATTTTTTGAGCCATTTTTTGAACCTATTTTTTTATTAGTAAAGTTAGATTATTTATACGTATAAGGTTTTTTTATACGTGTCAATCATTGGCTTGCATTTTTTTGAAAAAGATATATAAAATGAATGTGAGTTATCTTGCTTTTCATGGCTTTTGACGATATAAACACAAAATTATGCGAATTAAATTTATTGAGAAATTCGGGAAGAAAATAATTGCCTGGCTTGAATCCCTTGGCAGGGTGATTTTGTTCTTTGTCATAGGAGTCACCCATATATTCAGAAGGCCTTTTCAGGTTTTGAAAATTCTCGAACAAACCTCATTTATCGGCAGTAAATCCATTTTTGTAATTGCATTAACGGGTTTATTCACCGGAATGGTTTTAGGACTTCAAGGTTATTATTCTTTGGTGAAATTTGGGTCAGAAGCTGCGTTAGGGTCGGCGGTTTCTTTGACGTTAATTCGCGAATTGGGTCCTGTGCTTACTGCAATTATGATTACAGCCCGTGCCGGGTCTGCGATGGCTGCCGAGATTGGAGTCATGAGGATTTCTGAACAAATAGATGCATTAAAAACCATGCATATCAATCCGGTACGTTTTTTATTTTCACCCAGAATTGTAGCGTCTATTATAAGTTTCCCCTTACTGACGGCCTTGTTCGATGTTATCGGGATTTTTGGAGGCTATATATCCGGGTCTGTTATTTTAGGTATTAATCAGAACGTATACATGGATACGGTTATTAAAAGTGTCTCCATACATGATATTACTGGCGGTTTTTATAAATCATTTGCCTTTTCCATTGTGGTTACAACCATTTGTTGCTACCGGGGCTATTATACTCATCTTTTTGGCGGGTTTGGCGCAAGAGGGATTAGCACCTCGACCACGAATGCAGTTGTTCAGTCCTGTATATTTATTTTGATTTTTGATTATCTTATAACTTTTTTTCTGGTTTAAATATGGATACGCCACTTATACAATTAGTTGATATTAAGAAAAGCTTTGGTACTCAAACGGTTTTAAACGGCCTTAACCTTTCTATTTATCGCGGAGAAATTCTTGTTGTAATTGGAAAAAGCGGGACGGGAAAATCTGTATTGCTCAAGCATATTATCGGCCTTGTTCA